>NZ_JBEXRC010000010.1:0-173754 GCF_040612915.1 Streptomyces sp. NPDC006326 | reverse complement strand
TTAATCATCCGCCGACCACCGACATCTACACCTACCGCTCCACACTCTTTCCCCCCCCCCCGCTCTTCCGATCGCCGGCCCTTCGGGCCGGAGTCCTGCGCTTCGCTTCGGACTGTCGGGTTCCGCTCCGCTTCACCCGAGTGTCCTGGCTTCGCCAGGACTAGGGCTCCCCTGCTTCGCAAGGGAGCTGACCTCGTTTCACGAGGTCCCGGCCTTCGGTCTGTTGGGTGGGTCCGCTTCGCTCCCCCACCTGGTCGTTCTGGCTTCGCCTCCAGGACCCGAGCCCGCTGCGCGGGCGGCTGGCTACGGGCAGGTCGTCGGGGTGTCCCCTGGGCCCGCGAAGCGGGCACAGGTCGGGAAAGCGCCAGGTACAGCGCTCAGGCGACTTCCTGATACTGCAGTACCCGCGCTCGCTCCGTGCAAGGGTAGTCTGGCCCTCGCGGGTAGTACCGGAGTGTGCTTGGCGCACCGAGGTTAGGGAAACGGCTTCCCGGTCTTGTATACGCACGGCGGGGAGGCTGAACCGGATTCGAACCGGCGTCATCCCCTCCTGACAAGAGGGCGCGTCTACCTCTGCGCTACCAGCCCTCCCGCCGCGGCGTGAACAGGGTAAGCCACGTACCCGCTCAAGGTCATCGAGGTTCTCCGCTTCGCTGCGGACTACTCAGGTTCCGCCGTGCTGGTGGTCTACAACCAGCCGTCAGCGATACATCCAGCGGCATACTGCGCGACCCCGTTGGCAATGCCCAAGCCATGCCTTTCGCCGGCAACCAGGAGAGACGCCTTCACCTCCGACACCGGTCTGCCACCACGCATCGCACGAACCTCCGCCAGGCCTTCTCGAACCGCGCCATCTGCTCCCCGACCACAGGGCGCGGCCTTCTCGTAATCGGAAGCATCCACCATGCGAAGAACCCCCAGACATGAGATGCATCATTCTTGTCTATGGATTACCACTGGAACGGATGGATGGCATCGTTCGCGCGCGGCTCGCCGGGATCTGTCGGTGATCAGTGAAACTGCGCAGTACTCAACCAAACTGCGCAGCCAGACCCGAAGCTGGAACTCCGCAGGTCAGACAAGTGGCAGCGCCGCTTCCTGTGTGCGACACCGCACCCCAGTGTCCAGGACAACTCGTTTCGATGACACCAGCTTCACCGCGCCAGGTCGTTCCTTCACCACGGCTACCAGCCCAAACCCAGGCAGGCGGTGATGGTGGCCTCGAAGTCGGGAAACGGCCAGGGCCGTACGCCAGCCAGCGCGGCGGTGCGGCCTTGGGCGAGGACCGCCAGCTTGTCCAGACGGTCGAGGCTGCCGTCGTAGGGGACGGGGCGGTGGCCGGTCCAGCGGGCCGCCGCACCTCCGCCACCTCGGCCTCGACCAGGATGCCGATGAGGGCCTGGACCGATCGCGGCGCGGCAGAGTGGCCGCTGGCCAGGGCATCCCGTCGATAGGGCCACAGTGTCAAGCCCCGAACTCGAGGGGCATGACACCGTCCGATCGCCAGGGTGCAATGGCACTGGGGCTGAGAACCCTGCCGGCGCCGAAGGCGGCGATCGGTTGAGCAGCACAGCGTCTCGCCAGTGAGGAGAACGACCATGACCAGTACCGCCTGGACCCGGCGTGTGATGTTGTCGGCCGCCGTCGGCGCGCTCGCGGCAGGGGGCACGATGGTGCCGTCCAGCGCCTTTGCCGCTGACTGTGATCAGTTCCCGGGCGGGATCTGTCCCTTGTTCTCGGACGGTCAGAAGCCACCTGAATTCGGTGACCTGTGGTGGAACATAAGGAGCGCACGGACCGGCGATCTCGTTGCAGAGGAGAACGTCGGTGGCTTCAGGGTCCAGCCGCGCAGCGACCGGAAAACCCAGCTCTTCCGTTTCCTGAAGAGCAGCGACGCCGACAGCTCCCACGGCCCCGTGTACCAGATCCAGGTCCACCCCGGGACACCGTCGCCCGACGGCTCGCCCATGTGCCTGGAGGCAGGCGAGACGAACGGCGCCGTAGTTCAAGCGAATCCGTGCGAAGAGACGGCCAGCCAGTTCTGGGAGATCGAACCTCACCCGAAGGGCTTCTCCAGAATCAGACAGGGAACGGGCGCGATGCGGTGCCTCGACATACGCAATCCGACGGCGTTGAATCCGCCCCCGTCAGGGGCTGCCCTCCAGGAATGGACCTGTCACGCTGCGGACAATCAGGCTTGGACGTTCGTGCTCCCGGTCTCCCAGCCGAAGGCATGGGACCCGATGGTGGACGGCATCTACTACGAGTACACACCGCCAAGCCCCTGACCTCCCGTGAAGGGCTGGGGTCATCGGCGTACTGAGTGGACGGAGAAGCCGGTGGGACACCCCGGCCCGCCCCGGCCCCGTGTAGGGGAGGGGCGGGCCGGGGCCGAGCACAGCGGCGGGGGTGCCATGCTCGTGTTACTCAGCTACGAGCTGGAAGCCGGCCGCCACGTACCCCCGAACCGGGTCTGGTCAGCCTGGCTGTGCGGCGACCACCTCGTCACCGAGCGCCGCGAAGTCCTAGGCAGTTCGCCAACGGCATCGACGCCGACAACCGGCGCGTACACCGGGCCTTCCTCGCCTCCGTACGCGTCCTCGGCGAAGGAGTCGACATCACCGGCGAACGCGGCGTCGAAGCCATCTGCTTCGCCGACACCCGCGGATCCCAAGTCGAAATCGTCCAGAACATCGGCCGCGCCCTGCGGCTCAACAAAGACGGCTCCACGAAGATCGCCCGGATCATCGTGCCCATCTTCCTGGAGCCCAACGAGGACCCGACCGACATAGTCGCCTCCGCCAGCTTCCGCCCCCTTGTAGCCGTCCTCCAGGGCCTGCGCTCTCATGACGACCGCCTCGTCGAGCAGCTCGCCTCCCGAGCCCTCACCAGCGGCCAGTGCAAGGTCCACCTCCGGCGCGACGAGGACGGGCGGATCGTCGGCGCCGACGGCCAGAGCGACGGCGAGGGCCTGGAGGACGACACCGACGCGGCAGCCGAGTCGGCACTGCTCCACTTCTCCAGCCCACGCGACCCGGCCACCATCGGCCGCCTTCCTCCGCACCCGGGTCTACCGGCCCGAGTCTCTGGTGTGGCTGGAGGGCTACCAGGCCCTCATCTGGTGGCGGGCGGAGAACGAGATCACCGGCCTGCACGCCGTCCCGTACGACACCGAGACCGAGGTCGGCGTCACCAAGGCGTTCCCGCTCGGCCGGTGGGTGCACCAGCAGCGCAAGGCCCTGCGCACCGGGGAGCTCGAGGACCGGCGCAAGACGCTGCTGGACGCGCCGGAGGCCGGGATGGTGTGGGAGCCCGGTGAGGAGGCGTGGGAGGCCAAGCTCGCCGTGCTCCGGTCCTACCGGCGGGCCACCGGCCACCTGGCGCCCCGGCAAGACGCCATGTGGGGCGAGGACGACGAGATGGTGCCCATCGGCCAGTACATGGCCAACCTCCGGCGCAAAGGCGCCAAGAACGGGCTCGGGAAGGACGAGGACACCGCAGCGACCCGGGGCGCGCAGCTCGCCGCGATCGACAAGGACTGGAACTGCCCCTGGCCCCTGGACTGGCAGAGGCACCAGCGCGTCCTGGCCGACCTGGTCGACGCCGACGGACAGCTGCCCGACATCGCCCCCGGCGTGCTGATGGACGGCGACGACATCGGCCGGTGGCTACAGCAGCAGAAGCAGCCGGCCACCTGGGCGCGGCTCCTGCCCGAACAGCAAGCACGGCTGACCGCCCTGGGCGTGGAACCCGCCCAGACGCCGCCTCCGGCCCCGGCCGCCGCTCGTGGAATGAAGGGGCCGAGCAGGGCGCAGCAGGCATTCCAGCGGGGCCTGGCGGCACTCGCGCAGTGGGTGGAACGGGAAGGCGCCCACCGGCCGGTCCCACGCACCCACGGTGAGGAGATCACGGTCGAGGGCGAGACGGAGCCGGTGATCGTGAAGCTCGGCGTATGGGTCTCCAACACCAAGAGCAGGCGCGAGAAGCTCACCGCCGACCAGCTCGCTGCCCTCGCGCAGCTGGGGGTCGACTGGGCGTGACAGGTTGCCCGGCTCGTCGTTGGGCGGGGAGGCCAGCGAAGTGGAGGCCCCGGGACGTCGTGACCCCCGGGGCCTTCGTCTGACCCTCCGGCACCGGATCGTGGTGCAACGGGCTGCAACACAGAGGCAGCCGCGCTGTTCCTCCCGCGTCTCGCCGCTTCGCTGACGTCGATTCTTGACTGGCGGAAACTGCTGGCCCGGCCACAGGTGTCGGTGCAGCTAGCAACCTCTGGACGAAGCAGTACACGCCGAGGTGCCGGGTGTGTCAGCGGCCTGCGGCATGATGTTGGGTGTGACGGAGCAACTTCCGAGTCCGTCTTAACAGGGGGCTTTGTGCACAAACTGGTCGCAGATGAGGTAGGGGTCACGGAGGATCCGCAGCTGCACTATGAGAGGTGGCAGTGGGGCGGAAGGCTGCCAAGCGAGAGGCTGCGCGGTGTCCGCGGGAGCAACGTCCTGGGTCTGCTCACCTTCGACAGTGACCTGGTGCACGCCCTCGATGTCGCGGGACCCGAGGTCCAGCGTTCAGTGGCATTGCTCTCCGCGCGGCGGGCGTGCGAGGCGGCGGGCCTGACCGATGTGGGGTGGGTCGCTCCGGCGCTTACCGCGTTGACGCAGGGGCATCCGCTACCGGCGCCCTTCGACGACGACGACCAGATGTGGGAGACCCTACGATCCACTCCCCTCGTACCGGGTCCGACGGTGCTCGGGGCGATGCCCCCCCGAGCGACCGCCCTACTTCCCCCCGCCGCCAGCAGGGTGGGCATGGGTCCCGTGCGCTGAGCAGAGAGACGACGGGGCGACACGCTACGAACTTGACCGGCTGCCCGGCAGCCGCGCGCCGATGACGTCCGCCTCCTTGCTGGTGTACCCCGGCACCCCGGACGTCCGCGAACCGATCTCACAGCCGTACTTCGCTCTCCCCGCCGTGCTCGCCGCCGCCGAGCCCGATCCGCTCAAAGCCGCTCTGGACGCGGTGTGGCATGCGCTGCACACGCACGGCGAGCACTACCCCGAGCTGCTGAAGGAGATCTGGCGGTCTGTGTGAACAGGCACGCCCCTGGCAGCCGGCCGTCCTCGCGATGGGCATCACGTGACAGCAGCTTGGTCATCTCATGACAGCCGTGATCACTACGCCGGACACCATGACCCGGGAGTGCCCTCACATCGTTGCTGACGCCCGTCCGATGCCACGATCGCGCCCATTCACACTGTGGTAGGAGACTGCGAGCAGTGCGGCGCGCGCGGCGTCACACAACTCGTCGTCCTCTGGTACGGAACGCCATGTCCCATGCGGGACGGGCCGCTCATCAGTGTCGAGAAACGCCTTCAGGACAGGCACGGCGGGGGCTGCAGGCGCGCCGATCTCGGCCAGGAGTTTCACCGTCTCAGTGATCGCCCGGTAGGCGCCGCCACGCTCAGCAAGCGGGGCGATGGCCCGGACGAGGACCGGAACAACCTCGTCGGCCCGTCCGGTGATCTTCCACAGCGCTTCGGCAACACGGAGCGGCAGCCAGCCTTCTTTGTGCACGGGGAGGAGTTCGCGCAGCCGCGCAACATACGGGGCGCCCGCCGGACCCAGCTCCCCCAGCAGCGTTGCGAGGTTGCCCAGGCCGTACGGCTCGCCCAGCTGCGGGAGCAGCAGCTCGAGCGCGGGCTCCCGGTCGCCGGTCAGCCTCCCATACGCGAGCGCCAGGCAGCGCGGCGCGAACGGCTGGCCCTCGGGCGGGGCGTCGAGCAAGACACGCAGTCGCTTCCGGGGCACGGCCTCGGCCGCGGCCGGCCCGATCGCCGCGAGGGCGTCCAGCGCCCACACCGCGGCGTCGGTGTCCAGGAGGCCGTTCAGGTCCGGAATCAGGGGGGCTGCGGCCGGGCCCCATGACTCGAGCAGTTGGCAGAGCGCTCGACGCTCGTCGAGGGTGGAGGCGGCGGTGAGCCGGGCTCGCAACGGGGGCAGCAGCACCTCGGCGTGGGCGCCGAGCCCTCCAGCGGTCTCGGTCAGACTCAGCTCGTAGGGCCACCAGCCGTCGGCGTGGACCGAGTGGTACGCGAACCCGAGCTGCTCCCCGGACAGGCGCCGCACGAGCGGCGGTACGCACCGCGCGTCGCCGAGCCTGGACAGCGCCCAGATGGCGTGGGACTGTGCGGGCAGGTACGGCTCGCCCTCGTCCGTCACCATGACCGCCAGCGCGTCCGCCCAGGGCCGGGCGGCCTGCCCGCACATGCCAAGAACCCGGACGGCGAAGAGCCGATTGTCGGGCTCGGCGTCGGACAGCAGACGGGCCACAGCCGGGAGCAGCTCCGGTACGGCCGAACGCCGGCGGCTGAGCATGTCGGCGGCCGCCTGCAGCGCGCCCGCACGCACGGAGGGGTCCGTGTGCGCGAGCAGCCTCCCGGTCGCCTCTGCCCGGCTCGCCGGGTCATCTCCCAGCAGGCCCACGGCCCACACCGCCGTCATCTTGATCGCGCCACCACCCGATGACCAGGTGTCCGGTTCGCTGCCGAACAGCACCTCGGACACCGCCCGCGCGTAGCCACTGTCGTCCTGCCCCGGCAGCGCGCGGCGCAAGGCCTGCACGGCGACGAGACGGGTGGCGGGCTCGGCACCCTGCATGAGCTGTCGTAGCCAGTCGAGGGAGTCGTCATACTGCGCCTCGGCGTGGGAGATCAGCGAGCCGACCGCATCAATGAGCTGGGCCCGCGACTCCTGTTCCGGCTCCACGCCCCACCGCGCCCGCAGCGCCGCGATCACCTCGTCGGCTCGGTGGCGGGCCTCGGCAAGGGCATCCGCGACGGCGATGCGGCTCGTGGTCGCCGGGTCGGAGAGCAGCGGCAGCAGGTCCGTCACCGCCAGATCCCAGGCGGCGGGCCAGGCCCGTGGGACAAAGCGGGGCTCCGCGGTGTTCGCCGTGTAGGCCAAAGACCCGACGAGCTCGAGGAGCTCGCGGCGGACGGCCGGAACGATGGCCGGATCGGCCGCGGCCCCGAGCACGTACGGAAGGGCGGCCGGAGCCGAGGAGTAGACAGCGCCACCCTGGTGGTAGACGTACACGAGCAGGTCATCGGCGGCATCGGCGGCCTTCTCAGACCGGTACAGATCCCGAAGCATTCCGGGTACATCCTCGGCCGTCCCGTAGGCGTGCTCCAGCGCCGCCCAGTCGATGTCGTCGAGCCCCGCGAGAGCGTCGCTCATCAGTCCCCTCCTCGACCTGCTCCCCGACCACAAAACCGCCCTCGCAGTCCGGGCACATCACCCTGCCGCAAAGATACGTCAGCCCGCGCGCGACCTCCTGGTGCCCCGCCTCCGTCGCCGTGCGGTGCAGACGCGCCGGCAACGCCTCGAGGACTGCCGGATCGGCAGGCAGCAGCACCGCCTTGACCGAGTCCGCCGTCACATCCGCCCAGGGCAGTCGGCCCGATCCGTGCCAACTGTCAGGGGTTACTCGTAGGGTTCACCGGGTGAGTGACATGTATGAGTTGATGATTGCCGTCGACCTGAGGGACGAAATCTCCGAGCAGGAGCTCGCCGAGCTGAGCTGGCATCTGGGAATCGGAACCCAACCGGAGTGTCTGTCCATCGTCACCGAGTTCCAGGTCGTAGTGGTCGACGACTCGGGGATCCCGGTGATTGAGGACGACCCCTATCCACTCCTGGCCGGGCGCGGCACGGCATGGCGGGTGGGTGGTGTGCTCAGCTCGGCACTGACCCCTCACGTGGACCCGTCGTGGAACGGCTGGTCGCTGACGTCCCGACAGGAGATCCATCCGGACGAGTTCGAGAAGGTCGGCGAGCTGCTCTGCTGGCTGGCCACAAGGGCTCACGAAACGCACCCGCTCGGGGACAGCGCAGTCGGGATCGGATCCCTCAGGTTTTATGAAGCCGAGGTTCCGGATGTACTTCAGGTCAAGAGCGGGCAGGTCAACTGGCCTGCCTGAACAGTTTGCTCCCCGAGGGCGACCTGGACTGGGTCGTCGCGGCCGACTCCACATCCGTGGCCACCAGCACGCCGCCCATCACCGGTAACCCAGGGTCCGCCCGTGGGCGGACGGGTCAGCGCTCGGCGTGGATCACCTCTCCGTGGTCCTTCGTCCAGGTGCGCAGGCGGTGCCGGATGCCGTCCGTCTCGGCCCACAAGGTGATGGTCACCCCGTCCGAGCCGTGCGTTCCGATGAAGCTGCGGAACCGCTTCACCGCAGATGCCTCGGTTTCCCAGGCCCCCTCGACATTTGGTCCCCCGGGGGTGAAGGTCATCGACACGTGGAAGCGGACGGTCGGCTGCGGGGGTGTGCTGGTCATGGTGTCGTCTACCGGCGGTGGGCGCTCTCGAAGATCTCCACGGCCGTGGCTCCGGACTGCTGGAGTTCTTGCTGTCGCCGCTCGGCGGAGGTCCGGTCCTAGTGGACGGCCGAGGTCTGCTCCTGACCGTCGCAGACCCATCTCACTTTGAAGCTCACCATCGCCATCACCTCCGTCATAGCTGCTGAGCGGCCGCCGCCGGGAGCGCCGGGCCTGCTGACTGATGTCAGCTTCTCAGCCACCACTGACAATCTTGCAGGCGCTACCAGGGCCGGGCAGTCCAGAGTCACGCACAGGGCGCAGGGCCGGCCGGTACTGATGGCCTCGGCCTGTTCGCGTAGGTCGGCGGGGGTGAAACCGATCAGGGCGTCGTCGGCTGGCGTGCGCTTGAAGTACGTCCGGGGAGGCGAGCGATCACATGAGGTGAGCGGTGCCGACCAGGGTGGGGATGCCGCCGCCTAACGGGGCAGCCGGCCCGACACTGCGCGGCCCGCCGGATGAGCAGGCTCCCCGCGGAACCGGATAGCGATGGAACTGGCGTGGCAAGTCCGGCCGTGGATGAAGTCCCGCAGAGCACACAGCTGGTCAATGGTCGGCAGGCACGGCTGGCCAGGGTCATGAGCAGTCACGACTCGACCCTACTCACAAGCGGGTGGCGCGGCGGGTGGGCAACTAGCCCTGCAGGCTTCGGCAGGCCACGGCCCCTTGCACGGAGCCGCCTCGATGGGCGCCGCCCCTCGCCTAATGGTGCGGTCGCACCAGGCACACAGCACTGTCGCGCGGGCGCCCGCGTCCTCAAGGACCCTCGCCGCCTCTTCTGCGACCTCGAGCCAGTTGGGTTCCGTGACCGCTACTGGCGCGCTGTCGAGGAGAAGTTTGCTGTTCCAGAGACTGAGACCGGTGACCGTACGCATCGCACGGACCGCCTCGACCTTCCGGTCACCTGCCTCTGTCAGCAGTACACGGAAGCCTGGCTCTTCCACACACCCTCCCCGCCCCGGCCACCCCAAGCTATCCCTGGCAAGTGAACCATTCACCGACGCAGCTGCTTGTCATGGTCGCCTCACAAACAGGTACTCACGCGCGCGGGTAGCCGTGGCCCGGCGGCGGTTACTCCGGTGGGGGTGCGGCAACGCCATCGAGGACGACGGGGACCGCCACGCCGAGCGCGACGGCCGCACGCCGGCACCCTCCCCGCACGGCGACAAGCTCCGCCCGTACGTCCACCCCCGGCCGGTCCCCGGCGGCCTCGGCCGCCCGGGCGGCCGCCGCGCGGAGCTCCGCCCGCGCCAGTGGCCCGCCTGCGGGAAGGACCGTGAGCTCGGCGGCGTCCGCCACCGCGCCCACCAGGTACGCCGCCTCCGCCGGACCCGGCAGCGACCGGTGAACGTGCACGCCCAGCAGCCGGGGCGCCCACTCCGCCAGGGCGTCCCGGACCTGCTCGCACAGCCTGCCGATACCCGTGTACGGGCCGACGGGCGCCCTACCGGCGCTCATCTCTCCATGCTCTCCCCCACCACCGACAGCCCCGTCGGGGACGGGCATGACCGGCTTCGCCGCTGCGCCTGGCCGGGCGCAGCGCGGCCGGGGACATCCCGCCCCGAGCCAGCCGGGCTCGGGGCGGGTGGCCGGGTGGTCAGCCGGGCTCGTTGCCCGCGGCCGGCTGAAGGTTTGCCCGCAGGGCATCGCGGGCGGTGAACAGGACGCAGTTCACATCATGGGCCGGGAGGGGCAGGATCGCCTCGCACTCCTGCGCCCAGGTGGGCACCGGCCCCGTGCGCAGCAGTTCCAGCGGGCGGCCGTCGTCCGGGGCGGCGATCCACGCGAGGATCGTCTCCACGCCCGAGCCGTCGACCGCGGCGGCCATGAGATAGGCGGAAAGCAGGACGTGGGCGTGGGCGGCCCAGTAGTCGTTGTGCGGTGGCTGCGGGGAGTGCTCCAGCAGCCCGGTAGCCGGCCAGGGCCTCATCAGGGCGGGAGCAGGCGGCAAGGTCGAGCGTGAAGGCCATCGCTCCTCCTCTCGGTAGACCGGGCCGACGCAGCCCGGGTGCTTTGCGAAGTACCGGTGCTGTGGCGGGTGGACCTGAGCGTACTGCGGCCGCTTGCCGGACGCCGCGTCCTCTGCCCACGAGACAAACGAGCCCCAGCCCCACCCGGGGCGATGGGCATCGGATCTGTGTGTGCGTGTCCCGGGCCGCGGCAGGCCCGGCCCTGCCCGCAACGTCGCGGGCATCGAGGGCCGGTCCGGGAAAGGGGAACGGCCGGCGCCCCCTGCAGGTCCGGGAGTGGCCCCGCCCGGCGCGGGTACTGGCGGCCGGGGAGTCCGGCGCCTTCATCAACGCGAGCACTACCTGCAGCAAGTAATGCGGAGTGGCTGGTCGCGGATGAGGCCGTTCTCGCCCCCCGTTCGCCGATCGAGGTGCCCCCGTCGGCTGGCGGGGGCACCTCATCCGGTCAGGTGATCTCCAGAGCGCCTGGGGCACCTGCCCTCGTCCGCACACTCCTGTCGGCACGGCGTGATCTTGAGCGTAGCGGCCAGGCCGTGCGTCAACGGGCTCAATGCGGGAATCCTCCCGACTCCCAGCGCGTACTGCCCGCGCGCAGCCGGACAACCCCACCCGCCCCGGCGCGGCCGCGCAAGGCCACACCACCGACGCCCACCCGCGCGCCACGCCGCCAAGCCCAAACCCAGGAGGACGAAGGCCCGGCCGAGCACCCACCCACGCCCGCACCGCACCGCCCGGCGCGGCCTGCACCCGGCCCCGGCCCCGACGCGGGGAACGCGCACATGCCCGGGCTGCGCCGCGCCGCGCACCGCGTGACCAGCCCCGCCCTCACCGCGCTGTGCCACCAGACCTGCGGCCGATGACTCGGCGGGCCGCTTCGCCCAGAAAATCGAACACGTGCTCAAGTAGAGGTGAACGCCGTACCGAGGAGCAGCACGTCATGACTTCCCCCACCCCTGGGCCTGCCGCCAGACCGCAGCCCGTCACCTGGGCGCGGAGCCAGACCGGGCCGTGCGCGAAGTGCCACCAGCCGTGCGCAAGGTACGGTGCTCCGGCGAATCCGCTGTGCGAGTCGTGCCGCCGGGCCCGGCAGGAGCAGTTCGCGGCCCGCCCCTGACCGTGACCGATCCCGCACCACCGCCCGTACCGATCACGCTGCTCCTGCCCGACGGACAGGAAATCGAGCGGGTACGGCTCTATGAGCGCCAGCAACTCGACTCGGGGTTGTGGATGTACCGCATCGGTGTGCCCCTGTGGCAGACGGCCGTCGGCGGCGGCGCCGAGCCGGTGGAGTACGCGACGTGGGTGACCTCCGCGCAGCTGCGCCCGATCCCCGGTGTGGACCTGGACGGCGTGCCCACCCACCGTCAGCCGACCGTTATGGCGCCCGCAGGCCGGTGGGCCTGGCTCCTGGACGGCCGGACTAGCGGCCGGGCGGCCACCATCCACGCCGAGGGTTGCCGGCTGGCCGCCGACCGGGCGCGGCCACTGACCACCATGCGGGCGCTGGATGCCCTGGCGCGGCCCGGGACGGCGGCGTGTACCGGGTGCGACGCCGCCGAGGTCCTGCTGCCGATCCTCCGCCACGGTCAGGACGAGGGGCGGGAAGAGGCAGACCAGCCTCACTGACACGAAGCGGCCGCCCGGTCCGGAACACGCGCACACCGCCAACACGCCAGTTGCCGTCCCCGGCGCGGGAATGGGTGGAGTGTGCCCTGGATCTTTCACGAGCCGCGTTCGCCGTCGGGTCGCCGCGCCCGGGAACTTCACTGCTCTGCCCCGCAGTTACGTGATCAGGGTGTTTTCCCCTGGTTGGGTTGAGGAGGGCTTGTGGCCAGTGCGGATCCGATGTTCACCCGTGTGGAGCTGAAGGGCCCGCACGAAGCCGTCGACGACCTGGTCACGGGCTTGAGCGGGCTGGGGGAGATCATCTTTGATGCGCGCAGCGCCCCCGACGCCCGGGGGGATGTGGCCTGTATTGCGGAGGTGGTGACGCCGCCCAGCCGGCCCCCTTCCGGTTCCGGCGAGGTGCGGGTCGTGGTGCAGGCCGTCTTCGACATCGATCCGGCCGGGTGGGCGGGTCTGTCTGACGAGGCGGTTCGTGCCCGTCTGGAGGAGGCGGTCGCCGCCGCCGTGGCGGGCGCGGTGGCGGGCAGCAGTGATGTGGGGGCCCGGGTCGTGTCCGCTCGTCCGGCGCGGGCCCGCCGGGGGTGATCGGGGGGTGCACTGGGAGGGGGTGTCACTGCGGCTGGCCGGGTGGAAGGCGGGTCCGGGTCATCGCTGGCCCGGCCGGCAGGCCATCGCGGTGGTGGACGGCAGGCAGGCCGGGTCGGTGAAGTTCTTCGCGCATCCGCAGGGTCTGGCCGTGGAGATCGACATGCTGGAGGTGGCCGAGGACTTCCGGGGGCGGGGGCTGGCCTCGCTGCTGATCGACACGGTCTACCAGGCCCATCCGAAAGCGTGGGTCAACCACGGACTGCGGACCATAGACGGCGTGCACTGGTGGAACAGCTACCGCGACCCGGCGCCGGAGCGGAACATCCACAACCGCCCCCCGCAGGAATGGGCTGCCTACTTCATGGCGAGCAGGGTCGCGGCCGACAAGGCCCACAACGCGTCGTGGAACACCCACTTCGGGCTGGACGGGCACCGGGATGCCGAGTACCGCTACCGGCAGCGGCTGGAGATGGAGTTCATCGGGCACGACAAGTCCTTCGTCCGCCGGCCGGGCATGCCGGTGGTCGATCCCACCGTGCAGGACCTGTACGCCGGACATCTGGTGTATCTCCCTCCCGGGCTGCACCGCTTCCTGCACGACCCCGGTCTGCCGGCGGCGCAGGGGGCCCATGCCCTGCTCGACCACCTCGGTCACGGCAACCTGCCGCGGCCCGATGAGCACACCGGCTGGTGGAACACCACCCACCAGGCCGCGCTCGACGACGCGCTGCACCGCGAACTGGCCGCGGGCGGCGATGGGCGGGGCAGCCCCGCCACCCAGCTCGTCTTCCACGCCCGCCCTCTCCCCGAAGACGACGCACCCGCTTACGCATCCGCGGGTGACTATGTGGAGTACACCGACGGCGGTGACGTCCCGGTGGAGCTGGCCGGACTGTCCTGGCGCCAGAGCACTACCCCCCACACCGTGCATTCGGCCGTCTTCGATCCTCCCGTCGAAGCTGCCGTCGCCCCGGCATACTCCGAGGCCGCGAGCACCACGTATCTCGAGCGCTATGACGAAGCCGGGATGCTGCGTGCCCCGCTGACACCCCAGGAACGGATGCTCGCCAGCCGCGCCGGGGAACTGAAAGCGGCGGCTGACCGGTTGATGAGCGACATCGCCGCCCGGGCTGCCGCCGCTCCGCCCCGGCCGCCCGCGCCCAGTCCTGCCAGGCTCCCGGACCCCCGGCAGCAGCAGCCGGCACCAGCCCCGCGCCCCCGTCTGCCGTAGTCGGCAGGCGGCCCGGGCGCTCTGCGTATTTGTGGCGGGCGGCAACAGGTACAGGCCCCGAGCCCACTGCGGGTGGCGGCCCTTTGGACCGTTGGGACGGGCACAGGTGCGGCGGGGTGAGAGGGCCGGCCGCAGTGTCGTTTCCCCGGTGAACCACGCCGCTCAGCCGGGTGAACTCCCCACCCCGCAACTTCTGCAAGCAGCAGCCGGCCACTACAACCGGAGCCCGTGATCACCAACGTGATGCGGGCCGCCGCCGCGGCCGCCGCCACCCTCGTCCTGACCCTCCCCGCCCCCGCCGCGCACGCCGCGCACACCGCACCCGAAGCCGCACCGCAGACCCTGCCGATCAGTCTTGCCGTCGACGCCCTGCCCTTGGCCGCGGAATCCCGTGACGGCTATCAGCGCACCAGCTTCAAGCACTGGAACGCCAGCGACCTCCCCAACGACGGCTGCAACACCCGCAACGAGGTCCTCCTCGCCGAAGCCGTCGAGTATCCGATCACCGGCGCCGGCTGCACCATCACCGGCGGCGTGTGGTGGTCCTACTACGACGACACCACCGTCACCGCCGCCTCAGGACTCGACATCGACCACATGGTCCCCCTCGCCGAAGCCTGGGACAGCAAGTAGGCGGAGTTGTTTCGACTGCATCATTCCGCCTGGCTCGGTGACCGCCTCTGACCTGGTCGGAGAGGTGCGGCTGTCGCTCCTCCAGGTGATCACGGGGCCTTCTACCTTGGGGGATCATGATCCAACGCCACGATGTTGCAGCTGATGCAACCGTGGGAACTGGTGTGCTTTCTGCCAATGTGCCGGGCGCGATCGGCCTGCTGGTGCCGGATAACGTCCGGGCGCAACCCGGCTCCGACTGTGGCACGAATGACATCGGGATTCGCCCGGCAGCACAGCAGCTGGCGGGAGGACCTGCCTCACACGGCTCAGTTGTCCGGACCGCAGACGCCGCCGGGCTGCTGGCGGGAGTACCGGACGATGGCTTCCTGCGAGGTCGATGACCGGCTGCCGTCGGCGGGGCTGAGCGTGTAGAAGGCGATGATGGAACCCTCGGTGACGGCGTCCAGGACGCCGTCCCAGGGGATGGTGTAGCCGGCCGAGGTGGTGTCAGAGGTGATGCTCGCGACACCCTGGATCTCCGCAGCCGGGATCTGCCCGTTGGCGTCGCTGCAGACCGTGATGTGGAAGGTGACCTTGTCGCCGGTCTTGAAAGGGATCTCGTCCACCACGACGAGGACGCCGTTCCAGGGCTTCTGCCGGCAGGTGATGCCACCGGGCGGCTCCTCGTAGGGAAATTCCGGGAAGTCGAGCTCGATGGACATGCGGGCTCCTGGTCGGTCCAAGGGGGGCGGGAGATCGGACTCCCACTCCATGATCACGGATCACACGCCAGGCCGTGAGGTCGGATCTGTGAGGATGACCAGACTTGCCCGCCACCAAGTCGGTAGGGAATGCAACACGACTTGAATAGCGCTCCCCGCCAGCCGGAGCCTCCGCATGGACCCCGGCACGCCGCGAGGCCTGCGCCAACGACCAAGGACAAGCCACCTCACTCGTAGCGGTCACCGCCCGCTCCAACAGGAGCAAGGCCGACCAAGACCCCGCGACATGGCTCCCGCCGCCCCCCGACGCCCTGTGCCGCTACGCCGCCGAATGGACCGCCACCAAGCTCCGCTGGAGCCTCACCGTCGACGAGGCCAAGAACGACGCGCTCCACGCCATCGCCGACAGGTGCGCAACCACCGAGGTCACCTACACGCCCGCCCCATAGCACGACGTCCTGGAAGTGGGCCGGCCGCCCGCCCGGCGGCTGGCCCCCACCCGCACTCAGCCAGCGGCCGCCGCCGGGCCCGCCCCGAAGCGGGGCACATCCTCCACCGCGGTGTCCAGACGCAGCCGTATGAAGCGCAATGGGTGGCGGAAGACGCCGCGGTCGATGGCGGTGTCGGCACTGATCTCCGCCACCAACTCCAGACGGACCAGGGTGACTTCCTACAGCTAGTTTCGGGAAAGATCACCCGTACCCGATCCACCGACCGACGACAGATCTGTCGTGGACCAGTGAGACTGCGCAGTGCCCAACCAACCTGCGCGACCCGATCCGGAGCTAGAAACTCCGCAGGTCAGACCGCTTCGTCCCCGTACTCTGCGCAAGTTCAGTGAACCGGCACAGCCCCCAAACCAACCCAGCTTACGTGCGCTACTCCAGGTCAAAAGCATAACGACTACTCAGATTCACTGTCCGTCCCTGACGGCCTTCGCCGACAGCTGCAAGCTCCGCCCGCCCCAGCCGTCGCGCCCCAAGCCACGTCTTGGATCGCAGGCCCGCGTGCGGCCGGTCGATCAGCGGGGCAGGATGCGCATTACTGCCTCGCGATCGCCGCTGAGCCGCAGGCCTTGCTGTACTGCGGCGTTCAGATCGAGGTCGCCGAGCAGAGTTGCAGCCAGCAGGTGCGGCGGTCCGGTCAGTGACGCGGTGGGGTGGTCGACCCGGCCGGTATGTGTGTGCACCGAGCCGTCCTTGACTTCGATGACCAGGTCTTCGTTGCCGTCGGCGTGCAGTTGCAAGGCGATTGCCGGTTGGTCGGGGCGGTGGTCGGTCAGTGCCCGGGCGGGCATATCCAGCCAGTGGGTGCGGAAGGTGTCGTTGCCGCCCGGCTCACGCAACAGCGGCACGCCCCACCGGCTCAGCTCCTGCAGCGCCGGCTCGAGCTCGCGGCCACGCTCGGTGAGGGAGAACAGGGTGGTGGCCACCGGCGGCGGGGCGGCCTCGCGGTGGATCAGGCCGGCTTCCTCGAGTTCGCGGAGCCGGTCGACCAGCAGGTTGCTGGCGATCCCGGGCAGCCCGTTGCGCAGGTCGGTGTGCCGGCAAGGGCCCAGGGCGAGCAGTTCACGGACGATCAGCAGGGTCCATCGGTCGCCGATGACGTCCAGTGCTTTCGCGATGCCGCAGTACTGCCCGTAGGTGCGCATGCCACCACCCTACATCGTGGCGTTGAGATTCAAAACTTGCTTGTTGACTTTCTCAACAACGTCGGTCTAGCGTCGCTGCCCATGACCCCCACCCTTACCGTGCGTCGGCTGACCTGGGCCGGCGTCGAGATCCGTCTCGGCGACACCCGCCTGCTGATCGACCCGCTCGAGAACGTCGCTCCGCTGGCGCCGGTGATGGGGCCGCCGCACCGGCCGGTCGACCCTGTCGATACCCCGCCCGGCACCCACGCCCTCATCACCCACCTGCACCCCGACCACTACGACCACGACCTGATCGCCCGGATCGCGGCCACCGGCACGATCGGCTGCCACACCCCGAGCGCGGCGGCGCTGCGCGAGGTGGGCATCACCCCCGTCGCCCAGGACCTGGGCCAGTCACGGCGCATCGGAGAGCTGACCGTCACCCCGGTGACCTCGCTGGACTGGCGCGGCAACGACTGTGACCAGGTCGCCTGGGTCGTCGAAGGGGCCGGCCGGCGGGTCATCCACTGCGGCGACACCCAGTGGCACGGCAGCTGGTGGCAGATCGCCCGCGATCACGGCCCGTTCGACGTCGCTTTCGTCCCGGTCAACGGCGTCATCGCCCACTTCGAGGGCTACGCGGCCAACGTCCCGGCGACCATGACCCCCGAGCAGGGCGTCGAGGCCGCCGTCGCACTCGGCGCCGGCACCGTCTGCGCCATGCACTACGGCCTGTTCCACAACCCGCCGTTCTACACCGAACAACCCGACATCGAGCAGCGCTTCCGGCATGCCGCCGACGAGCGCGGCATCACCGCGGCCATCATCGCCGACGGCCAGCCCGTCCTTTGACCACCAGAAACAAGGAGCAACACATGAAGATCGTCCTGTTCGGTGCCAGCGGCAACATCGGCCGGCCAACCACCGAGGAACTACTGCGTCGCGGCCACACCGTCACCGCGGTCACCCGAGCCGGCCACATCAACGGACTGGGGCACAAGGCCCTGACCGTGACCACCGGTGACGTCACCGACGCCACCGCGGTCGCCGGCCTCGCCGCCTCCCACGACGCCGTACTGTCGGCCGTCGGCCCCCGGATCGGCCGGGAGAACGACCGCGCCACGATCCTCGGTGCCGCCCGTGCGCTGATCGACGGACTCCGCCGAGCCGGCGTCACCCGCCTGGTCACCATCGGCGGTGCCGGTAGCCTACGCACGCCGACCGGCGCCCGGGTCATGGACGACCCGGACTTCCCCGCGCTGTGGAAGGCCAACGCCGAGGCCCAGTCCGAAGCGCTCGACCTCTACCGCGGCGTGCACGACCTCGACTGGACGTACGTGTCGCCCGCCGCAGTCCTCGGAGCGGGCGAGCGGACCGGGGCCTACCGCAGCGCCGGGGACACCCTACTCACCGACGACGACGGCAACAGCCGCATCTCGTACGCCGACTACGCGATCGCCTTGGCCGACACGATCGAGAGCAGCACCGCGATCCGCCGGCGCATCACCGTGGCGTACTGAGCCATGAGCAACGACGCCGCCGACCGGCAAACCCGATTCATCGTCCTGCTCGCAGCGCTCGTGGCCCTGGGACCCCTGTCCATCGACGGCTACCTGCCCGGACTGCCGGACCTCGCCGGCGACCTGCGCGCCAGCGCCGCGGCCACCCAGCTCACCATCACCGCCTGCCTGGCCGGGCTGGCCATCGGGCAGCTGGTCGCCGGGCCGCTGAGCGACACCTACGGCCGGCGGCGGCCGTTGCTGGCGGGCCTCGCCCTCTACACGATCGCCAGCGCGCTCTGCGCGGTGGCGCCCGACGTCTGGACCTTCGTTGGCCTCCGCCTGGTCCAGGGCATCGGCGGGGCGTTCGGCATCGTCATCGCCAACGCCATGGTCCGCGACCGCACCTCCGGAACCCGCACCGCACGTCTCTTCTCCGCGCTGACCTTGATCACCGGCCTGGCGCCGGTGTTCGCGCCGGTCCTCGGCGGCCAGCTACTGCGCGTCACGGCCTGGCCGGGGATCTTCGTGGGCCTTGCCGTACTCGGCGCCGTGATGCTGGCGGCCTCCGCCGCAAGACTGCCGGAGACCCGGTCCTCCGCGTCACGCCAGCCGCTGCTGGCTGTCGTCGGGCAACTGCTCAGCGACCGGGTCTTCACCGGGTACGTCCTAGCCAACGGCCTCATCTTCGCGGCGATGTTCACCTACATCTCCGGGTCGCCGTTCGTCCTGCAGAAAATCCACGGCCTGTCACCGCAGCAGTACAGCGCCGTGTTCGCCGTCAACGCCGCAGGACTCATTGCGGCCGCCCAGATCAGCGGTCGGCTGGTGGCCCGGGCCGGCGCCCGCGTGCTGCTGCTCGCCGGTCTGCTGGGCGCGACAGCCGGTGGCACCACGGTCCTGGGCGCGGTGCTGACACGGGCACCCCTGCCCGCGCTCCTGATCGGCCTGTTCGTCCTGGTCTCCAGCGTGGGCCTCGTCATGCCGAACGCCGCGGCCCAGGCCCTGGCCGACCACGGCGGACACGCCGGGTCGGCCGCCGCTCTGCTCGGCTTCAGCCAGTTCATATTCGGCGGGGCACTTGCTCCGCTGGCCGGCGCGGGTGGCGCCACCGACGCCTTGCCGATGGGAATCATCGTCGCCGTGTTGCCGGCGCTCGCTCTGCTCACACTCGGCGTCCTCACGGTCGACGCCCGGTGAGCGCACTCACAGGCCGGCTCGCCAAGGACCTGCCGGGCATCGGCGACCGCGCCGGCACATCGATCGCCTCTGCCTCCCACTGTTTGCGCAAACCTTGAGCAAGTTGGTCGGCAAGGTCGTCCAGCTCGGCAGGGGCCGAGGCGCTGCTGCGGTGGCGGAGCACGGCGAGCACCGCGGCCGGCAGAGCCAGCAAGCCGGTGAACGCGGACACGACGGCAATCAGATGGTCGGACCTGGTGGCCGCGCGCGATGTACCACGTCAAAAATGCTCCGACGGTGAGTCATACAGCAGTCCAACCCACTTCAGTACACGTCTCACACAGTGATCATCCGGGCCACTCGGTGACGTCCCTGTGATTGACGCCACAGCGCCCGCCAGAGAACGAGCCGTCACCAATTCAGGCGTACAACTCGAAAGCACCAACGCTATCGCACTTCGCACACGCGAGAGTGGCGGCATTCCAGGCACGCTACAGGCCAGAAGGCGGTGGCGTGATGTCCGAACAAGGCTTCCAGGCGTCGGCGGCGCTCGGCGTAGGGCAGGGCCAGCAGCTCGATGCCGTCGGTCCGCAGGGGCGTCGAAGGCGATGAAGAACGCCGGGTTCTTCGTGGCGAGCTCGAAGGGGTTGCGGCCGCGGGCGGCGGCCCGGCGCTGGAGGGCTTCGAAGGACAGCCGGCCGGTGGCGTTGTCCCAGACCACGAGCTCGCCGTCGAGGACCAGGCCGTCCGGGAGCTGCTCGGCGCGGCGACGAGGTCGGGGAACCGGTCTTGGATCAGGGAGCCGCGCCGGGTTTGTAGGAGCAGTCGGCCGCCCGGGCCGGCGGGGGTGAAGAGGATCGTCCGGTGGCCGTCGAACTTCTGCTCTGCCGCGAAGCCGCTCGCCAGGACGCCGGAGCCGGGGACGTACTCGGCGGCCTGTGCGAGCATCGGCTCGAAGGGCGGGGTGAGAACGGCTCGGGGACGGCCTCCTTCACCCTCGCTGCGGGCCTGGCCCCCACAGCCCCTAGCCAGGCGCGTACGGCTTGTGGATACGGCCAGAAGGCCCGGCCGCGTCACGCTCCAGGGTGGGACGGCTCCGCTGTGATTTCCAAGAGCCGGGCGCGGCACTCATGAAAGAGCGGGTTGGCTCCGGGTCCGTACCTTCAGCAGGGCTGGTGGCAGCGGGCGCAGGGCCTGGTCGGGGAAGGCGCCCAGTCACGCGCACGGGACGCGGTGCGGCGGGTGTGCCACAGGGGGTCCTTCCTGCTGGGTCTGCGCTTGGCTTCGGACATAGAATAGAACACGTGTCTGAGTCGCCTCCTGATTGATTGCCGCGCCTACGGGCCGCGCTGGGGCGGCCGAAGGGCGCTGAGCACCGCGGAGGCACGTGAAGCCCTCGCCGCGGTGGCCGCTGTCTGGGCCGCCAGCATGGATGCTCGACCGGGGCATCGGCTCGGGCCGGCTCCTGGTCCGGGTCCACGCAGGGGACTGCTGGGGCCCTGCGAGGAGGCACGCCGAGCCCTAGTACCCGCCTGCCCCCACTGGCAGCCCGACGTCACCCTCGGCGTGCTTGAGTAGCCGTGCACCGGCTGGGTCAGGCCCATGAGCACGGCAGCTCCGCCCCCAGCGGGGCCGGCCACCCCAGGGGGTGGCCGGCCCAGTTCCGTCAACCAGCGCCAGCGCCTTCGTCAGACCGCGATGCAGGGCCCGGGAGGCGGGCAGGGCGGCAGCACGATCGGACCCCGCGGTATCCCGGGCGGCGGCGGGAGCGGAGCCGGCTTCGGGGGCGGCTTGAGCTCGCAGTAGACCTTTCCCTTGTAGTACTTGCAGCCCGGCATGTTCTCCACGTCCCGAGGCCCCTGCCGCCCCTTCTTATGCTTGTGCTTGTCATGCCCACCGTCATGGTCGACGTGACTCACCACAGTTTCCTTGGCATGGGGTAGCGCCGGAGCGGCGAATGCACTGGTCGGTAGCAGCACGCCTCCTCCGACCAGAGCCCCCGACATGACAAACAGCGAAAGACGCTGCCTCCGAGAAGTGCGAGCCATGAGAGTTCTCCCTTTCAGTGAGAAACGTGCATCGAGGTATCCAGCAAACCCTCTGCCCGCGCCGCCGGTCATGCCGCAACATCACGGGACTTGACAGGCGCGCCGAGTTACCTAGGGCATCTGAGCGACCACGTAGGTCACGGACCCATTGGTGTACGGCGGCCGCTGGAGCTCGCCACGAAGAACCCGGCGTTCTTCATCGCCTTCGACGCCCTGCAGATTGACGGCATCGAGCTGCTGACCCTCCCTACGCCGAGCGCCGCCGACGCCTGGTGTCCCAGACCACGAGCTCGCCGTCGAGGACCAGACCGGGCGGGAGCTGCTCGGCGGCGGCCAGGTCGGGGAACCGGTCTTGGACCAGGGAGCCGCGCCGGGTTTGTAGAAGCAGTCGGCCGCCCGGGCCGGCGGGGGTGAAGAGGATCGTCCGGTGGCCGTCGAACCTCTGCTCTGCCGCGAAGCCGCTCGCCAGGACGCCGGAGCCGGGGACGTACTCGGCGGCCTGGGCGAGCATCGGCTCGAAGGGCGGGTTCAGGGCCACTGGGGGATGCGCGGCGAACTCAGCCGCACGGAGCAGGCCCTGGCCGCCGCCGAGGAGCGCGAGGCCGCCACAACCCCGCCGCAGCCCCCGGAATGGGTGGTAGAACGCGGGATCGGCGTCAGCCGGCTTCCCGCCCGCGTGCACACCGGGGACTGCTGGGACACCGGCAACCGCTGCACCCCCGCCGACCCCGAGCAGATACGCCGGCTGCTGACCCTGGGCGTACCCGCTTGTATCCACTGCCGGTCCGACACCGCTCTCGGAGTGCTCGAGTGACCGGGCACCGGCAGGGTGAAGGGATGAGCCCTGCCCCCCGCGTGGTCGTCTATCCGCCTGACGCCCAGGGCGGGCGCCGCATCCGCTGCGACGGCGAAATCCTCGGCCGTACCCTCGGCCCACGCCGACCTGTTCGAGTTCCTGCGGCGGGCCGGCCTGGACCCCGACACCGTCCGGCTGGACGATCCAACAAGAGACAAAAGGGGCATTTTCCCCTACTGCTTCCGAGGTTGCGAGCAGTGATGACCCAGCCGATCCGGCGGAGGAAATCCCATGAGCCTCACCCTCACCGAGCCGCACGCCGCAGCCTCCCTGGCCCCCCGCGAGGAGGAAGCCCTGCGCCACATCGCCGCCGGCCGCACCTACCTCCAGACCGCCCGCCACATGGGACTCTCCAAGCACACCGTCGACGCCTACCTCCGCCGCATCCGCGCCAAGCTCAACGCCCACACCACCGCCGACCTCACCCGCCTCGCCATCACCATGGGAATCTGACACCCGTCATCCCACGACGCCCCGCTTCACCGCGCCCACCCGCAAAAGCGCATGCCAGACGACCCCGAAACCGGAGTCCCGAACGCCGACGCCGGGATCAGAGACTGCCGTAACGGATGAAGAGACTGCGGACCGCGGACGGACTCGTGCCCAGCGCGGCCGCCACCTCCTCCACCGGTACCGCGCTGCCACGCACCGCCCGGCCGCCTCCTGCCCCGCCCGCGCGGTAGGGCGCTCAAGAACGCCCAGGGCCCTCAGCGCGGCGAGCGGGCTGTCGGTGGCGGTGGACTGCAGCTGGTCGGCGAGCTGGACCAGAAGCGCCGCGAGGGATTCGGGCAACGGCGCGGTGGTGTGGCGGATGACGGACAGGTGTGCGGTCCAGTCCGCGAGCGGACCCGTCAGATCGATGTCCGCCTCGTGCAAGCGCTGCTCGCCGATCTTCTCCCAGTCCAGCGGGTACTCGGCCGGGGCGCGCCACCCGCACGCGCATGCCGCGCGCAGGGCTGCCGCCAGCGGGCGGCCGAAGTGCCCGTCGTAGACAGACCAGTGCGTCGAGGAAGGGACGTGGGAGCCGCTGCCGATATCGAAATACACCGGACCCGGCTCACTGCCATCGGCCAGGAGCACCCCTACCGCGCCTGCGTGCGCGTCACCGAACTCCGCCGTCGTCCAGTCCCACTCCGCCGCCACGACGCCTCCCCTTGCCACCGCTGCGCCCTCCCGGAACCGGACCGAGGCCGCCGGCAAACCGAGCCTGCCTCCTCCCCGTGGAGCATGCACCACGGATCTCCCAACGGAACGCCAACGGCACCCGCTGTTGGGTCAACGGCGCACCGTCGCACAAGCACACCCAGGCTGCCTGCCGAACCCGGGTGTCGGCGGTCAACCAGGGCCGCCGAGCGGTCGGGCCCTCGCCGCCTGGGGGGCAGGCTCCATCTCAGTGCTGCGCCTCGTCCCCCTCTTGATTGCCACCACCCTGGCTGAAGCTCGGGACATGGGTGGACAACCAGCGCCGCCGGGTCGCATCGCTGACGCCGGAGCGGGTCGAGCCGCTCTACACGATCTGTATGCGTGATGGGGGTCGTGCCCCGCCTCGAGGAGATGCTGACCTATGAGACCGACAGGCCAACCGAGTACTGGACGGTCCTCAGGTCGCTGCACGCCAAGCGGAGATCTTGATGCGCCCCGACGTCGAGCAGCGTCACTATCTCACAAAGCACATGTCCACCACGTGGAGTTGCAATGGCACTGCCGCTTGACCCGTCGATAGTCAGCCGACTCGCATACGTCCGGTACCTGTACCGCGAAGGAGCCGAGCAGAGCAGACAGCCACCGCCGCTGCGATCCCGGGCCATCACGTCCTTCCACGACGCGGTGGAAAACTTCATGGGACTTGCCGCACAGCACTTGGGCGTGGAACTGAGTAAGAACACGGAGTTCCTCGGCTATTGGGAGGCGATCAAGCCGGTTCACGAGCTCCCCAAGAAGGAGCAGATGAAGCGTCTCAACGACGTCCGTGTCGCTCTCAAGCACAACGGGACCTTCCCGTCTTCCCACCAGATCGAGCAGGCCCGCGAGGCCGTCGGTGACTTCTTCGCCACGGCGACCCCCAGAATCTTTGGCATCAAGCTCGACTCCGTGCACATGGTCGACCTGCTGTCCCAGCCTGAGGTCAAGCAGCTGCTCCATGACGCCCAGACGCATGCGGACATTGGCGACTACGTCCAGGCCATGGCTGGTCTCTCCCTGGCCTTCGAAGCGCTGCTCACCCACTACCGCCGTGGTGAAGGGTCGATCAGATGGTCGCCCTTCGACTTCGGCGAGAAGCTGTCGCCTCTCGACGAGCCTCGTGTGCGTTCCACGGATTTCTCTAGTCGCCTCCTGGCAGGAGCGTCGTGTTGTTCGCGGTAATCAGGATGGCGCGGACGCGCTGCTTCACGGGTTCGGTATCTCCTGTGACTGGGGTCGGGCGCGGTCCTACGGGGGCTCCGTGCCGTAGGGAGCTACCGCTCCGTGTCCTACGGCGTTGGTTTGCGGTGCCGGCCCGGGCCCTCACGCAGCGCGGTCGACGGACGATCCCACTCGGCAGGCTTGTCCTGCACGGGCGGCGGCGGATACAGCAGGGCCTGGGCGGCTGCCAGGTTTTCGACCACTCCGACCAGCTGCCACTCCGTTCCGCTCCATTCCTCGATCGCCCGGGGAGCACCAGGGGCGACGTGGGCTCCGCGGTGAGGGCCGTCGCCCAGCGGTACGGCGCGCAGTCTGCCCTTCAAGCCGCCTGACGCGCGGCGCGTCGGCGGGCCCACTCCTCCAGCGACTCTTCATCCTGCATCTGGATATCGTCGCGGAGGTGTCCGCTCGTTGGCCACTGTGTCCCCCGATCGCGTGATGCCGCTCCTCACGGGGGCGCGAACTTCTTCGTGAGAGATGCCGTCGACCGATCAGCGGCCGGGCGGAGGCGGGAACTTCGAAATCCGGTGGCTCGCCGCGTGCGGCAGTGAATACTGCCGAGGTGGTGATGGATCTCAAGAGCGCGCTGGCCGCGCTGGACGCCCAGGAGCCGGGCTCCCTGCTCGGGATACGCGAGACGCAGTGGCTCGACGCGAAGGCGGCCCCGTACCAGCTGGCGGACCCCAAGGCAGTCGAGGAGCTCAGCAAGGACGTCGCCGCTTTCGCCGACGGGGGCGGCGGGGTCATCGTCGTCGGCATCGCCACCCGTCTCGAGCATGACGAAGAGGTCCTGGACCACGTCGTCGGCCCCGACCCGGCCGCAGTGAACGTCGACCAGATCCGAAGGCTGATCCGTCAGCGGGTCTCCCCGGCTCCCCGCGGCGTGCGCGTCGGCTGGTCGGGAGCGGATGGGGAAGTGGTGCTCTTCATCGACGTCCCCGCGCAGACCGATCATGCACTCTTCGCCGTACCGGCCCCGATCGGGAGACCCGGTGCCCCGCGCGAGGACACGATCGCGGTGCCGATGCGGGACGGCGACAGCACGCACTGGCTGCCCCGGGCCGAACTCGTGCAACTGCTCTCCGCCGGCGTCCGGGCCTCCGGCGTACCCACTGCCCAGGCTCTCGCCGACCTCGTACGGCAGGCCGTGTCCGAAGCCGGACCCGGCTCTGGGCTGCGGGTCGGCCAAGGCCTGCCCGACCGTGAGCGGGAGATGAGGGCGGCCTACGAGAAGCTAGCCGACTCCGGGCTGGGACATCCCGCGGGGGAGGCCTGGGCGCAGGGAACGGCGGCGCTGCAGGATCTGCGAAGCAGAGTCGATGGCGAGCCGGGCTGGGTGTTGTGCCTGGTGCCCGGGCTCCCAGCGGTGGTTGTCTCCGAGCCGGTCTGGCAGGCGATCGTGGAAACTGGCCGACGGGCGCCTGGCGGTCAGGATCCGCTCGCGGCCGTCGGCTTCCCCCACCCGCCCGCGGGCACGGACGCCCCGTGGGTGGTCCCGGCCAGCGCCCGGCGCGTGGACCTCGACGGCGGATCGTGGGGTCCGGGCTTCTTGACGTGCTCGGGGCGTGATGTGTGGCGGTGGCAGCCGCTCCCCCGCTTCAGCCTGAACCAGGGCCGCTCGGCCGAGATCGGGACCGCCGGTCAGGCGCCGGCGCTTCGCCTTCGGGCGCTGGTGAACCTGCCCTGGGCCGAGGCGAGCACACTGGAGATCAACAAGTCCCGGCGCACGCAGCTCGCGCAGTTGCTTCCACACAGTGCGGTGGCCGGCGCGGTGACGCTCCTGTCCCGCCGTCGGGGCGCGGAGCTGTCTGCCGCTCGCTGGGAGCGCGGGCCCTTTAGCAACTCGAGCCGGTCTGCCAGCTATACGTGCACGATCGCCGGGCCTGACGGGACCCCGGCCGTGAAGGCCTCCGTCATGCTTGCCCTGCCCACCACGATGGAGTCCACCGTGGTCGCCTGCGCGGACGTTCTGGTCGAGAACCCAGAGGCCTGGGCGGCGGCTGTTGGCCCCGGCTGGGACACGCGGTTGGGCTTCGACGAGGTCCAGGCCGTGGTGCTGAGCACGTGGGAGACGGCTGCCGAGCTGCTGCCGGACCTCGTCGGTGACCCGGCCGGGCTGTCGTGGGCTGCCCCGCCCACCACCGAACTGCGGATGACGTGCGAACAGCCAGCCGACAACGGCGTCCTGCCAGAGCTGGACTCGCTCGTCGACCTGGCGTCGCTCAGCACGGACGACGGCGGGACCAGGTCGCGGATGGCCGTCACGATCACCGCCGCGCCGGCGATGGGCCGGGCGGAGCGCCAGAGCATGCTGCGGGAGGCGCTGGCGCACATGGCCCGCGAGTTCGGGTACGTCGACGCGGAGGTGGATCTGCTGTAGCTCGGCGGCCGGGCAACGACCGTTCTGCTCGGCGTCTCTCGGTCAGGAGCCGGCAGGGGCAGGTGGCTTCAGGAGTGACGTCGGAAGGTAGGCGGACCTGGTCTGCAGGTCCCATCCATGAACCTGTACGGCGAGTGCGGCCAAGGCGATCGCGCCGAGGGGAAGCAGAGTTCCGGGGGCTGGATTCTCACCGACGCCAGCACGGTGCTGCTGCAGTCGTTCGTCCAAGGCCCTCTCGAAGGCGATCTGATCATCGGCGAGCAGAACACGCAGCAGGCGTTGGTCGGGACTGACCGCGTGGGCGGCGTCCAGGGCGAGGGCAGCGTCCAGGCGCTCGTCCGCCGAAGGCTTCGTCAGCGTCACCTGCGGCCAGTCGCGGGGCAAGTGACCCCTGGCCGGGGTCAGGTAGACGCACAAGGCGTCCATATATGCGAGGTCGTCCGGTTCTGAGACGGAGTCCCGGCCAGCGTGGGGCAGGCTGTTGTGGAGGGCCGGTGCGAAGTCGCTGCGCAGTACCAGACCGATCGCCCGTTCCCAGTCCTGCACAAGACCGCTGGCGACGCAGATATCGAAGGCGTCGATCCAGGTGCGGGCGGTGACCGTATCGGTCGCGTCGTGCATCTCGTCGTAGTCCAGCTCTTCGCTGGTCAAACGCGTCCTGGTGAGAGGCAAGGGGATCTCCCAGTCGCCTCCGGGAGTGCAGCCGAGGTCCAGCACGCCCAGGCGGCACTCAGCAGCGGTGAGCAGGGCGAGGCGAGTGCGCTCGTCATCCAGGTCGGAGTCCTGAATGGTGCACGCTGCGACGTGGTCGAGCAGCTCGTGGCCGAGTTCCTCGAGCATCACGCGCATCGGATAGCCACGCTGATAGACATCCTCAAAACGCTCCTGGACACGGTCCGCCTTGTCGCCGAGGGCCTGGTCCAAGCGCTGCTGGTTCACGGGATGGCGTAGCGCGTGGTTGATCTCCATCCGTGCATCCTGCCAGGCGCCACCGACAGCGCCGCTCCACGCTTTCCGTCCGGCGACCGCTGGCGGCGCGAGCTCCAAGACTTCGTGGGGGTGCCGAATCACCCTGTGGCGCTCCAGGGTTGCTTGTCGTCGGACCGGACGGTGCGCTGATGTTCTGATCGGGCCGCTTCGAGCAGACGGCGCGAGGAGGTGACCAGTGGCCGGCGCCGCAAAAGGGACCGCCCTCCCCGCTCAGTCATGCCGCCCCAAACGCCGTGTTCGATCCGGTTGTCGAGGGCGTGTGCGAGGCATTCGGTGCGCACCGGGCAGCCGGTACAGACAGCCTTGGCCCTGTTCTGGGCCGCGCCCTCGACGAACAGCTCGTCCGGGTCTCCGGTCCGGCAAACCGCTCGCTCTCCCCACGTCTCCGATTCGTCCCCGCCCACCCCGTCGCCATCCTCTCCCCGGTCCTGCCCGCCCCCTCCCCTGGGCGGACACAGTCCGAAAACGGTACGGCAAACGTGCGGAGTGCGGGGGATCGCCGTATTTCGGCGCCCCTTTCGGGTAAGGGGTGCCGAAAACGGCCGTGCCGTTTCATGACTTTGCTCAACCGGTGCCCGAGCAGCCGGGCACCGGCGGCAGCAGCGCCTCGCCCGTCAGAGCGCTGATCCGTCGCCGGATCGCCGCGAACATCTCCGCCCGTTCTTCCTTGACCGGGTAGTCGAAGCGGTCGTAGCGCAGTTGGACGGCGGCGGAGCCGTCCGGGGACTTCAGAAGGACGAGGCCGAGACCCTCGCCGGGAATCAGATCACGGTGCCCCCGCAGTTCCAGCGGCAGACCGTGCTCCGGGTCGGTGAGGGCCTGGACCAGCTCGGCGCGGCGCAGGCCAGTGTCGGAAGCGTGGTCCAGTTCCAGGATCCACCACTCCCCCAGCCGGGCCTCGTGGCCGGTGACGACCTGGGGGACGGCGACGGTGTGGAGGAGGCCGAGGCGGCGCAGCCGGCCGCTGGGGAGCGAGGCTGCCTTGCGCCAGGTGGACTCGTAGGTGAGGGGCTGGCGCTCGTCCTCCCAGCGTCGCTCGTGGTCCGTCCAGGTTTCGCCGGCGAGCCAGCTGGCCTCGCCTCAGATGCCGTGAGTTCGATCGGCCAGGGCTGCCTCGGCCTTCTGGAACGCGCGTCGGGACGCTCCGGTGCGGTCGGCCAGCAGAGTCGGTGCCGCACGACCGGGATCGACGGCGAGGATGTCGAGCAGCACCTCGCGTTCGGCGGCTTTGGCGCCGGTCAGCGCGAACGCGATGGGCAGGCCGTGCAGGGTGCAGGCCAGGTGGAGGCAGTCCCCAGAAGAACCGTGAGTGGCTGGCGCAGTAGCCGTACTCGGCCCATCCGGCCAGGTCGGAACGTTTCGCGGTCTCGCGGGAGCGCCCACACTCCACCGGTGTGGAGTCCACGATCCACACGTCATCGCCCCACAGGGCGGTGTCGGTGGCCAGCTCTCGTAGAACCCGCCTGACCAGGTCGGATGCTCGGCGCAGGCGCTTGCTCCAGCGGCTTTGCTGGGCAGGTACGGGAAAACGGTGCACTGATGTCTGGGCGGGGACTCATGGGACATGGCCCGGCACCCGGCTTAGGTTCCGGGGAGGATACGGCGCGTTTCGTAAGCCCACATCGCGATCTCGACCCGGTTGCGGGCGCCGAGTTTGGCCATCAGGCTGGCCAGATGCGTCTTCACCGTGCTGAGGCTGATGTGCAGTGCATCGGCGATCTCGGTGTTGGTCAGCCCGCGAGCGACGGCGAGGAGCACCTGCTCCTCGCGGGCGGTGACGGGGGCGACCGGCTGGGCCACGGGCCGGCCGGCGGGCAGGTCCGCGAATGCCTGGAGCAGACGGACGGTGACGCTGGGCGCGATGAGCGCCTCACCGTCGGACGCCGAGCGTACGGCCTGGGCCAGAAGGTCTGGTCCCGTGTCCTTGAGGAGGAATCCGCGGGCGCCCGCACGCAGTGAGCCGTAGACGTACTCGTCGAGGTCGAACGTGGTGATGACGACCACGGTCAGCGGGTCGGCGACGCCCGGGCCGGCGACCAGCCGGGTGGCCTCGAGCCCGTCGAGCACGGGCATACGGATGTCGAACAGGCAGACGTCGGGGCGCAGTTCGCGGGCCAGACGTACCGCTTCGTATCCGTCGGCGGCCTCGCCGACCACCTCGATGCCGGGCTGGGCGTTCAGCATGATCCGCAACCCGGTGCGGATGATCGTCTGGTCGTCAGCGACGAGGACGCGAATGGACACCGCTCTCGCTCCTCGCTCTCGGCAGTTCGGCTTCTACATGCCAGCCCCGGTCGGTACCCGGGCCGGCTCGTAGTGTGCCGCCGAGCAGGGTCGCGCGCTCGCGCAGTCCGGTAAGTCCGTATCCGTCGCGACCCCGGCCGGTGCGCCGGCCGTCGTCGCGCACGCTCACCCGTACCGTGTGCCGTTCCGCGGCGACCCGAACGACGAGCTCGGTCGCGTCGACCGCATGGCGCAGCGCGTTGGTCACCGACTCCTGCACGATCCGGTAGACGGCCGCGTCCACGGCCGGAGGCAGTGCGTCCACTTCGCCGTCGAGCCCCAGGTCGACCCTGAGGCGACCACCCGGGGTGCGCACCAGGCGCTCCAGATCCGCGACTCCGGCAGGGGGAGCCAGCTCGGCGCCGACCCCGCGGTCGCGCAGCGCGGCGACCATGGCGCGCATTTCCTCCAGCGTGCGCGCCCCTTCCTCCTCGACCCCCTCCAGCGCCTCGACGGCGGCGGACGGGTCGGTGCCCGCGAGCACCCGGCCCGCCTGGGCGATGATCACCATGGCCGACACGTGGTGGGCCACCGTGTCGTGCAGTTCCCGGGCGAGCTGCTCGCGCTCGCGGGAGCGCACCTGCTCCAACTGCCGCTCCTGAGCGGTCACCCGGAACCGCACGGCGGCCCCGACCACGCCGGGCAGCAGCAGGAAGACGAGGCCCATGACCTTTTCGACGACCGGGGTCTCGTCCGTGACGACACACAGCGCGCCGACCGCGAGGATCACCGCGCCGCCCAGCACGATCTCGCGGCCCGATCCCCACCGGGGCAGCGCGTACACCAGCACGAGCACGACCGCGCCGGTGTACAGGCCGACGGGCTCGCGCGGTGCGGCGACGAGCGAGGCCACCGGAAGCAGGCTCACCGAGCCGAACGCCAGCGTCACCATCGCCAGCGGGCGGGTCCGGCGCCACAGGGGCAACAGGCACAGCCATACGGCGAACACCACCGCCACCGGCCGCCACACGACGTTCTCGCGCAGGGTGGCCTCCAGCGCCACACCGGCAAGGCCCGCGGCGAGCAGCGCCCAGTCCCGCCACACGCGGGCGGGCGCGTCGGGCGGCCGGGGTTCGGTCCACAGGGTTCGCAGGTCGTCCTGGAGCACGGTTCTCAGCCTAGGGGCCGCGGCGTGCCGCGCATCGGCCGAAAGTACGGGTCGTCACTCCGCCCCGGGGTCGACGGATCCGCGGCCCGCGGGCCGATGCCGCGGAGCGCCGTGGCGACGACCCTCGGCATCGTCGGCCGTACAAGGACGACCGACGAGGTGTTGGAGGAACCGATGCTCTCGAAAGCCCTGTTGCGCTTGGGCGCAAGCGCCGCCCGCCATCCCTGGCGGGTGATCGCGGCATGGCTGATCGCCGCCGCGCTCGTCGTCCTCGCCGCCGTCGCCTGCGGCGGGCGGACCGCGGACTCGATGACCGCTCCGGGACTGGACTCCCAGCGGGCCGCGGAACTGATCGAGCGGGCAGGCACCGGCCAGGAGGGCATGACCGCCCAAGTGGTCGTCACCCCCCTCGACGACGGTGCGACGTTCTTCGACGACGACGGCGCGCGCACCGCTCTCACGCGGCTGCGGGCCGAGGTGAAGCGGCTGCCGCACGTGCTCGGCACGAGCGACCCGGCGGGGGCGCTCGACATGGGCGGGGACACCGCCGTGCGCGGCGGCCTCGTTTCGGCCGACGGGCGGATCGCAGTCGTCCGGGTGCAGTACCCCGACCAGAGCCGGCTGTCGGCCGAGGACCTCGACGCCCTCCTCGATCTCGGCGACCGGCTGCGCACCGAACTGCCCCTGCGCATCGAGATGGGCGGGAGCCTCTTCTACGCCTTCTCCGACCCCGACGGCGGTGCGAGCGAGTTGATCGGCCTCCTCGCCGCGGCCGCGATCCTGTTCCTGGCGTTCGGTTCGCTCGTCGCCGCCGCGCTGCCGATCGGCATGGCGGTCTTCGGACTGACCGTCGGGGTCGCCACGATGACGGTACTGGCGGGGGTGACGGACGTCCCCACCTTCGCGCCGGTCCTGGGCAGCATGGTCGGGCTCGGAGTGGGCATCGACTACGCGCTGTTCGTGCTCGCCAGGCACCGGGAGTACCTCGCGCGCGGGCTCGATCCGCAGGCGGCGGCCGGACGAGCGGTGGCAACGGCGGGGCGGCCGGTGGTCTTCGCCGGCGGCACCGTCGTCGTGTCGATCCTCGGCCTGGCGGTCGCGAACGTGCCGTTCATGACGGTGGGCGGGGTTGCCGTCTCGATCGTCGTCCTGACGATGGTGCTCGCGTCGGTGACGCTGCTGCCGGCCTTCCTCGGCGCGGCGGGCCCGCGCCTGGCCCGGGCCGGCCGCATCGGCCGGGCTCTGCAGACCAGGGAGCTGGGCCGACTCGCACGGCGGCGGGACCCGGCAGCAGGCGCCGCCCACGCCGCCGGATGGCGTCGCTGGATCGGGCACGTCAGCCGGCACCCGGTGCCGTACGCGGTCGGCGCGGCGGGGCTGCTGCTGACGGCGACGCTGCCCGTGCTCGGACTGCACGTCGGCCTGCCCGATGACGGCTCACTGCCTCAGAGCCGGACCGAGCGCCGCGCGTACGACCTCGTCGCCGAGGGATTCGGCCCCGGCACCAACGGTCCCCTCGTCATCGCCACGGACCCCACCGGCGATCCGGGAGTGCTGGACCGACTCGTCGGGGCGGTCGCGGCGGATCCGGGCATCGCATCCGTCGCGCCGACGCACATCGATCGGGCCACCGGCATCGCGACCCTCGTGGTGTTCCCGACCACCAGCCCCCAGGACAAGGCCACGGCCGACACCATCGCCCGGCTGCGCACCGACGTGCTGCCCACGGCGATCGGGCACGGCCCGGCCAGGGCCCACGTCGGCGGCGCCGCCGCGAGCCTGTCCGATGTGGGCCGACGCACCAGCCAACGCCTGCCGGTGTTCGTCGCCGCGGTGCTGGCGATGTCGTTCCTGCTGTTGATGCTGGTCTTCCGCTCGCTACTCGTACCGCTGAAGGCGGTACTGCTGAATTTGCTGAGCATCGGCGCGGCCTACGGCATCATGGTCGCGGTCTTCCAGTGGGGCTGGGGAGGCGCACTCATCGGGCTGGAAGCAACGGTTCCGATCGTGTCGTTCATCCCGATGTTCCTCTTCGCCATCCTGTTCGGCCTGTCGATGGACTACGAGGTGTTCCTCCTCTCCCGCGTACGCGAGGAGTACCTGCGCAGCGGCGACAACGGCACGGCGATCGTTGAGGGCGTCTCGCGCACCGCCCGGATCATCACCTCGGCCGCCCTCATCATGGTGGCGGTCTTCCTGTCCTTCGCCGTCGCCGAGGACCCCTCCGCCAAAATGTTCGGGCTCGGCCTGGCCACCGCGATCTTCATCGACGCCACGGTCGTACGCATGGTGCTCGTACCGGCGACCATGACACTCCTCGGCCGGACCAACTGGTGGCTGCCGAGGTGGCTGGACCGGATCCTTCCCCGCGGCCCGGTCGGCACCGACGGCACCGACGCGGACGCGGAATCCACGGGTGAGACCCCTCGTCCAAGGCTGGGCGACCGTTGACTCAGCTCCTGCCCGCCCTTGGCGTCCGGCACCTCAGCGCGTCACCCAGGAGCATAGCGAGTCGTGATCATCGGGTGGTCCTGGTGAGGTCTTTGATCCAGATCATCGAGGCGCGCACGTGGAAACTGGCGACGTAGCTGTCGGCAGTCTTGTCGTATCGGGTGGCGATGCCTCGCCATGCTTTGCGCTTGTTGATCAGGCGCTCGACGGTGTTTCGCTCCTTGTAGATGCGATCTCTCGCTTTCGTGTCAGTACGTGACCAGCACATTCCTCACTCGACGACAGCGGACAGCCCCGGTCGCTCACATCCATGACAGTGGCAGCGCAGACGGCGCGTCCCTCTGACCAGCACAACAAGCCAGTACCGGGCAGCCGCACCACTGAACCGTTCGCTGACGGGCTCTAGCCCAAGGCATCAGCGTGCAGAGTTCTCGTTGCGGATCATTCGGCGGCCGCACCGTCTCAGGCGCCGTCCCCGAAAGCCGCCGACACGGTGCGGGGGGAGGGCGCCCTGGTGATTGCCTACGCCGAGGACAAGGATCTCGACTCCACGCCGCCCTCGCGGTCCGAGATCAACCAGGAGAACGACTTCACGGTCTTCCAGCTCAGCGGCCGCATGCTGCGTCCCGAGCACGGCGCGAAGGCGCTCGCGTGGGAGAACTCCGGCACGGTCCCCTCGTACTCGGACTGTGCGGGTGTCACGAAGACGCAGGCCACCGCCAAAGACATCGAGATGAAGACCGGCATGGTCGTGTACGGCACGACGAACCAGGGCAGAGTGGTCCGGCTGGCCGTCAAGCAGTTGGCCGGGCAGGCCTTCGATGTGCGGGGCACCTTCGACGTCGTGGTGTGGGACAACACCTGAGTACGGCGCGCGGGCCGCGGCCGGGATCACCGCAGCCGAGCCCGACACCGCGACTCACCGCCCGTGGCCGGTCCAGGGAAAGGGCTGTTCCATGACCGGCCTCGGGCCCTGCCGTAATCCGCTTGCCCTGGACGGGGGTGAACCATTAGGACCGTCCGAGTGGAAGCTGAGTTCGGGTACCGCAGGACATCGATAGTGAGGTGGTCTCCGGCAAGCAACGCCGATCCCCGCGCCCACGGCAGACTGCCGCCACAAAACGAACCAGGCCATGACGTGAACCCCCACACCACCCCGTAAGGTCCGCCCTCCTCTGAGGGCGGACCTTACGGACGTGACCCTGCGCGGCCGTTAGGGGGTGCGACGCACCGGGCGAAGATGCGCCACGCACGACGCTTCGCCGGCGTGGGCTGCGGGCGCACCGGTCAGTGTCAGTCCGCCGGTGGCGAGGGCGCCCGACGCCGCAAGGGCGGCGATTCGAGCGCGAAGAGTACGCATATCTGTGCTCCGCCTACTCCGTCGGCGACGGCCGTGACGTCTGTGCCGGTGTCTTCGGTGTGCCGCCCGGGTTCGTGCCCAGGACGACGTACCACGACTTCCCCTTACGGGTTAGCGTCAGCGTCTCGTTGACGGGCCGGCCCTTGTCGTCCGTCGCGCGGACCTGGGCGTCTGCCGTGTCCGGGCCGAACTCGTGACTGACCCGGACGTCGTCCACGTGCAGCTTGCGTCCGCCCTGCGCGGCGACCAGCTTCTGCGCCTCCTCCTCCGTCCCCGCGTTCCCGGGCGGGCCGAGTTCCGCCAGAGCCTGCGCATCCCGGTCGTTGAGCGCCTTCACGTACGCGACTGCGGTGTCGCGCTCGTTTCTCGCCTTCCCCTGGTCACCACCCCCGCCCCCGTCGCTGTCGCACGCGGCCATGGACAGGACCGCGATCGCCGTCGCGCACACGATGCGAAGTGGTGTCTTCATGTCGCTCCAGAGGAAGGCGAGCCGGTGAACGATGGTGAACGATCAGGTGCGGTGCGCGTACCACGCCGTGTGCGGGCGCGCGGCGAGGAGGTTGGTGAGCTTGCGGTTGTGCGTGTTGTTCGTGTGGTACGTCAGGTAGATCTCGTCGGTGCCCGAGAAGCCCGTCACGATCATCGTGTGGTCGATGGTGTTGTCACGGTCCCAGTCCGCCTGTAGCACGTCGCCCAGGCCCATCTGCCAGACATTGGGCAGGATCCGGGTGCGTTGCGAGTGCTTCGTGGCGAACCAGTACCAGTTCTCCGCACCCGCCCAGGTGTAGCTGGTCGTCCAGGTGTGGCCGCCGTAGTACCACTTGTCCTTGTCCTTGCGGTCGAAGTACCCGCTGCCCTTCTGCTTCCAGCCACCGGCCTTCATGGCCTGCGAGACGAAGTTGGTGCAGTCGTTCCCGTAGGTGCGGTAGCTGCCGTTGGGGTTCTTCCAGTAGCGGTTCGCATAGTTGACCATCGCCGTGTAGTTGTACCCGGCGGCCAGGGCGGTTTTGTCGTTCGCGGTGCGCTGTCCGGCCACGTGGCCGGTGGCGGAAGAGGCCGTGCGTCGATCCTCGTCTTTCGCGCCTTCCGCGGGTTGCTCGGTCTTCGGCGGGGTGGTGTACGTGGTGACGTCCCCCGCGCCGAGGTCCGGGCGGTCCTCGGCGAGCACCCACTTGCCGGCCTCGTCGCGCGCGAAGGTGAGCGTGTGGTCGAGGACGTACTCCTCGGCCTTGGGCTCGTCCGCCGAGCGGACGTTCGGGTAGAAGAGGCTCGTGCTCTCTGTCAGCCGGAGCGTGGCCTTGCCGCCCTTGTGTTCCGCCGTGCCCGCGGTGACCGTCACCTTGGCGCCGGAGTAGCCGCCGCTGGCCTTCTCGTAGACGCGGCCCATCCCGGCGAGCTGGGCGAACTCCGTCGCGAGGCCGTTCCGGAGTTCCGGTGTGGCACGGTCGGGCACGACCGGGGCCAGGCGGTGGGCTCCGGCCGTGGTGACCGAGTCGGCCCGCTGCTGCAGGTACGCGCGGGCGACCCCGGTCAGGTCCCGGACCTCGCTGCCGGCGAGCGGGCGGGGCTCCGCCGCTTCCGCGGACGCCCCGCTCCCGGCGGCGGATGCCGGTACGGCCGCGGTGAGCGCCACGACTGTCGCCGTGATCAACGCGTACGGTAATCGGCGAGCGATCTTGTTCATGTTTCCCCCTGTTGTGATGTGATGCCTGTATCAGGCTGCTCTTGAAGGGGGCTCATGCGGCAGTCGCCGAGCCCTGTTGGCCGAATGTCGACGCCGATTGGCGCGAGAGCGACTTAAGGACTTGTCCGGCCGATCATATGACCGCATCGCGTACTGGTCGTTGATTTGGACATGGGGCGGGGAGTTCTAACGGACGCCGAGTGGGAACGGCTGCGGCCGTTCCTACCGCTCAGCAACGGACGTTGTGGCAGGTGGCGGGGGCACAGGCAGGACCAGCCCGTTCTCGCGCCGGCGGCGGAAGAAGGCATAGACCCGGGCCCCGTCGGGGAAACCGCGGGCATCGCCCACCAGGAAATCCCGCCCGCGGACCAGGTAGCAGATCGTGTCGAGCATCTGGCGGTGGCAGTAGACCTCGGGCTGCCCGCCCCGGCCTTCCAGCCAGGCCGGCGTGGGCAGCAAGAACCGCATCCCCCCATTCCGCGTCCGTCATGTCCGACGGATACCGGCGGGGCCGGCCCGGGTTGATCGGCAGTGTTGCCGTACACATGCGCGAGCAATCGCACGACCAGGGGGCGAGTTGAAGTCGACAGGCGCAACCGCGTACACATGTGACAACAGGGCCTCCTGGTACTGCGCGGTCAGATTCGCATCCCCGAGCTACCGAGAGGCCGTGCCCTCATGCGCGTAGAGCCGGAAGATCACTCCACCAGGAACCCTGTTCGACCCGCACGTTCAAAATTGACCGGACAGGCCAGTGACCGCGGCTGCCCAGCCCGGCCACCAGGCCGCGCCAAGGTCAGCCGCGCCGGCACGCGGCCCCCACCCGCCGAGGCACGCCGCCACCCATTTTTCGCTGGGCGCGGATGGGTCCTGTCGTTGGGGCGGCGGTTCGGCCCAGTTGGTGTCGGAGAAGCGTGTGCGGGAAGGGCACCACATCGCACGGCTCCGCACTCCCGTCCGCCCCCGGAAGCAGCGTGTACAACGGGCTCGTCAGGGTCACATTGGGCCTCAGTGTGAACTGCGGTGCTGGAGGACGAGGGATGGCCAGGTTACGAAGGGCTGCCCGACAGTGGGCACCATCGACAACCAGCAGGCTGGGCAGAACTGACTTGCCTCCTCCGATCTGCCCTGCGAACGCTGCAGGCAGCAGCCAGAAGGCCCGGCTGACACTGACGGCCTGGGGACGGGGCGGGAGGCCTGGGCTTCTGCCGATTCGGGCCGCCACCGCCGCCTCCACGTACCTACGAAACCCTCCCTCTGCCTGGGCCTGACGAGGAGCTGGCAGCTCGGGTGAGATCTCGCGCGGTCGAAACCCTCGCCCCATGCTGAGCGGTTGGCCCGCACGGCCCTCCTGGGAGACGGGGAGTTGCTTTGCACGGCGGGCGCGGTAGGCGGCCTGTCGGCACGCGTTCGAGCAGAACTGGCGACTGCGACCGGTCGACGGCTGGGTAAGCGCAGCAAGGCGCTCTCCACAACGAGAGTCTGGAGACCGTGCCTGCGGGCGATCCGATCGGCGTGGAGCCCCTGCATGAACTCGGAGAGCAGTAGGAGTTCACCCGGCTTCAGGACGGCGCGCAGTGCACGGTCCAGCAGCTTACCAACGCGCCCTCGCCACGTGGGAGAGGCTGCTGGGCGACGATCATCCAGCCACGCTGGCATCTCGCGGCAACCTCGCGGGCGTATATCGGGCAGCAGGTGATCTGGGCCGGGCGGTGCCGCTGGCCGAGCGCGCCCTGGAGGACTGTGAACGCCTGCTGGGCAACGACCACCCCAACACGCTGGCCTCCCGCAACAACCTCGCGGGAGCATATCGGGCAGCAGGTGATCTGGGCCGGGCGGTGCCGTTGTACCAGCGCGCGTTGGAGGACTGTGAACGCGTGCTGGGCAACGACCACCCGGACACCCTGGCAGCCCGCAGCAACCTAGCGGGCGCGTATGTGGCCGCCAGTGATCCAGGCCGAGCGATGCCGCTGGCCGAGCGCGCGTTGGAGGACTGTGAACGCCTGCTGGGCAGCGACCACCCCCATACGCTGGCCGCCCGCAACGACCTCGCGGACGCATATCGCGCGCTGGGCGATCTGGCCCGGACGGTGCCGCTGTACGAGCGCGGCCTCCACGACCGAGAGCAGCTGCTGGGCGAGGACAACCCCCAAACATTGCGCGCCCGCAACAAGCTCGCGGGCGCGTACCAGGCGGCGGGTGATCTGGGCCAGGCAATGCCGCTGTTTGAGCGCATCCGGGCGGACTGTGAGCGGCTCCTGGGCAACGACCACCCCGACACGCTGACCGCCCGCAACAACCTCGCCAGCGCGTACCAGGCGGCGGGTGATCTGGGCCAGGCAATGCCGCTGTTTGAGCGCATCCGGGCGGACTGTGAGCGGCTCCTGGGCAACGACCACCCCGACACGCTGACCGCCCGCGGCTACCTCGCGAGCGCGTACCAGTCCGCGGGTGATCTGGGCCAGGCAATGCCCTTGTTCGAGCGGAACCTCCACGACCGGGAACGACTGCTGGGCAACGACCACCGCGACACGCTGACCGCCCGCAACAACCTCGCCGGCGCATACCACGAGGCAGGTGATTGGGGCCGTGCAATTCCCATGCACGAGCACGCCCTAAAGGACTGTGAGCGGCTGCTGGGCAACGATCACTCCCATACGCTGGCCGCCCGCAACAACCTCGCTCGTGCATACCAGGCGGCTGGTGATCTGGGCCGTGCAATTCCCATGTACGAGCGCGCCTTGAAGGACTGTGAGCGGCTACTTGGCAACGATCACCTCAACACGCTGATCGCCCGCAGCAAGCTCGCGGGCGCCTATCACGCCGTGGGTGATACGGGCCGGGCAATGCCGCTGTACGAGCGCGCCCTGGACGACTGTGAGCGGCTGCTGGGCAACGATCACCCAAACACGTTGACCTCCCGTAACAACCTCGCATGCATGCACGAGGCGGCAGGGGACCGTGCCCGGGCGATGCAACTGTACGAGCGCACTTTGGAGGACTGTGAGCGGCTACTGCCCCCGGGACATCCGACGATTGCTCTGGTGCGGGCAAACCTGGAACAAGCGCGAATCACGTAATTGCGCCGGAAGTTGTTCGCCATTCCTCCGCGTGGCTGCATCGACTGGGCGCGAGGATGCCGTTCGCTCAGGCCGTTTCCTTCGTATCACCTCACTGACCAGATGAAGATGGCGGCGAGGCGGGGTCCGGCGAGGTAGATGGTGGTGGTCTTGTCGTATCTGGTGGCCGGGCCGCGCCACTGCTTCAGCTTGTTGATGCACCTCAAGTGGGCCGCGCCCACAGTGACCGCCGCCGTCAGACTGTCGCCGACCATCACAGGGCTCCCGGTAAGCAACCGCTTAACCGTGTCGTCGTGACCAGCACGCTTGCTGATCAGCGCTCCGTGGGGCCCGTACCAGGTCACGGTGTCCGCTTTGGAAGCCGCTCATGTCGAGGTCGGCCTGTCCGCGGCTACGACGAAGTGGCCGGGTTCGTCGCTGAAGCGGGTGGCCAGCTGCGTGGAGTGGCCGGCGCCGACCTGACCCGGCCGGTGCAGGCAGTGCGGGAGCTGCGGCGAGCGGTCGAGGAGCTGGGGTTCGTCGCGCTGCGGGTAGTGCCCTGGCTGTGGAGCTTCCGCCGACCGACCGGTTGCACTACCCGCTGTACGCGGCCTGCGTGGAACTCGGCATCCCCTTTTGCACCCAGGCGGACACACCGGCCCGCTCAAACCCTCCGAGACCGGGCGGCCCATCCCCTACATCGACCAAGTGGCGCTGGACTCTGCCGATAGCCGGTCAGGGCCTGGTGGAGGACAGCGCCAGGTCCGGGGCGGTGGCGACGTCCAGCTCCCCGGCCAGGGCCGCTCGCGCGCGTCGGGCCCGCAGCCGCGGACCGTGATTTCGAATGTGTCGTCCGCCCCCGGCGCTTCCCTCGCCGCCCTTCTGTGTTCCCAGGGAACGCCGGCAGGCGGTGCGACGGGCAGGGGGTGCGCCGCCTTCACAGCTCCTCGTCGCGCAGGTCTTCCTCATCGCGCATCTTGTCGTCCTCGGGGCGAGGGGAGGACCCCTCGACACCCGGCTCGCGCGACGGCTGGCCGGGGTGCAAGGGGGCGGGGCCGGGGTGCCCCAGGTGCTCCTGCTCCCGGCCGCCCTTGCCCCGCCTCTCGCGCCTGCTCTGCCTACCGGCCATGACGGTGACTCCCTTCGGCGCACGGACAGCGATTCCCTCCCATCAAGAGGCTCCCGCATTTCGCTCAGGCCCGCACGCAGGGTGTGTCAGGCTTTCCCGGGGGCAAGGCTCGGTGGGTGGCTCCTCTCCCGGCCGGGGCGGGATTTCGGCAGGACCGTCCGCCTCGTTCACGTCGTCGGCCCCGGGCCGCCTCCAGCTCCGCCCCATGCCGGCCGCCCACCCCACGCCCCCCGGACCGCCACGAAGTCCTCGCCGTGCTGCCCTTGGGACACCGCCTCGACGTTTTCGACCGGACGTCCCACCACGATGCGCACACCGCGCCGCCTGGGTGAGCGGCGACATCCGGGCCTCGGGGAGGTTCCCCTCCCCATCCCTGGGGTGGGCCGACGGGGAAAGGCGCCTGCCTTCCGCGGCCGCCCCTCATTCTTCGCCGGCACGGCCTACTCACCGGTTCGGCCCATCGCCCGTGACCGGCGGGCGGCTCGGGCCGTTGTGGGGGACGTCGTCCATGCCGTACTCCCTGCGGCAGGTGTGAGTTCAAGGAGATTTTGATGTCGCGTATCGCCAAGGCCGTAGCCGTTACCGCCGCTGTTGGTGCTGTCCTGGCAGGCGGGGCCGGCATGGCCGCCGCCGACGCCGTGGCGGAGGGCGCCGCCGTCGGCTCCCCCGGTGTCCTGTCCGGCAACCTCGTCCAGGTGCCCATCCACATCCCGATCAACATCTGCGGCAACACCGTCAACGTCGTCGGCTTCCTCAACCCCGCCTTCGGCAACGTGTGCATCAACGATGGCGGCGACCTCAAGGACGGCTACCACAAGGCTGACCACCACGGCGAGTCCTGACAACACCAGGTCCTGGCCTCGGCGCGCTGATCCCGCCGTCGCAGCCGGCGCCGCGCTCCGAACCAGCCGCAGCGCACAGCACTGAAACAAGACGGCCTCCCCCACTCCTCCAGGGGGAGGCCGATCGCATGAACGAGATCCAGCGCGGCGCAGCCAGAGCACAGAGGAGGAGATTCCGCTGCAACCCGTCTCGCGTACGGCGGACACACTGATCTATGACGCCGTCGAGCGCGGCTCAGCCAAGGCCGCGAAGAGCCCCGGCCCCCGATTTCCTTCGCCCCGCGGCACCTGGTGAGCGCGACCTGTTCCTGCGGGGCATAGGGCGCACCGGTCTCGTTCACCGCGGGCAGTCGCTCGCGCAGGTACAGCAGAGCCGCCGTGTCCGCCACGCCGGCCAGGTCGGCCAGCAGAAGGCCGATACGGGCGTCGTCACTGCCACCGACCGCCTGCACAATGTGCTCCGGCCCGTGGGTCCATTCTCGGCGGCTGCCCCGGGGTTGCGCCGACCGGGCCGGCCAGGGGCTTCATTCCTCTTCTTCCGCCAGGACGCGGTCGGCTGCGTAGTGCGGGCAGGACAAGCAGTGCCAGGTCACCGTGAGGCGGTCCCCGGCCGTGGCAATTGTGCGCGCCTGGGGTGCGGGCCGTCCTCGGCCGGGCCGGTCCAGTCGCCAAAGAGGCTGTCGGTGCCCGGGCCGGGGGCCCCGAGGACACCCGGCCCCCTCGTGCGCTGCGGCGGCATCGGGATCATTCGGTGTCGCCTCCGCTCCGCATTGCTGGCCAGTCTGCTCGGGCAGTCGCTGGGGCATCAGCAACGCGTCAGTCGTCCCTACGTTGTTTCCGGGATGAGCGAGCCCTTGTCTGAGGCGTGGTGTCGATCCGTCCCGCCCCGGAGAGCCCGTGCTCCGGGGCGGGTGGATACCGCTGCGCGGGTCAGGCGGCGGTGATGTTCTCCGCCTGGGGGCCCTTCTGGCCCTGCGTGATGTCGAAGGTCACGGCCTGACCTTCCTGGAGTTCGCGGTAGCCGCTGGAGTTGATGTTGGAGTAGTGGGCGAAGACGTCCGGGCCGCCGCCATCCTGCTGGATGAAGCCGAAGCCCTTTTCGGAGTTGAACCACTTCACGGTTCCGCTGGCCATGCTCGTGCCTCTCAGTCGATGTCGGATCCGCACCGCGCGGACCCGGAGGTGATCGCCCTGGTCCTGCACTGCACAGCAAAACGCCCACGCCAGGGCGCGAGCAGGGACTGCGAACCACGACATCTGAGCTGGACGCTACATGTTGCAACGGTCTATCACCAGAGAGCAGCAATCCATACATCGCCACCACGGGCTCACCACGTTCCCGCTGACCGCCGGTCCGCTGCATCCCCACCCAAGTGGTTACGGCGGCGAGGAGCCGTTTCGGCCCACGCCCCGAGAATGACACCCGCCACCCTCCGGTCAGCGGGTGATCTTGACGCCCTGAAGGTCAGCCGGTGTGCGCCGGAAGCGTGTCCTACCTTCGAGTGGCAGGGCTCGCACCCTCGCTGGGGCGGTGGTCGTTGGTCGGATGGGGGCTGATCAGCGAGGAGGTCCGCTGTGGAGCGGATCAACGTGCATCGCCTAGAGCTGCACGGGGGTGAGTTGCCCCGCCGCGCGTTGAGGGTCCGGGCTGAGGCCGCCCTCGCCCGGCGTCTGGGACTGCCGATGGCCAGCGGCGGGGCCCACCCCTCATGGCGCGGTGACCTGGGCCTGGTCGTAGTCTGCGGCCATGACTGATACCTCGACGCCGACTCCCCGGGAAGCCTTCGAGATGCTCCTGGCCGGCAACCAGCGATTCGTTTCAGGAACACCGGAACACCCCAATCAGGACGCCGCACGCCGCTCCGAAGTCGCACCGGCCCAGAACCCCTTCGCGGTGCTTTTCGGCTGTGCCGACTCCCGCCTGGCCGCCGAGATCATCTTCGACCAGGGGCTCGGCGACCTGTTCGTCGTCCGCACCGCGGGCCACGTGACCGGGCCAGAGGTACTGGGCAGCATCGAGTACGGGGCGAGCGTCCTGAACTGCCCCCTGGTGGTCGTTCTGGGCCACGACTCATGCGGGGCGGTCGCGGCCACCCGCACTGCCATAGAGGACGGGGTGGCCGCGCCGGGGTATGTACGGGACGTGATCGAGCGGGTCACCCCCAGCGTGCTGGCCGCCCGCTCCGCCGGCCTCACCCAGGACAGCGACATCATCGCCGAGCACACCCGGCACACCGTCGACCTGCTGCTGGACCGCTCACGGGTGCTCGCCGAACAGGTGAAGGCCGGAAAGACCGCCGTGGTGGGCCTGTCCTACCGGCTGGCCGACGGCAGCGCCCACCTGGTCACCACCCGCGGCCTGGACGTCACCGTCGACTCCGCATCATGACGGGCGCTCCGCCGGCCGTTGCGCAGCCACGTCATGCCGCGTATGGCCCGCGGAGCCTGTCATGCTGCCTGTCCCGTACCTCGTGCCGACCCGGCTCTTGCCGCGGAGTGCGAGGGCTGCGACAGGTGGGGAACCGTGATCACTGTCCAGGGGCGTGGCCGGTGGAGGAGGGCCGGGGTCCGGCGGCGCGGCGGAGCCGGTTGGCGATCGCGAGTCCCAGCCCCTCCTCCACCGGCAGGGACGCGATGATGAGGTCGCAGCCTTGCTGGTCGAGATCGCGCAGGAACCCGTACAGCCCGCGTGCATAGGCGGCCATCGAACCGGGGACCGCCACCACGGCGTGCGCCTTCACCGGGGCGCCGGCGAAGGAGGCAGGGAGGAAGACGCCGACCTGGTGCCCCAGCTCCTGCGCGAGCTGCGCTTCGGCGACGACCTTCTCGGGCTCGACGAGGACCACCCGCGCCCGCGGCGCGTAGTGGGACGGATGCTGGCCCGGCACCCGGACGCGGCTCGCCGTAGGGACCGCAAGCGGGTACCCCAGCACCGCTTCGAGGTCCTCGCGTGTCACCCCGCCGGGCCGAAGGACGCTCGGGGCATCGCCCGTGAGGTCGATGATGGTCGACTCGACGCCTACCTCGCAGGGCCCGCCGTCCAGCACGAAGTCGACGGCATCGCCCAGCTCGGTACGGACGTGGTCCGCCGTTGTGGGGCTGACCGAGCCGAAGCGGTTGGCGGACGGGGCCGTCACACCGCCGCCGAAGGCCGACAGCAGCGCGAGTGCGACGGGGTGGTCGGGCACGCGCACGGCCACCGTTTCCAGGCCACCCGTCGCTTCGAGGGGCACCCGGCGACTGCGCCGCAGGACCAGCGTCAGCGGCCCCGGCCAGAAGCGTTCGGCCAGCAGGCGCGCCGTCGGGGGCACGTCCTCGACCCAGTCGCCCAGCTGCTCCGCGCCACCGATGTGGACGATCAGCGGGTGGGAGGGCGGTCGCCCCTTGACCTGGAAGGTACGCGCAACGGCGGTGGGGTCCTCCGCGTTGGCGCCCAGGCCGTAGACGGTTTCGGTCGGGAAGGCCACCAGGCCTCCGGCGCGCAGCACACCGGCTGCCTTTTCGATGTCACTGGTTCTTGCCGTCACCCGCGCAATCCTCTCACTGATCCGACTCTCCACATTCCGAAGACGGGGAGCCGGCGCGTGAGCCCGAACGCATCTTGAGGTGGTGCGAGACGGTCGACTGGCCGACGGCGGCCCGCTCGACGATCTCGCCCACACTCATGGGCCTGCCTTCCCGGGCGAGCAGGTTCAGCAGACGGTCGGCTGCGAGACACCACGTCGGGGATGTCGCACACTTGTCCGCCGCCAGGCTGTCCGGCTTCTTGCGGGGTCTGCCCGGGCCTGTCCGCCGGATGCGGATCTTCTCGATCGAGCACCGGCTTGAACTGGGTGCGGCCCGCCCGCTGACCTGGTGTGACGATCAGGCCAGCGGGCGGCAGCGGCCGTCGGTGCTCAGGTGGAGCTTGGTGGTGAAGCCGCCGCGCGAGCGGCCCAGGCCCGCACCTCCAGCACCACCTCCCCCGGGCGGGCGACGAGGCTCTGCCACGCGGTTTCGCCCTGGCGTTCCGGCGGTTCGGCCCCCTTTGAGCCAGGCGCCGGAGGCGGATCTGTGCGGGCGCCGGCCGCATGCTGGTGAGCACGGACGCTGGTGGAGTCGACCGAGATATCCCAGTCGATCTCACCCGCCGCGTCGGCTGCTGCCTGGACCTGCTGGAGCAGACGCTCCACGTCCCGTCGGCCGACCACAGCCGGTGGCTTTCGTAGACGGTCTTCCACGGACCGAACCGTTCGGGAAGGTCACGCCACTGAACGCCGGTCCGCACCCGGTGCAGAATCCCGTCGGTCACCTGCCGGTGATCCCGCCACCTGCCGCAACGCCCACAGCCGCCACAGGATCCGTACGACCGTAGAACACGCCTCGTTACGGCAGGCGGGGACAAGCCACCACACCCATGGTGGGCGCCATCGTCCGACGTCCGCCAACACGATTGTGTCGTCCGGGACGCTCCGCTTCTGGGCGCACCGTCGCCGGCCCCCTGCCGCATGCCCCGGACTCGACCGCATGCCCCGGACTCGACCTCAGTCGTCGGCATCGGTGCCCCAGTCGCGACCGTCATTCCCGCCTCGGCGCCCCCGGAGCACGCCTGCGGCGGCGGGTTGACGAAACGGCTCCGCCCTGGAGGAGGGGAGCCGTTTCCGTCTCAGGTGGATGCGTCATTCAGGCGTGGCTGTGGTGGCGCCTGTTGCCGGTGACCAGACGGTAGACGGCGAGAAGAATGACGGAGCCGATGATGGCGGCAATCCACGTGGAGAGGTCGAAGAAGCCGTCGATGGAATCGACGCCGAAGATGACCTTGCCGAGTCAGCCGCCGAGAAGGCCGCCCGCGATGCCGACGAGGATGGTGATGATGATGCCGCCAGGGTCCTTGCCCGGCATCAGTGCCTTGGCAATGATGCCCCGTCTACTGGTCCTTCTGTCCGCGATGGCCGGACACGGGGCAAGGTTGCGCTCACGGAAGCCTTGGTGGGGCAGCCCCCAGGGAACTGGTCAGGCACCGAGCTTCACCCGCGGCGGCCCCGAGCACCCCACCTCCCCCCTCGACGGTGGCTGCGATGCGCCTTTGAAAGTCGGCACCGGCGGGGTGCTCGCGTCGGCTCCTCCCTACTTTCAGCTGCTGCTCCGAGTGGAGAGGTGACGGAATCGCGCTTGTCTTGTAAACAAACCCACTCGAAGCAACGCACACGGGCATATCGTCACGCTCTACCGAGCTGGCGGAACTCATGTGCAGCGCGGGGGAACAGGGACGAGAGGATGTTCGAGCGCAGCTCTCCGTCGAGGCAAGACGCGATGAATTGCGTGCAGGATACGGGGAAGTGTTCCCATCGGTCGCCGCGCGCCTCGTTCACCATGACGGTCCATTGGTCTGGTGCAAGGCCTGGTCGCACAAGCCAGTAGAGGCATTCTCCGTTGTCCGTGGTCGCCCAGGGGATGACGCGGGTCCCCTCGGCCTCCAGTTCCGCTGGCTTCTTCTCGAACTGCCACAGGTCTTCCAGGTCTTCGGCCTGGTTCTGCGCCCATTCGACGAGGTCGTAATTTTCGTTTTGGCAGCCGGGCTCTAGGACGTACAGGTAGTCGTCCCAGTCACTTCCTCCGTAGGCGTGGATGAGCTCCTTGTAGTCGGCGGGAAGCTCGACCCCGAGGGTGCGCTCGACCTCGCCCCAATCTTTCTGGCGGGGCTCGCTCGGCGCTGGGGCGATTCCGAAGAGACGTGTGAGGGCGTTGGTCATGGCGGGGTCCTGTTCTGGGGATCAATGAGTTGGACAGCGAGGCTCGCACGAGGCGATCGACCGCGCCCTCACACAGCAGCTTCGAACGGGCCGGCCCATGCGCCGGCCGAAGTCGAGGACCGCAAGGTGACCGGCCACTGGGAACGCGACCTGGTGATGGGCACACGGCCCTCGGCGATGGCCACCCTGGTCGAGCGGACCAGCCGCTTCACCACCCTCGTCGCGCTACCGGACGGCATCAAAGCCGAGAGGTCGGTGATGTCCGTGTCGTCGAGGCCGTAGGCGACGAACTCCTCGTCGTCGTACCAGCCCGCGCCGGTGAGACGGTCATGGGGGTCATCGAACCGGCGGTCGTACGCAGCCGGGAGGCCGCGTGAACGTCGATGAACGGGTGCGGCTTCCTTGAACTGGCGGGCCAGCGCGAGCGCCTTCTCCAGCCCGGGCCGCACCTTGACACGGGTTCTGATCTGCTCCTGGAAGACCCTGTGGCACTCTGCGCGGTGGAGGGCTTCGAGCTGGCTCGTCAGCTCCTGACGGGCAGTCGAGGTACGGGCGTACCCGATCCTCCGGCTCGGTGCGGAGCGCGGGGACGAGGACGTAGCGCGGGTCTGGTACTTCGCGGCGGTCTTCCCGCCCCGGGTGCGGCAGGCGCTTCCAGCGGGCGCATCACAGTTCGGGCAGTCGTGACGCTCTACCGCCAAGCTGCCTGATCGGGCGTGAGATCCATGGCGGCAGCCTCGCAGAAGTACCTCGCACAACACGCCGTTTTCGAGAGGCCTTTTGCGAAGTCATGTCGCTTCTCCAGCGGCCACGCGATGCACACGCACTGTTCCATGCCACGCGGAAGGCTCCTGGCCCTGCTCCGTGGTCATCTCGTCGCTTCCGCAGCAACGCCCGGCCGCAGCCGGGTCCGCATGCCCCAGCGGGCAAGGGATGGGCCGGTAGCACCCAGCGCCGCGAAGAACAACGCCAGCAGCAGCCAGCCCGCCGTGCCATGGCCAAGCACCACCGTGGTAAGGATCGCGGGGGCAAGAGCCTGGCCCGCGTTGAAGCCGAGGCCGAGGACACCTTGGTACTGGCCCTGGGCATGGTCGGGGGCAAGACCGAAACCAAGGGCGAAGCCCGCCGAGGACTCCCAGACCTCTCCCAGGCTATGGACGAAGATCGCCGCCAGGAACAGTCCTGCTGCCGCCCAGACAGGGGCGTACGCCGCCAGCGCCATCATCGGACAGCTGACGAGGAAGAGCACCCCCGCGGTGCGAAACGCCCTGCCGCCGTCGTACGGGGTCTCGATACGGGAGCCGATCCTGGTCTGCATCACTACGCAGAAGGCGGAATTGACGGCGAACAACGCGGCCACCGTCCAACGCGGCGCCTCGGTGTGCTCGGAGATCCAGATCGGCAGGAGCAGGGAGACCACCGGGTACTGCAGTCCCATGGCCCCGTAGAGGGCGGTGAACGTCAGGAACGGACGGTCCGCGAAGACGAGCCAGCGCCGCTGCCGCGGCGGCGCTGCCAGCACCGGATAGCGGGGCAGCAGAAGCAGAAGCACCGCGCACAGGGCGAAGCTCGCCGCGTTGCCGAGGATCAGCGTGATGTAGGCGCAGCGGGTGTCCGCGGCCAGCGCCAGCCCGGCACCCACCGTTCCCAGGACGACGCCCAGGTTGACGAAGGTGCGCAGCTTCGCCCGGAACATGGCCGGTCGCTCACCCCCGACCCGGGCCACCAGAGCCCCCCACGCCGCCCCTCCGACCGCCGCGGCGACCTGGTCGACCGTTGCGAGGATCGTGAGCGCGGCCCAGCTCTCGACGAGGGCGAGGGCCGCCATCGATACCGCCTGGACCGCGAGGGCCGGCATCATGATCACGCGTGCGCCGCGCCGGTCAGCGAGATGCCCCCCAGGTATCCCCGCGCACAAGCCGATCACGCCGGCGATGGTGAGCGCGGCGCCGACCTGCACCGCAGGCAGGCCCACGACCAAGGTGAAATAGAGCGCCGACGCCGCGTTGAACAGACCATTGCCCACCCGGTTGACGAAACTGGCGGCGACCAGCACGCGCTCCGGCCCACTGTCCCCCGCCATCCGGCCTATTCGACCTGCCAAACCGCCCTTGATCATGGACCGCAGGCTAACAGCGCCGCAGAACCCGCCGCAGTCGTACGAAGATCGCGTGCCCTAACGGCGACGCAGGCCCCGACGCGTGTTCCATCCCCTGAAAGCCGGTGCCGGCAAACGAAACGAATGACGGTAAGGGGGTGGTTTCGAGTAGGCCGAATCGCCGCTATCAGGCTTGCACGGTGGGGCGGACGACTATCTCGCTGACGTCGACGCCGTCGGGTTGTTCGATGGCGTAGCCGATGGCGGAGGCAATCGCCGAGGGCGGCATGGCGATTTCGTCCCGCTGCTGGGTCATCGCGGCCGCGGCTTCAGGGCTGGCTCCCTTGCCGATGCCTTCGGTATTGGTGAAGCCGGGTGAGACGAGTGTGACGCGCAGGTCGGGTCCCGACTCCTGGCGTAGGCCCTCGGTAAGCACCTTCACCGCCGTTTTGGTGGCTGCGTAGACCGCCTGGGGGGTTTTGACGACATAGGCCGCAGTGGAGCCGACGTTGACGAACTGGCCGAAGCGCTGCCGGCGGAAGATGGGCAGAGCCGCCCCGATGCCGTTGAGCAGGCCGGTGATGTGGGTGGAGACCATGGCATCCCAGTCATCTTGGCGCAGGTCGTCGAACGGTGAGACGGCCATCGTGCCTGCGTTGGAGACGAGGACGTCGAGTCGACCGTACTGGTTGAGGGCCGTGTCCGTCAGGCGCTGGAGGTCTTCGCGGCGCGTGACGTCGACGATGACGCCGGTGGCGGTGCCGCCCTTCGCCGTGATGCCGTCCACGACGGCATTCAGTCGGTTCTCGCGCCGGGCTCCGAGCAGGAGCTGGGCGCCCTTTTCGGCGAGGTAGGCCGCGGTTGCCTCACCGATGCCGCTGCTGGCGCCTGTGATCGCGACGACTTTTCCCTGGATGCCCGACATGATCGGCTTCCCTTCTTGGGGTGGCGCGCAGGTCAGTGCAGTGACCTACAGTGAAACCGGAGGTGTCCCCAGTTAGCTCACCCTAAGTGGGGGCGTATCCGGTTAGCAAGTTCGGAGGGCTTCGAAGAGGGATGGCGAACACTGATGACCGACGGAACGCTTCGGCCGCTGCGGGCTGACGCACGGCGGAACAGGGAGAAGATCCTTACGGCCGCTGTACGCGTCTTCACGACGGAGGGGCTGGATGCGCACCTGGAACGCATCGCCAAGGAGGCAGGCGTGGGCAGTGCGACCCTGTACCGCAACTTCCCTACCCGGGAGGCCCTGATCGAGGCGGTCTACCGCAACGAGGTGGCCCACCTGTGCGATGCCGCCCCCGCTCTGCTTGCGCAGAAGCCGCCAGCAGAGGCCCTGCGCGCGTGGACACGCCTATTCCTGGACTACGTCACTGCCAAGTACGGCATGATCGACGCCCTGCGCGCCATCGCCGCGACGGGAAGCAATCCCTATGGTCACAGCCGGGAAATGATCCAGGCCGCCATTACCTCACTCATGGACGCTTGCACGGCCGCCGGGGCGATCCGCACTGATATCCAGCCCACCGACATCAGCGCTGCCCTGGAAGGCATCGCCCTCACCTCGGCGGGTGCTGAACACCGACGGCAAGCGGAGCGCCTGCTCGACCTCACCCTGGACGGCCTCACGGTTCGCCCGTGAGGACTCCCCGAGGTTCTGCGGTGGTGGAGCGGACCCACGCACGATGAAAGCAGCACGTTCGCCGCCCGTGCGAGCGTGCGCGAGGCCTTCTCCAACTCGGGTAGCGTGGACAGCCGTTCCTTCTCCGTCTTCCGCTTCGCCACATTCGGCAGCCGGGTGGCCATGAGGACCTGGAACAGATCCAGGGCCTCATCGATCGCCTTGGTCTCCAGGTGCCGCATCACCGCGGTGAGCATCGCCGAGCGCTTCGGTTCCGGCGCCCGCTCCAGCAGCGGCGCCTTCGACCCCAGCGCGTACCGGGCCGGCGCCGCCATCCGGTCCAGCACCTCCGAAACTCCGTCAGTCAGGCGTCTGCAGGCGGGTGGCGAGCAGCGCGACGTCGTCTTCGGCAGGACCGGACACCAGGTGCATGACGATGGCGTCCAGGATGTCCTCAAGGGGCCCGTCCACGGTCAATCGCAGGTCCGTCAGCCGCTGGAGCGAGGTGTCGATGTCCAAGCTGCGCTGCTCAACCAGGCCATCGGTGTACAGCAGCAGGACCGCTCCGGGAGGGATGGGCACGGTCAGCGCCTCGTAGCCGCCCAGCTCGGTTCCCAGCGGCGGACCGGTCGGTACGGAAAGCAGCTCGGTGCGGCCTTCCCTGTGCAGCAGCGCCGGGGGCAGGTGGCCCGCGCTGGAGATCGTGCAGGTACCGCGATGAGGATCGACGAGGGCCAGCAAACAGGTGGCGAACCGGTCCAGTCCGATGCTGGCGACCCGGTGGTCGGCCTCGCTGAGGAGTCCTTCGACCGACGTGTCGGCAAAGGACAGGCTACGGAGCAGGGAGCGGTAGTGGCTCATGGCGACGGCCGCAGTGAAGCCGTGGCCCATGACGTCGCCCATGACGAGTATGCGGCCCGCGGGCAGGGCGATCGAGTCGAACCAGTCGCCCCCGACCAGTGCGCTACGTCCGGCGGGCAGGTAACGGGATGCCACATCGATGTCCGGATGCGGGCTTCCGGGCTCGGACAGCAGGGCGTGCTGAAGTTCCAGGGCCATGGTGTGCTCAAGGGTGTACTGGCGGGCGTTGTCGATGGTCACGGCAGCGCGGCCGGCGAGGTCCTGTGCCACCACCACGTCGTCGTCCGTGAACGGCGCCGACTGCCCGGCCCTGGAGAGGTAGACGCCCCCGACCGGATGCCCCCTGGTCGGCAGCGGGACGAAGAGCCAGGAGTGGATTCCTGCGGCGCGCACGGCCTCGATGTGCCCGGGTGTCGGAAACATCTTGCGGAGCACCTCGTCCGTGGCGAGGTTGGCCGTCCACGGCTGGCCGGTGTCGAAGGAGCGTCGCGTCGGCGAGCCGCGGGCGAGGTCGAAGTGGTCTCCGATCGTTCCGATCCGCTCCATGTGACGACCGATGTCGGGACTTCCCGATGCCGCCACCATGCGTATCCGTACGATGCCCAGGGGCGGCGGCGGTGCCCCGGCCGATTCGTCCTCGATGACGAAGACGGCAGCCGTGTCCGCCAGGCTCGGCACGATGAACTCGGCCAGCTCGGTGCAGGTCTTCTCGACGTCGAGGGTCGTGCCGACCCGGGTGGCCGCGGTGTCCAGCAGCGCCAGCCGCTGATGGGCGTTCTCCAGATCGTCCATGTACTGGCGAAGCCCGCTGATCTCCACTCCGATGCCGCACAGGCCAAGCACCCGTCCCTTGTCCTCCAGCCGGTGGTAGACCGCGCTCCACTGTCTGCGCCTGAACGGCGAAGACGCGCGCGTGCGGCCCGTGACCGCCAGCGCCCGGGGCTGTCCGTCTGCGAGGACCATGCGCAGGATCTCGTCGGAGCGGTGGATGTCCGGCAGGACCTCGGTCATGGTCCGGCCCAGGAACGCCGCCGCCGGCACCCCGCCCATCCGGCCCATGGCGGCATTGACATACAGGTAGCGCAACCCTTCGTCCAGGACAGCCACCGCTGCGGAGGTACCGTCGAGGATGCTGCGGAGCATCCCGTACTCGCGAGCCTGCTCCGACACGTCAGCCGACGATGCCCCCGCCACCGCGGACAGAAAGGCATCCTGAGTACCCGAGAAGAGCCACCTGGGCGGCAGCCGGTCAAAGCCCACCCGAATCCTCCTCATTCCCTGACGAGGTCATGGCTCATCCCATCGTGGACCTGCCCGCAGAGCACCGCATCCGCAGCGCCAAGCCCCTCATCCGTGGGGGGCCCAGTAGTCTCGCCGAGCGAAAAGCAACGGGGTGGCCCCTGACCTCGGGTGCAGGGAAGAACCGCGTCACCGGGGGTGGCCAGGGCATGAGGCGCCCAGCTCTGAACAGCGGCCTCGGCCCCTGAATGGCGGGGCGCGGTTGTGCGGGTCACCGTGCGCCGTTGCCGTTCAGGCACGCGCCATGAGGACGGGCAGCTCCCGGTGTTCCCGAGAACGGGAGTCAGCCTCCCTGGGTCTGTTCCCGGGAGTACCCGTCACTGCCCGATCCGGGCGTGAGGGCCTGTTCGGAGGCGGTCGGTGGTGTGAACAGTGTCTGGACGGTTTCGGTGGCCAGGTCTCGGAGCCAGGTGTGGGCGCGGTCGTCGTCGTAGCGCTGGTGCCACAGGAGGTACAGGGGGACCTCGGGCAGCGGGATGGGCGGCAGCAGAGTGGCGAGGCCGAGTTGTTCGCGGGCTGCGCGGGTGACCGCGTTCGGGAGGGTGACGACCAGGTCGGTGTCGAGGGCGAGTTGCAGTGCGAAGGCGGCGGTGGGTCCGGCGGCGACGACGCGTCGTTCGAGGCCGCGGGTGGTCAGGGCGTCGTCGATCGGATCGCGCAGGTTTCCGCGTCGCGAGACGGTGATGTGTTCGGCGGCCGCGTAGCGCTCGATGCTCAGTGGGCCTTCGGTGACGGGGTGGCCTGGTCGGACGGCGATGACCAGCCGGTCGCTGCCGACGAGGCGGTGGCGTATGTCGGGGAGCGTCGGAGCGCTGGAGCTCGATTCGAGGTCGACCTCACCCCGGCGCAGCTCGGCGTCGTCCGTCCCGGGTTCGGCGGACAGGCGCAGCCGGACGCCGGGGGCCTGGCGGTGGACGGCGGTGATCAGGGCGGTGCCGCAGGCGGCGGTCAGGGCGTCGTGCCAGCGCACGGTGAATACCCGGTCCAGGGCTGCCAGGTCGAGTTCTTGCTGCGCGGAGAGAAGGTGGTGGGCCTGCTGTACGAGGGCGTGAACCTGGGCGCGCATCGCCAGTGCCCGGGTGGTGGGAACCATGCTGCGGCCGGTGCGGACAAGGATCTGGTCACCGGTGGCCTTGCGGATGCGGCCCAGAGAGCGGCTCATCGCCGGTGCGGTGACATGGAGGCGTGCTGCGGCGCCGGCGACGCTGCCCTCTTCCAGGAGTGCGTCCAGGGCCGTGAGCAGGTTCAGATCCAGTTGCATGGCAGTAACTCTACAACTGCATAGCATGCACTTGTTGTTAATGGGTGAGGGGCCTACCTTCGAAGTGCAGGCGCGAGAGACGCAGCGCCGCATACATCAAATCCAGGGGAGCCCATCATGAGCACAGCCATGCCTTTCGCCGCCGACACGACGCTCCTGTCCGAGGTGACCGCCGCGGTGAAGACGGCAGGCCTCACCCTGCGCGACCGCCACACCCCGCATGCCCGGGGCGTCAGTCTGGAGGAGGTCGTCGCTGAGATCCACGCCAACGACGACGCGGTGCTGAACGTGCTGCGGGAGCCGCTGCTGCAGGCCCGGCGGGGATCGCAGTGGGCCGAGGACGAGCTGGCCGGCGGTGCCCTCCCCTCGGGGGAGTGGTGGGTCGTCGACCCCGCCGAGGGCAACATCAACCACGTTCACGGCATGGAGGACTGGGCCGTGACCGCCACCCTGGTCCGCGACAACCAGCCGGTGCTCACCGTCGTCCACCTGCCACTGACCGGCGACACCTACACCGCTGTCGCCGGCGGCGGTGCCCGCCTCAACGAGCGGCCCCTGAAGGTGTCCGCCAAGGCCGACCTGGGCGCCGCGCTCGTCGGCACCGGCCAGGCCAGGCCCGGTGAGGACGAGCGCACCTTGCGGCGGATCGGTGACTCGGTCACCGCCATGCTCACAGGCGGCCTGGTCGTGCGCGTGTCCGTGCCCGCCACGATGCAGCTCATCCAGGTCGCGGCCGGACGCACGGACGCCTTCTGGCAGTTCTCCGACGTTCGCTCCGGTCTGGTCGCCGGTGCGCTGCTGGTCTCCGAGGCCGGAGGCACCGTCACCGACCTGGCGGGCGAGCCCTGGAACACGGGCAGCCGCGACTTCCTGGCCGCGGCTCCCGGCATCCACACCGCCGCCCTCAAGGTCCTTTCGCCGATCGCCTGACCGGACACCTCCGCTCTACCCACCTCACACCGCAAGGAGCATCACCTCATGACCCGCATCGGCATCCTGGGCGCCGGCCGCGTCGGCGCCAACCTCGCCGGCAAGCTCTCCGCAGCCGGACACCACGTCACCCTCGGCGTCCGGAGCCCGGAAGAGACAGCAGCGCCTGCCGAAGGCATCGACCCCGGCATCTCCTTCGCCGACCAGCGAACCACCGCCCGCACCGCGGACGTCGTGATCAACGCGACGCCCGGCGACAGCACCTTGGACCGCCTCACCGATCTGCGCGCCGAACTCGCCGGAAAGATACTGGTCGACGTCTCCAACGCGACCCGCGACGGCGACGACGGGCTGCCCGGCGCCCTGTGCTATCCCGGCAGCAGCCTCGCCGAGCAACTTCAGGCCGTCCTCCCGGACACCCGTGTGGTCAAGACCCTCAACACCATGCTGTTCATGGTCATGACCGCCCCCGAAACCCTGGCCACCCCGCCGACCGTCTACGTGTCGGGTGACGACGAACACGCGAAGAAGACGGTCACCGGCCTGCTCGGCGACCTGGGCTGGCAGCCCGCATGGATCGAGGACCTCGGCGACATCACCACGGCCCGCGCCACCGAGGCCATGATCCTGGTGGTCCCCCACATCCTGCGCCGACGCGGCTTCCAGCCCTTCGCCGTATCCCTCGCCCACTGACCCCGCCGGGGTCGGCACCACGGAGCGGGAGTCGGCCGCCAATGCCTTCCTGGGCCGCTACCTGTTCAACGTCAAGCCAGCGGCCCCGGCCAGGGGTTGCGCCCGTTGCGTGTCCCGATGCCTCGCGTGAGGACGGGCCGGAAGAAGGCTGAGCGGGCGCTGTTCAGCTGCCGCAGGCGTAACGGAGGGGGTCCGCTCAGCGCTCCTGCGTTGTGGGGCGGCTGCCGAAGGCCGTGATGGCGGCAGCGGCTGAGAGTACGGCCAGTACGGCGAACAATGCCGGGTAGCCGCCGAGCGGGCCGGCGATGAGCGTGCCGGCGAAGGGGGCGAGGGCAGCCGCGGTGTGTGCGGGTGCGCCGAGGAGTCCGGAGAGCCGGCCGTAGTGGGTGGTGCCCCAGCGGTCGGTGACGGCGGTGGCCTGGAGGAGGGTCAGGTTGCCCCGGACGATCCCTGCCAGCACGGACAGCACGACGAGGAGTACGTATGGTCCGGGGATGAGAGCGAGGGCTGAGGTGGTGAGGCCGCCGAGTCCGACGAGGGTTGCGGTGCGGGTGATGGTGCCGGTGTGGCGGGCGAGGGCGGCGTAGAGGGTGCGGCCGAGGGTTTGTCCGGCGCCTCCGAGTCCGAGGGCCCAGGCGGCTTGGGTGGTGGTGTAGCCGCGTTCGAGGAAGAGGGGGACGAGGGCGATGACGACGGCGTACATCGCGAACGCGGAGAGGGTGAAGGTCGCAGCGAGCATCCGGAACGCCCGGCTGCGCATGGCCGGCTCCGGCCCCTTGGCCGGGTGGCCCGGGCCGGCGTCCGGGGCTGGGGGCCAGGGCGCGCGGAGGGCCAGGGCATGGGTGGGGATGGTCAGGGCGGCGAGGATCGCGGCGAGGACTGCGTAGGTGGTGCGCCAGGCGTAGTGGCCGGCGAGGACAGCGGTCAGGGGTGCGAAGACGGTGGAGGCGAGTCCGCCGGCGAGGGTGACGATGGTCAGGGCGCGGATGTGGTCGGGGGCCCACCAGCGGGTGAGAGCGGCGAAGGCGGGCGGGTAGAAGGTGGCGGCCATCGCTGCCCCGGCCAGCAGCCATCCGGCGGTGAAGACAGCGAGGTTGGGGGCGGCGGCCACGACGAGGAGGCTGGTGGGGCCGAGGACCGATCCGGCCGTCATGACGAGTCGGGGGCCGCGGTGGTCCAGCACGCGGCCCACGTAGATGCCGACGACCGCCGAGACGATGAGCGCGGCGGAGAACGCGGCCGTGGTCGCGCCCGCGGGCCAGCCGGTGTTCTGCGTAATGGCAGGGTTGAGGACGGGGAAGGCGTAGTAGAGGACGCCCCAGCTGGTGATCTGCGTGGCGCAGAGGGCGGGCAGGACGGCGCGTGGCCGCGACCGGACCCCCGTCCCGGTCGCGGCCACGTCGGCCTTGGTGTTGGTCATGCGGTCAGCAGCCGCCGGAGGAGGCGGGTGCGCCGATGGTGAGGGTGGCCGGGGCCGCGCAGCAGCCGCCGGCACCGCTCTGCTCGGTGGTCTCGGGCTGGTCGAAGAGGCCGGCGCCACCGCATACGCCGGTCTCCGGGAGGGTGAGTTCGACGCGTTCGGCGGCCTCGCGGTCGCCGGCGAGGTGGGCGGCGATGGAGCGGACCTGCTCGTAGCCGGTCATGGCCAGGAACGTCGGGGCGCGGCCGTAGGACTTCATGCCGACGAGGTAGACGTCCTTCTCCGGGTGGGAGAGCTCGTTCACGCCGTGCGGGTAGACGGTGCCGCAGGAGTGCTGGTTCGGGTCGATCAGCGGCGCCAGCTCGACCGCGGCTTGCAGGCGCTCGTCGAGGCCGAGGCGCAGCTCGTCCAGGAAGGTGAGGTCGGGGCGGAAGCCGGTCAGCACGATGACCTCGTCCACCGCGTCCAGTCGGCGGCCGTCCTCACCGACGAGGACCAGGCGCCCGTCCCCGTCCCGCTCGAAGACGTCGGTGCGGAAGCCGGTGACCGCGTCCGCGTATCCGGCGTCAACGGCGGCCTTGGCCGCGAGACCGAGCGCGCCGCGGGCAGGCAGCTGGTCGGCCTCGCCGCCGCCGAAGGTGGAACCGGAGATGCCGCGGCGCAGCACCCAGAGCGCCTTGGTGCCGGTTCCGTCGCCGGCCTTGGCCAGGTCGGCGAGATAGGCGAGGGCGGTGAAGGCGGAGGCGCCGGAGCCGATCACCGCAGTGCGCTTGCCCGCGTACCGGGCCCGGACGGCCGGGTCCTTGAGGTCGGGGACGCGGTAGGCGATTCGGTCGGCTGCTGCCTTCTCGCCGAGGGCGGGCAGTCCGCTGCCGCCTGCCGGGCTTGGGGTGGACCAGGTGCCGGAGGCGTCGATCACGGCACGGGCGAAGACGCGCTCCTCACGGCCGTCGCTGTGCTCGATGTGAACGACGAAGGGCTGGGCGTCGCGGTCGGCGTCGACGACCCGGTCGCGTCCGGTGCGGGAGACGCCGGTGACGCGGGCGCCAAAGCGAACGCGGTCGCCGAGGATGTCGGCGAGGGGCTGGAGGTAGAGCTCGGCCCAGTCCCCGCCCGTCGGGTAGGAGGCCGCATCCGGCTTGACCCACCCGGTCGGGGCCAGGAGCTTCTCCGCAGCCGGATCGACGACCTCACCCCAACGCGAGAACAGGCGTACGTGAGCCCAGTCGCGGGTGGCGGCGCCGGCGTGGGGGCCGGCTTCGAGTACGAGGAAGTCCAGGCCGCGGTCTTCGAGGTGGGCGGCGGCGGCCAGGCCGGCGGGGCCGGCCCCGATGACGACGACGGGCAGGTGGGTGGTGGTCTGGCTCATGACGTGTCTCCGGGGTCTTCGTGCGGCAGGCGGGCAGGTGGGGCGGGCTGGGGTATCAGCAGCAGCCGGTGGCGGCGGCTTCGCGCTGGGCCTGCGGGTCGCAGCAGGCTCCGGCTTCTTCCGCCCGCTCGCTGGTGCCGCAGCACGGGGAGGCCTGGGCGGGGGCCGGGCCGCAACACGAGGCCGGGGCTTCGGTGACGGGGATGACTGGCTCGGTCATGACGACTCCCTCGGTGTTTCGATGGCTGTCGATGTCTTGCGCTGCCAGCATGGCACCTGCTTCGATGAACGTCAACATAGACATTTGTCGAATTCACCGAGTTGTTCATGGAGCATGTCGAGGTGGTGGTCATCGGGGGCGCCCAGTCCGGCCTGGCGGCCGCGCAGGCCGCTTCGGCGGAGATCCGGACCGCTACCCGCCCCGCGACGAGGTCGTCGCCTACCTGGACCGGTACGCCGCCCGCCGGCGGGGATCCGCACCGGCTGCCGCGCGGCCCGCGTCGCGGCGGAGGCGGCCGGCCGGTTCCGTGTCGGCCTGGAGGGTGGGGCCGTTCTGACGGCCGGGGCCGGGGCCGTGGCCGTGGTCGCGGCGTCGGGCAGTTTCGGCAATCCCTACCGGCCGGCACTGCCGGGGCCGGAGTCCTTCACCGGCCACCTCCTGCACGTAGCGGACTATCGCGGGCCCGAGGCGTTCGCGGGGCAGCGGGTCGTGGTGGTGGGTGCAGGCAACTCCGCAGTCCAGGTCGCCGCCGAACTCCCCCGCACCAGCCGGACCACCCTGGCCACCCGGGCGCCGGTGAGGTTCGCCCGCCAACTCCTGTGGGGCCGCGACCTGTACTTCTGGCCGACTCGTACGGGCCTGGGCGCCGCCGCGCTCGGCCGCGTCCTGCGCACGCCGCCGCTCAGTGCCCTACCCAGCTTGCTTCGACGTATGTCAACATAGACGCATGTCGAATGCGAAGGTTCTGCCGCTCCTGGAGTCCGAGGCCGTCGCCCCGTGCTGCCCCCCGCTCAATGAGCGTCCCATGTCCGCAGACGAGGCCGAGGTCGCGGCGAAGATGTTCAAGGCCCTCGGCGATCCGGTCCGCCTGCGCCTGTTCTCCGCCGTTGCCTCCCACGAGGGCGGCGAAGCGTGCGTGTGCGACATCTCCGACGTCGGCGTCTCCCAGCCGACCGTCTCCCACCACCTGAAGAAGCTCAAGGAAGCGGGGCTGCTGTCCTCCGAGCGCCGCGGGACCTGGGTGTACTACCGGTTCGAGCCCTCCGTGCTGGCCGCCATGGGCGCCCTGCTGGCTGGCGCCGCACGCACCTGAGGTCACGCCCGGGGCAGGCCCGGCTGCTGACACGAAAGCATTCATCGATTATCGTCGATTAACGATGAATGCGAAGCTGACGCTGACCGAGGAAGACGCCCGCACCTACGCGAGCTGGTTCAGGGCGCTCGCGGATCCGACCCGGGTCCGGCTGCTCCACCTGCTCGCCCGGGAAGGCAGGCCCATGAGTGTGGGCGAGATCGTCGAGCGGGCCGCCGTCGGCCAGTCGACCGTCTCGCACCACCTCAAAATGCTTGCCGAGGTGCGCTTCGTCCTGGCCGACAAGCGAGGTGCCTCCACCTTCTACGAGGTCAACCGCACTTGCCAGAGCGTCTTCCCCGACGCCGTACGCGCGATCCTCGGCGAACAGGAGCCGGCCGGTGGCTGCTGACCTGACCATCCTGGCCATGGAGGCTGGACACGCCGAGCAGGTCCTGGACATCTACCAGGCCGGCATCGACGAGGGAAACGCCACCTTCGAAACCCGGGCACCGAAGTGGGAGGTGTTCGACGCGGCCAAGCTGGACGCGCACCGCTTCGTTGCCCTGGGCGCGGCAGGTGCGGTGGCGGGCTGGGTCGCGGCGAGCCCGGTCTCCGACCGCTGCGCTTACGCAGGCGTGGTCGAGCACTCCGTCTACGTAAACCCGGCCGTGCGCGGGCGGGGCGTCGCCCGAGCCCTTCTCGGGGCGCTGATCGCCTCCACTGAGTCCGCCGGCATCTGGACCATCCAGTCCGGCATCTTTCCCGAGAACGCCGCCAGCCTGGCCGCCCATACCAAGGCAGGGTTTCGGGTGGTCGGCGTACGTGAACGCATCGGCCGTCACCAAGGCAGTTGGCGGGACGTCGTCCTCGTGGAGCGTCGCAGCTCCGTCGTGAACTGACGTTGCGGTGGTCTTGGCGGGCGCTGTGGGTATTCAGCATGACCCGGGCGGAAGGAGCGGCATATGGTCAGCCCCGCTCAGCTGGACCGGCGGGCCGTATGGGATGAGTACGAGCGCGCCCGTCGCACGTTCCGCCGATTGCTGGAGGCCACATCCGCCGGCGATCTCAAGCGCCCCCAGCACTTCGACTTCCACCGCCACCAGCTCACCCTCTCCCATAGGACCAGCCAGGCAACGCCGTGACGCCACGGCGTCTGCAGGAGTGTGGTCAGCAGCAGTCGCAGCCTGGACGGCAACCGCAGGGTCCGGTCGCGCGGGCCTGTCCTTGCTCAGGGTCCGCGCTGGCATGTGCGGTTGAGTCGCGGGTGCCTGGCCACAGCTGTCTCCTCCGCTGTTCCCGGGCGCCGGGCTCAGCGGCACCCGGGAACTCACGGCTGTCAGAGGGCCGGGGTGGCTTCGTACCCGGCGGTGGCGATGGCGGCGAGGATGTCGGCGGGATCGACGTGGCCGTCGGTCTCGACGACGGTGCGGCCGGTGCGCAGGCTGGTCGTGCTGGCCTTGACGCCGGTCAGTTCCTCGACCTCGTCGTCGATGAGGAGGCCGCAGCTGTTGCAGTGCATGCCGGTCACGTGGAACTCGATGCGGTGGGTCATGAGGTGGTGTGCTCGCTCTCGAAGGTGATCTGGCCGCCGTACATGCCCATGCCGCAGGTGAATTCCAGGCTTCCGGGTTTGGGCGATCCCAGGTCGATGGTGGTCTGGCCGGTCACGGGCAGGATCTTCTGCACGCCCAGCCGAGGTACGACGAAGGCGCGGACGCATCCGCCGGTCCCCTTCGTGGCCACGACCAGGGTGGTGGGGATGCCGGCCTTCGCGGTGATCGCGGCGGGTGTGTAGGAGTTGGTGCGGGCCTGGAGGGTCACGGTCTGGCTCCCGTCGGGACGGACGACGACCGTCTGCGCCGGGCCCTCGGCTGCCACTGCTGCTGCTGGTGCGGTGGCGGGCCACCAGCCGCCGAGGCGGAGCCCCGAGGAGAGGGTCCAGACGGCTACGAGCAGCACGATGGCGGCGGTGACGAAGGTGAGGCGGCCCTGCCACAGGCGGGCGGTGGAGCGCAGGAAGAACCCCAGGAGGGCGAAGAGCGGTCCCGTGCCCAGGACGAAGCCGGCCATCACGGCCGTCCCCGCGAGCGGATTGCCGCTGGTGACGGCGATCAGCTCCACGCTGAGGGTGACCCCGCAGGGGATCAGTACGGTCAGGAAGCCGAGCACGGCCGGGGTGGTGACGGCGGCCGACTTCGCCGAGCGGCGGACCCTGCGTCCCCAGGACGAGGGAAATCGTGGGACGAAGCGGCGTACCGCGGTGACTCCGAACATGTCCAGGGCGAAGAGAATCATGAGCAGGCCGGCCAGGAGCATGAGGACGGCCTGGGCGCGGGGGCCGGGCTGGATGGCGGCGCCGATCAGGCCGAGGGCTGCGCCGAGGAGGGAGTGGGAGAGGAGTTTGGCGCCGAGGAAGGCGCCGATGGGCGTGAACAGCCCACTGCGTTCCCACCTTTCCTTGGTCCACTCGGTGGACCGGCGGCCCACGGCCCCGGCCAGCAGTCCGCCCTGGACGGCGGCGCAGGAGGCACCGCCGGCGAACAGTCCGGTGGTCACACCGGTGAGGAACAACGTGGTCGATGAAGCCATGAAACGGTTGGCTCTCTGTGCAAATAGCGCGGATCAGGACACGGCGAAGCAGCCCGAGCAGCCGTAGCGGCGCGGGTGCGGGTCCGGTCAGGTCCGGCTGATACAGAGAGAGTCGAGGTCAGGGGCCCGTGGACGGCAGGACAGCAGATGCCGCGCAGACACCGATGAGGGGGTCGTCGCGACGGAGGTGCCCCACCCCGGGCCGGGCGCCAGGTCCGAAACCGGACCGGCCGCCGTCGTCACCTGGGCCGACGCGAGCGGGCACTGCATGGCCGTCGTCGGGCAGTCGCCCTCCATGCCGACGGATGCATGCTCGCCGGGCCGAACCATGCTCGCGGCCGGGCCGGCGTCCATCGCGGTGCCGTGCATCGGCATGGAGTGGGTGAAAAGGACCCCGCACACCAGAAGCGCCACCGCCAGGACCCCGGCGGTGAGAGCCGAGGCGCGCTGGACGAGACGGGTGGAGGGCATGACCGAGATCCTATGAGAACGGCCCGGCGCCTCGAACGCCAGGTTGCCGTCGCGCCGCGGCTGAGGCGCCCGCACACCTGATCGGCGGACGCCAGGGTCAGGTCAGCAGGTCCGCGATCTGCCGGGCGGCCTCGCGGGCGGGCCGACCGGCGCCGATCAGGGTGGCGGAGGCGGGTCCGGTCCAGTCGCCGTAGCCGAGCAGGTGCAGGCGCGGCTCGTCGACGGCTCGGGTGCCGTCGGTGGCAATGTGGCCGCGGGTGCCGCGCAGGCGCAGGCCGGCGAAGTGGGCCAGGGCTGGGCGGAAGCCGGTGCACCAGATGACCGCGTCGGCATCCGCGCTGGTGCCGTCCGCCCATTGCACGCCGGTGGAGGTGAGCCGGCTGAACATCGGTCTGGCCGTCAGGAGTCCGGCGTCGCGGGCGGCGCGGACCGGGGGTACGGCGACGATGTCGCCGAGGGAGGCGACGCCTCCGGTGTCGGTGCGGCCCTCGTCCAGGGCACGGCGGCGGGCGGTGGCGTGGTCGAACAGGGCGCGGCCGTCGATGTCGTCGGCGAGGTAGCGCGGCGGCCGCTGGGTCACCCAGGTGAGGTCGGCCGTTCCGGCGAGGTCAGCCGCGATTTGTGCACCGGAGTTCCCGCCGCCCACCACGATCACGCGCTGTCCCGCGAACTCGGCGGGGCTGCGGTACTGAACCGTGTGCAGCTGGCGACCTGCGAAGTCCCGGCGGCCCGTGGCGGCCGGCAGGAACGGGCGGGTCCACGTCCCGGTGGCGCTGACGACGGCACGGGCCTGCCAGTGGCCGCATTCGGTCTCGACGCGCAGGAACGCGCCGTCGCGGTGGACCGCGTCCACCCACACGCCGTGCTCGACCGGGAGCTCGTACCGCTTCTCGTAGTCTGCGAGGTACGACACCACGTGCCCGGCGTCGGGGTAGAGCTGTCCCTCCTGCACCGGCATCAGCCGGCCCGGCAGCGAGGAGTACGCGGCCGGGGAGAACAGCCGCAGCGAGTCCCAGGCGTGCTGCCAGGCCCCGCCGGGTGCCGTCTGGGCGTCGAGGATGACGTGCTCGATGCCCAGACGTCGCAGGTGGTAGCCGGCGGCGAGTCCTGACTGGCCGCCGCCTACCACCACCACGTCCGTGCGTCGGCTCATGCCGCGGGCGCCCCGGTGTCGGTCTTGCCGTGCATGAAGATGATCGCGACCAGTGCCAGGCCGACGATGACACCCGCCAGCTGCATGGCGATGAAGCCGGCCACCGAGGCGGGGGCGATGCCCGCGAAGGTGTCGGTGAAGGCGCGGCCGATGGTCACGGCCGGGTTGGCGAAGGAGGTGGAGGAGGTGAACCAGTACGCGGCTCCGATGTACGAGGCCACCGCGACCGGGGCGAAGCGGAGGCGGTCGGTGCGGGCCAGGCCGAAGATCAGGAGGATCAGGCCGGCGGTGGCGACGACCTCGCCGAGGAGGAGGTTGCCGGCGGAGCGGTCGTGTGTGGACCACTTCACCAGCGGTTCGCCGAACATCGCGTCCGCCAGGATCGCGCCCGCGATGGCGCCGGCGATCTGCGAGGGCACGTACACCGCCAGCTCACGGGAATTCACGCCTGCGCCGCCGCGACGGGCGGTCCACCACTCGGCCAGGGTGACGGCCGGGTTGAAGTGCGCGCCGGAAACCGGACCGAGCAGCGCGATCAGCACACCGAGGCCGAAGACCGTGGCCGTGGAGTTGGCCAGCAGCTGGAGCGCGACGTCATCGGTGAGCTCGGTGGCCTGGATGCCTGACCCGACCACGACCGCCACCAGGGCGGCGGTCCCGACGAGCTCGGCTGCGGCGCGGGCGATCAGTGGGGTGCGGGGTGGGGCGGCGCCGGGGGCGGGCTGCGGCGACGTATCGGCGGCTATGGCGTCGCTCGCCGCGGGCTCGGTGGCGGTCAAGTCGGGTTCTCCTCGGGCAGGTGAGGCAGAGCGGGCTATGGGCAGGACCGCTTGAGGTTCGCTTCGGCGGTGGCGCGCGCGGTCGCCGCGAGGTAGGCGAATTGACCGGCGAGGGCTTCGATGACTTCCGGGCGCAGGCGGTAGTAGATGTACCTGCCGCATGGCTCCGTCTCCACGACCCCGGCCTCGCGCAGCACCTTCAGGTGGTTGGAGAGGTTGGTCTGCTTGGCACCCGTCTCCTCCACGAGGTGGGTGGTGCAGAGCGTCTCCTTGGCGAGGAGGGTCACGATCTGGAGCCTGAGCGGGTCGGCCAGAACCCGGATCAGATCAGTGTCGACTGACGTCATCATGGGCTGATACTGTCACATCATCGAGGGCTGACACCAGTCCGGGCTGAACCATGCCGCAGGTGCGCGGTATGCGACGGCCGCGCCTGCCATGAAGGAAAAAGCCGATGTCCGCGAACCCGCTCGCGTCCGTTCTGTTCGTCTGCATCCACAACGCCGGCCGCTCCCAGATGGCCGCAGGCTTCCTGCGCCACCTCGCCGGTGACCGCGTCGAGGTCCGCTCCGCCGGTTCCATGCCCGGCGACCAGATCAACCCCTCCGCAGTGGCCGCGATGGCCGAACTGGGCATCGACATCTCCGACCAGACCCCCAAGGTGCTGACCCCCGAGGCCGCCCAGGCGTCGGACTACATCATCACCATGGGCTGCGGCGACGCCTGCCCGTACTTCCCCGGCAAGACCTACCTCGACTGGCAGCTCGAAGACCCCGCCGGCCAGGGCGTCGAGGCCGTCCGCCCCATCCGCGACGAGATCAAGGGCCTCATCGAGGGCCTGATCGCCGAAATCGACACCAAGCAGAAGGCGTGACCCAGGCGACCGACACGATCCCTGCCGAGGGCATACGCGACGTCGTCATCACCGGCTCCGGCCCCGCCGGATACACGCCGCCCTCCACACCGCCCGCGCCCAGCTGAGGCCCCTGCTGTTCGGCAGCTCCATCTTCACGTCGGCGGCTCCCTGACCACCACGACCGAGGCCGAGAACTTCCCTGGCTTCCCCGACGGCGTCGACGGCCCCGACCTGATGGCGATCATGCGGCCCCAGGCCGAGCGGTTCGGCGCCGAGATGGTCGACGACGACATCGTCTCCTTCGACCTCACCGGCGACATAACTAGGTCGGCCTGTCGGTACGGGAAGGCACCGTATCCTCCGTCACCCTCCTGCGGCGCCTGAACAACCACTCCCACAAGAACGAGATCTACAAGGTCTTCCGCGAGGCCGGCGCAGTAAGGACGGCCGTGCTGCTCCGGCACCTCCGGGACCCACAGCTGCGGGAGCAGATCACCAGGGCGACGCGATCCCGAACTCCAGGATAAGGCCGTGAGGTTCCTCGACCTGATGGCCAACAGCATCCTCTTCTCCCCCACCGTCGACCATGACCGCACACTGCGCCGGATGGCCGCCCAGGGCTGGGAGCCGAGCCCCGACGACATCGCCGCGCTCAGCCCGCACCGGAGAGACAACGTGCTGCGCTTCGGCGACTACGACACCGCCACCCTCCACATCCCGCCCGGCCCCTACGACAGCGCGCTTCGCCTTCCAGCGGACGGCCCCTGACGATGCTCTCCTCCAAGGGTCCGGCCAAGGCAAGCCGAAACCCTGTGGAGCCCGCCTGCGGGGCATGGAATGATCTTGGGCGACTGCTGAAGGAAGGGAAGGTCAAAAAGGTGTACGTCCCGTCATCTGTACGAGCTCTCGATGACGACGAGCGTGAGCTCGTGGAGCTGGCACGCCGCACCATAGACGCGCATACCGACGCCGGGCCCGATGAAGATGGCATCCACACGGTGGGCGCCGCGGTCATGGCCGCCGACTACCGGATGTTCGCCGGCGTGAACCTCTACCACTTCACCGGCGGGCCCTGCGCCGAACTCGTGGCTCTGGGAGCTGCGCGGGCCCAGGGCGCCCGCCAGATGCGCTGCATCGTCGCTGTGGGAAACCATGGGCGCGGGGTCATCGGCCCGTGCGGGCGCGATCGGCAGGTCTTCGTGGACTACTACCCCACCATGCGCGTCATCGTGCCCACCCCCGCGGGGCTGAGGTCCGTGCTCGCCGCCGACCTGATGCCGCTGGCCCAGCGATGGACCGCGGAGGCCGGCATGAACGGTCTCGACCCCTTGCTCTACCAAGACCCCGAGACGGCCGGTCCCCCGATCATTCGGTTCAACCCCCGCTACCTCGAAGTCGTCCGCTCCGGCGCCAAGACCAAGACCACCCGCTTCCGGGACCCGGCGCAGCTCGGCCCGGCACGGCTGGTGTTTGAGAGCGACCCGGAAGTCGTCCTGTCGGCAGAGGTGACCGGCATCAGGCACTGCCTGGTCAGTGAGCTCACCGACCGGGACGCCCAAGCTGAAGGGCTGACGACCGCAGCCGAACTCCGGGAAGCGCTCAACGGCCACTACCCAGATCTGGCGGGAACCGACGAAGTCGACGTCATCACCTTCCAGATCGACGACAAGAAGGGCGCCGCGTAAACCGTGGATGCGCCAACGACGGCTGGGCCGCAAGGTGACGACGAGCACTCAGGCGCTGACCACGAATATTGACGGCATCGGCGTCCGTGGCCTCGGGCAGCCCCGCCCGGAGCGACAAGCCCCTGACTGCACAGATTGCAAGAATCAGAATCGGCCGGGGCTGGATCGCTTTGTCATGCAAGCCTCAGGTGCGGCTCCTGAAGAGCAACGGCGGTTTCATTGAGGAGTCCCCCTGCAGCGGAGCTGCCCCCGCAAGAAACCGCCGGGCAGCCGGTCGCTTTCCCACGTTCCGAGATCAAGAAAGCGAGCGCCCGCACGCCCCGCGAGCAGGCCTACTGAGCCGCAGCTTCACGAGGGCGGCATGTGCGCAGGCCTCTGGACGTCCGGCCCCCCACCGTCGGCCTGAGGCAGGCAAGAAAGGGCCTCGGCCAGTTGTCGTACGGATACGGCCCCGGACTCCGGAAGGGCGGCGTCCGACCAGGCGCGTTGGGCGGTGGCCGTGTCGCCCTCGGCGGCCGCCAGGACGTTCTGCTTGGCGCTGTTCTCGTGGATCGGGTCGGTGTCGAGGCCGAAGTCCGCGAGGTGGACGACGATGCGTACCTCCAGCTTCGGATTGGACGCCATCCGCTCGTTGAGGCGGTACACCCGGACCCGGTGGCCGATCAGGGAGCGAGCGCGTTCGATCATCGCGCGGCCGGCCTCGGAGTCGCCGCGGTCGGTGCGGATGGGCTGTTCCAGCTCGCCGGAGGTGTTGCGCAGCACCAGGACGCCGCGGGTGCTGGTTTCCTCCACCCGCACGTCCAGCAGTGTCGCGGTGAACTGCTTGGCGGCGTCCAGCCGGGCGATGTCCTGACCGACCGTGTCCCCGAGGACGTACAGGCTTACGGCGCGTTCGCGGACGCGGTCGGTCCAGTCCGCTTCCTCGCCCGGCGGGCACGGGCCGACGGCATGGGCTGCGGCGATGACGAGGTCGAGGTCACGAGGGTTCACCGCTCCATCATGACCGACCCCGAATCGGCGGGGCCGGCTGCCGCCGTTCGCAGGGCGCAGTTGTGGCTTCGTCGTACTGGTCGGGTTCGGGAGGTCCTCCCGGCACCGCAGCGGTGTCGGGGCGCCTCCCGTTTCGGGGCCGTGGCGCCAGCAGGGTGCGGCCCGCGACATGCAACCGCTCGATCCTCAGCTCGGCCCCCGGAAACAGGACGTCCGACAGCTCGCGCAACCCCATAGAGAAAGTTGTGCCGCGATGAAACGATCCGGCATGCCAGCCCCCGCAGTCGCGATCAGTAGGGGCGCTTGATTCCGTGCGCCTCCAACGCGCTCTCGTAGCGGGCCAGCAGTTCGTCGAAGTGGGCCAGGAGGATGGTGGAAGCCTCGTGGGCGTCATCGATGTCGCCCTGGGCGCAGGCCTCCACGAGTTCAGCAACGTCGCCGCGGATGATCGACAGCGAGTCACCCTGGATCAGCACCCCCGGGAAGTGCCGTGGGGGCAAAGGGACGACCGCGTCGTTGCCCGGATCCGTGAACAGCTCAGCCTCAGTGCGTTCCATCGGGCTCTCCAACAGCAGGCGCCGTACCTCATCCAGCCGTAGTCATCGCGAACGCGCGGTCACAGCCTTGGAAACGGCCGGTGCTGCCTTTTCTCGCCTCACTTCGTTGCTCCTTGAACCATGCGCGGATCGGCGCCGATGCCCGTGTGTGCGTGGACGAGAATGCCGGGCATGGCAGCCATTTCTCCTGCGTCACGACTGGTCGCCGCGGAAGTCGTCACCGAACTGGGCCACGGAGGCCCCAGCGCCGATCGAGGTGCCGTCCGAGCGCGGCGGATTCACGGGCGCGGGCCAGGCGTAGAGGCGGGAGACGACGCTGGTGGGGGTGTGACCGAGATACGCACCAAAGGGTCAACGGGATGATCTCGAAGCCCTGAGCGCCGGGCCCGTCCCGTATGTCAGAGGGACACCTACGGTGTTCTGCCAGCGGCAGAACACCGGCCGGACCGGTCTCGACGATCACTACAGTCCAGTCTCATGACGACGATTACGACGCGTACGGTCGAGTACCCGGCCGACGGTTTGACGATGATCGGGCACCTCGCGCTCCCGGCCGGTGTCGACCGCCGGCCCGCAGTGCTGCTCGGACCAGAGGGCATGGGGCTCAGCGACGTCGAGCGTCGCCGGGCCGATGCTCTCGCCGAGCTGGGATATGTAGCGCTGGCCTTCGACCTTCACGGCGGGCGCTATTTGGGTGACCCCGAGGAGATGCTGGCCCGTTGCATGCCACTGCTCGCTGATCCCGACCGGATGCGGCACATCGGCCACGCGGCGCTCGACGAGTTGCGCACCGAGCCCCGGACCGACCCCGACCGGATCGCCGCCATCGGCTACGGCACCGGGGGCGCCATCGCGCTGGAACTCGGGCGAGCCGGCGTCAACCTGCGCGCGATCGGGACAGTCAACGCAACTACCACGGGCCGACCGGGCGAGGCAGCGCGCATCCGCTGCCCGGTGTGGGCCGGGGTCGGATCGGAAGACCCGATCATGCCGCCCGCGCAACGAAACGCGTTCACCGCTGAGATGCAGGCCGCGGGCGTCGACTGGCGCCTCACGGTCTATGGCGGCGCCTTGCACGCCTTCCACCACCCGCCGGTCGACCACCCCGCGGTCCCCGGCGTCGGCTACCACCCGCAGAACGCGCAGCGAGCCTGGCGCGACGTCGTCGACCTGCTCGCCGAGTGCCTGCCAGTGACTGGCTTTGTTCAGGTTCAGCAGCAGCGTTTGTCCACCTCATCGGGACGCGGTGGGCGATCAGAGTGCCTGTGATTGTTCACGGGAAATGGTTCTGGCACAGCTTCTGTGGGGGCCGCTTTCAGCCAGGGGACTTGCTCGTGGACTCCGCGGTGTCGTGGACCAGCTCGGCGAGCTGGAGCAGAAACCCGTACGTGGCCATACGGCCGTGGATCCGCAGGAAGTAGGACCGACTGGAGCACTTGAAGATCTCTCGTCGGTTCACCTTCCAGAGCTTGTGCTCGTACGTGCTCGCCGCCTCCAGCAGGGCCGATGCGGCTTCCTCCGGACTGCCGTCAAATTCCGCGAGCGTTCGTGCGCTTCGATCCGTCTCGCTGACACCGTCGACGGGTATGGCAAGCACAATCCATCTAGACACGCTGCAATCCGTTCTCACCCGCACCGCCGGTCGGGGGCACACCGAACAAGTGTGGCAGGCGCAACCTCACACCCATCCGGCACCACAGAAGTTGCGCCACAACCCGGAAATTACGTCGGCGATGTAGGCAGCTGTGCCTGAGGGGGTGTCGGCGGTGTGCTGACCGCGGGCAGGTCCTTGATGCCGGAAGCGATGTGGTCTGCGGGCCCGGGTCGCCGCCGCAAGTCCACCTGCGTGAGATCGGCGTCCCTCCGCAGCGCGGCAGGACCTCCGCGATCCGTCAACTAGCCGTCCAAGCCCCGGGCGACCAGCAGTGGTGAAGCGGGACTACTTACGCTGGGGCTGCTGAGGCTCGCTTGTCCTCAACGTGGACGACGTGGAGCTCGGTTCCGTCCCGGTGGCGCTTGGAACGTCCGAACACCCCGACAGCGATCTGCGACTGATCCTGAGTCTCATCGGGGCCGACATAGGTAAGGACGTCGTTGTGATGCCCCGTGACGACCCATCCCTCGACGTCCTTGAGGTCGATCACCCCAAAGTCTCCTGCCGAAGATGCGGCATGCGCCGGGCCGAACTTCTTCAGGATGTCGGTTGCCTGTTCAGCAAGCTCCCCGTCCGGAGCGGTCAGCACGACACAAGCGCCATGCTCGAACAGCACCCACGACTTGCAAGGGTCGGCGAGAAGCCGCCGCCAGACGTCTATCAATATCTCGGTGTTCACACCGATCATCATGCCGCAGACCACCGACACAGGGTGACGATCGGCCGACGGCTACGGCGAATACGCGACTCTGAACATGCGGGCCTACCAGTCCCGAGGCCGGTGTGCACCGCAGATCGCGCCAGCGGGGCCCGCCGTCACTGACGGCGGGCCCCGCTGTTCGGCATGCGTCTGCGCCACCTCGGGTCAGGCGGCGCCTTGCAGTCTCAAGATGAGAAGTGGTGAATCGATGTCAGGCCAGCGCTCCCCGCGACGTGGGAGGGTCAGGAGCCCCCGCAGCCCGCCGAGAGCACCGTGCGGCCCGTGCCCGTGGGCTTCGACGTCCGCGACGAGGACGCGGCCTGTCTCTCGCCATTCGTGCGGCACCGCGTCAACATGCTCGGCCGCTACTCCTTCCAGGTCCCCGACCTGCCCGGAGGCTTGCGACCACTGCGTGGTCAGGATGCCGTAAACGGCGAGTGATCGCCGCTCATTGGGAGAAGCGCGGTCACTGGACCTCGGTCAGTCGATGCCTTCGACGATGCGGAAGTCGCGCTCGACGCCGTCGGAGAGGGCGACCAGCGCCTCCTGGTAGGCCGCGCTCTCGCGTGCCGCGACGGCCTGTTCGAAACTGTCGAACTCGACCAGGATGGTGCGCTCGGCGATTCCGGCGTCATGCGCCGCGACCCGACCGCCGCGGACGATGGTTCGGCCGCCTCCGGCCTTGACGGCCGCAGCGGCCAGCTTGTTGTAAGCAGCCAGCTTCTCAGGGTCTGAAATGGTGCGGTAGACGCTGACCCAGTAGCCCTTGGGCATGGAACCTCCAGTGTGGGATGAGTGCATCTGACTTAGGGGTTGGTGTCGGACGAGCGTCGGCGGGCGAGAGCGAGGCTCGTCAGCGTCGTGATCGCCATGGCGCCGATGCCGACCAGCGCCGCGGTGGTGTAGGCGCTGTCGTCGGGGAAGAGGTGGCCGGGGCCGGTGCCCGCGGCGAGGATCAGGCCGCCGATGGCGCTGCCCAGGGAGTACCCGACGCTGCGGACGACGTAGTTGAAGCTCATGGCGCTCGACGTCTCGCTCTTGGGGGTGACGGCCAGGATGACGCCGGGCATCGCGGCCGAGAAGCCGCCGACGCCGAAGCCGAGCACGCCCATCGCCGCGAACAGTTCGGCCAGGTCCGACCGGGCCGCCGCGAACAGGGCGAACCCGCCGCCGACCACGACGGCGCTGCCGGCCAGGAGCAGGGGGTCGGCGATCCGCGTCCGGACCCGCGGCGTGAGCTTGCCGGCGACGAACCCGAGCACCGAGAACGGGATGAGGACCAGCCCGGCGACGAAGGTCGTCAGCCCGAAGCCGTAGCCGGCGCCGTGCGGCGTCTGCGCGTACCGGGTGATGAGCGTGAGTAGGAGGTACATGCCGATCCCGCCGACGAACATGGCGAGGTTCGCCCCGGCGACCGCCGGGTGCCGCACCGCCCGCACATCGACCAGGGGGGTCGTGCTGCGCAGCTCGATGACGGCCCAGACGCAGAGCAGCACCACCGCGACGACGGTGAGGCCCGCCGTCACGGCGAGGTGCCGGCTCCACAGATTCCGTTCGCCGGCGAGGAACAGCACCAGGAGCAGCGCAGCGGCCAGGACGACCGCGCCTGCCACGTCCACGTGGGCGGAGCGGCCTTCGGGGGCTTCGGGTATGGAGCGCCACGCGGTCAGGAGGGCGGCGGCGGTGACGACCAGGCCGAGGCCGTAGGCGGCCCGTACCCCGCCGAACTCGGCGAGCAGTGCGGCCAGCGGGTAGCCGACTCCAGCCCCGATGATCGAGACCACCGAGATCAGGGCGATCACGGCCGCGCTGCGCTCCTCGGGGAGGTGGTCCCGGGCCACTCCCATCATCAGCGCCGTCAGTCCGAGCCCGACGCCCTGGGCCGCCCTGCCGGCCAGCAGCCACGCGAACGGCAGCGGCAGCACGGTGAGCGCGCTGCCGGCGACGACGACCGCCAGCGTGGCGAGGATCGTGGCCCGCCGGTGCGGGCCGGCTCCGAGCCGGCCGAGGAGCGGCGTGGCGACGGCGCCGCTGAGCAGCGCGACGGTCAGCGTCCACTGCGCGCTGCCGAGCGAGACGTGGAACGAGGTCGCCACGCTGGTGATGAGCGGCGTCCCGAGGCTGGCGACCGCCGCCACGACCAGAGCGATGAACATCAGGGCGGGGACCAGCAGCCGCGCCTCGGAACGCGCCACCGGGAACGCCTTCACCGTGACCCGCCGGCCGGCTGCCCGGTCACTGCTTCGGCCCTTCGCGGTCCTGGCTTTCGAGCTCTGCCAGATGCTTCAGCGCCGGAAGGGCCGCCACCAGTGCCTCGATCTCGTCGCCGGTGAGCTCGCCGATCAACCGCTCGAACGCGTGGACGCCCGCCTGGCGCCGCGTCTGCACATAGGTGGCGCCGGCCTCGGTCAGGCACACCAGCGTGACCCGCTTGTCGGACGCGTCGCCCCGCCGCTCGACCAGGCCGGACTCCTCCATTACCCGGACCAGGGCGGTCATCGCGGGCTGGGTGACGCCCTCGACCGCGGCGAGATCGGTGATGCGCCGCGGGCCGGTCCGGTCCAGGGTGGCCAGGGTGGCGGCGGACGTCAGGCTCATGTCCCGGGGCAGGCGTCTCGCGGCCCTGGTGGCCAGGCCGTAGAGGGCTGCCCCGATGGCGGCGGACGCGCCAGGAGGGGTGTCTTGACGACTCATGCTCGAAGCATAGCACTTTTATATTCATAGTTTATGAAAATGGGACGACTGGCGCGCGGGCACCCTCGATCCGCACCCGCGACGGCGGCCGGCAGCCGTACTTGGCGACGAGCCGACGTGGCCCGCCTCGTGGACGGCCGGGGACGCATCGAATCCGCCTCAACGCGGTCGTCATGGACGGCGGTGTCTGCCGGCCGCCAACCACCTCACCATCGTCGACCGCCGCCGGCGACCAGGCCCGCCTCGTCCACGCTGGACTCGTCCACCTCCGGGCCGTCGCCTCCGTCGTCGGCCGGACACTGCCGACAGCCTGACCGGACCGGACCACCTGAGAGGACGCCTCCCTGTGGGGAGGCGCCCTTCGTCGTCAGGGGGCGAGTGTGGCGAATTCCACGGCCACCGCCGCATCGGAGTCCCGGACGCCGGCCTGGTGGCCGAGCCGGTGGCGCTCCAGCCGCAACGCGCCGAGGTGGCGCACTGCGTTAGTTGTACCAGGCGCTGCCGACCTGCTTGCTCCCGTTGGAGATGGAGATGGCGACCTGGTGGGTGCTGTCGTGGTAGTACGGCGAGCCCGCGGAGCCGCTCGAATACGGAGCGACGCTGAAGCCTTGAGAGGCCGGAGGGTTGCCAGTCGCGGTGTTGCGCGACCAGAACGCCATCCAGCACGTGTTGGGGCCGGTGGACTGGAGCGTCGCCGTGGCCCAGTTGGAAGAGCCGCCGCCGTCCAGGTGCAGCTTGCCTATACACCCGGGGACAGTGATCGTCACCGTACCGGTGGATCCCGCGTAGGCCGTGCCCCCCGTTCCCATCACAGCCAACAGGCCGGCACCGATGGACATCGCCGCAGCTCGTCGCAGTGAACGCATCATGAATTGCCCCTCCAGAATGGGATTTCCGGTTCTTCTTCGCCCTCGGCAGCGTCGTGCCGTGGTGCATGGGCATCGTTTCGGTTGCGCACGGCCGCGGGTAGCTTTCGCCATGTACGCGCAAAAGCCCTGGTGGGGAAGTCAAGTGCGAGGAGGCAGGCCTTGATACGGATTCATCTCGGGTCCGAGGGCTTGGGCCGGGTCCGGATCTGCACCCTCCCGGACTTCGACGCCGAACTCACGGCAGCCGGGAGGGCTTACGCTCGCAGCGGCCGGCCTCAGGACCTGCTGATGCAGCTCTATGCGCGCAGCGTTTCGCCGGATCTGGCTGCCGGTGTGAGCCGCCTCTACCTCTCCCACTTGTTCGCCTGCCGCATTCCCACGCCCTTCACCAAGGCGCTCGCCGAGGGCGATGAGCGGGCCGGCGGCGTCCTGGCGAACGCCATCGACCACCTGCGCAGCACCGCCGTCGAGCCGCAGCGTTCGGGCATCCGGGCTGCGGTCGCAACCAGGACCGTCAGCCTGTCCCACCGATACGTCACCGGCGGTGCCTCGGCGATGCTCCGGCAACTCGGACACGGTATCCGGCTCCGTCGCGGAGTTCTGGAACTGCCGACGTCCTTCGAAGCGGACCTTGAACTCGACCAGCGCTTGCTGCAGATCCAGCCAGTCGCCCTCAGCCCACGAGTCACCCTGGCCGAGCCGGCCGGCGATCACCTGACCATCCGGATCCCCGCGGGATCCGCTCCACGAACCGAGCCAGGCCAGGAAGCGGCGCTCCGGTCCTTACTGGGCGCCGGGAGAGCGGCAGCGCTGGAGTGCATCGTCGCGTCCGGCGGAGTCACCGGGCGCCAACTGGCATCACGGCTCGGCGTGTCGAACACGGCAGCAAGCCGGCACGCTGCGGTGCTACGGCGTGCCGGCCTGATCCGGACCCTGCGTAGGGGGCAGGCAGTCGAGCACATCGCAACCGCCCTGGGATATCACCTGGCACAACCGGAAACGCCGATGGCGCCGTAACCTGTGCGTGTCATTGACGCCGAGACCAGCATCCGATCCGCCCGGGCACCCGCACCGGCCACTACCGGCTGCTGACCACCCTCCCCGACACCGTCGTTCACCCGGCGCGGAACTCGTCCGGCTCTACCACGAGCGCTGGGAGATCGAGACCGTCTACGCGGAGCTGAAGTCCACGATTCTGGGCGGACACGTTCTGCGGGCCCGCACCCCGGGGTGGGATCGAGCGGGAGAGGTGGGCCCTGCTGACCGCCTACCAAGCGCTGCGGACCGTGAGTCGGGGTATCCCTGAAGGGCGATGCCCAGCAGGACAGGGCTGCCTCTTGCTCGGCTGGAAGTGGTGGAACACTCCAAGACCGGCTCATGATCGTTGTTCCTGGTGGGGCCACCGCGTATGGGGAAGCCGGCGCAGACTGCAAGGGCGTGGCCGGCCTGGCTGGTCGCCGCGTCCGTGTCCCGGCCAACTCCAAGGACTGTCATCGTGAGCGAGCGTGTTCTCACCCCCCGCAACCGGGGCTTCCTGTTCCTCGACTCCCACCCGGCGGGCTGCCGGCAGCTGGTGGCCGACATGTGGCAGGCATGCCCCGCTCCCGACGGCGTGCCGGAGGGCGACGGGCCGGTCGCGCTGGTCATCGGCTCCTCCGCCGGATACGGCCTGGCGGCCACGCTTGCCGGACTCAAGCGCGCTGGTATCCGCGGCATCGGGGTGTCCTTCGAGAAAGCCCCCACCGCGCGGCGTACGGCGACGGCCGGCTGGTACCGCACCGCGGCCACCGCCGACATCGCCCACCGTGCCGGGCGGGACCTGATCTTCCTCAACGGCGACGCGTTCTCCGACTCGATGAAGGATCAGGTCGCCGACCTCGTCGAGCAGCGTTTCGACGGTCGGCTGGACTACCTGATCTACTCGGTGGCCGCGCCCCGGCGGACCGATCCCGATACCGGTACCGCCTACGCCTCGGTCCTCAAGCCGATCGGCCAGGCGAACCGCACCAAGACCCTCGTTTTCGACGATGAGGGTGTTCCTGAGGTCCGCGAGGTGGAGACCGGACCGGCCGAGGGCGACGACGTGGAGCAGACCGTGGCCGTGATGGGCGGAGCGGACTGGGAACGCTGGATCGACCACCTTGCCGCGCGGGGGCTGCTTGCCGACAAGTTCGCCACCGCCGCGCTGTCCTACATCGGCTCGCCGCTGACGGCGGCGATCTACCGGAAGGGCACCATCGGTGCGGCCAAGGCCCATCTGGAGGCCACCGCACGGACCCTGAACGAGCGGCTCGACAAGACAGTGGGCGGGCGGGCCGTCACCTCCGTCAACGGCGCCGCCGTCACCCAGTCATCCACGGCGATTCCTGGCATCGCCCTGTACACCGGCCTGTTGCGCGGCGTCCTCGGCGAGGACCTCGTACCGCCGATCCGCCAGCTCGCCACCTTGTGGGACCAGCTCACCGGCGCCGCCCCGCTCGCTCTGGACGACGAGGGCCGCATCCGCCTGGACACCTTCGAGCTGGCCGACGATGTCCAGGCGGCCGTTGCGGAACGCTGGGAGACCGCCACCACGGCGACCATCGCCGACCTGGCCGACCTCGACTGGTTCCGCGCGGAGGTCCGACGCCTCTACGGATTCTCCGTGCCCGGCATCGACTACACAGCGCCGGTCGCCACCGACGTTCCCTGGCCCGACCACACCCGCTGGCTCTCCTAGCGGAGTTGTGGTCAAACTGTCAGGCCCACATCAGGATCGATGCGAGGGTGACGCTGCTTTGTAGGACCGGGCGGTCTTACAAGACGGCACTGCCATCCTCACAGTCGTAGCGGGCGGCTATGCCCCGCCACTGCTTGAGGCGGTTGAAGCACCGTTCCACGACGTTGCGGTGCTTGTAGACCTGCTTGTCGAAGGCCGGGGGCGGCCGCCGAGGCTGCCCTCCGGGCACGGTTGCGCACCTGGTCGGCCCGCTCGGGGATGGTGTGCCTGATGCCGCGACGCCGCAGCCAGGTGCGGATCGCCTCCGAGCCGTAGCCCTTGTCGCCGATGACGTGATCGGGCCTGGTCCGGGGCCGACCCGGTCCGAGACGCACCCGGATGGCGTCCATCACTGCGGTGAACTGGGTGCAGTCGTTGGTGTTCCCGCCGGTCAGGACGAATGCGAGCGGGCGGCCGATCGCGTCGCAGGCGAGGTGGGCCTTGCTGGTCCTTCCGCCCCGAGACGGGCCGAGGGCCGGGCTTTGGCGCCCCCTTTTCGGGCCCCGCGGTGTGCTCCGCTCGGTCAGCAGCGGCAGCGGTCGCCTGCGGTGGCGTAACCGCACGCTCCCGCGAATCGAGCCTCCGCTCCCTCAGCTGAACAGCCACATTCTGGTCATTTTGGCTGCGATTTGGGACCACGCCGCCCCAGCACCGACCCCCGTCGACCGATCAGTGACGACCCAGATTCCAGCGTTGACTGAGTAACCATGGCCCGGGCGCAGATTGAACTCAACGTCGGGCGCAGTTATTGTGAGCGGCCCGTCTCTTCCCTCTGCCTCTTCGAACCCGCTGATTCTGCTGCGCCACAGCCTGCGACTCGCGCCGGTCAGGAAACGCCCGTCCTCGAACACGGCCAGGTCGAATCCACCCTCGGACGTGGCATTGCTACCGACCCCGACGGTTTGCACATGAAAGGCGAATGACCCGGGCTTGAGGACCGCGTGCGGAAACTTTTTTCCCGGGTTCTCGAATACCATGAACACCCCGAATCCGGCATGGGCTATGACGCGTCCGGGGGCGCCGTCGGTAATCGCCCCTGATCGGGCGTCCAGACTGAGCATCCCGGTGAATCGGTCGTGGGACTTCCTGAACGGCGGGTGGTCGATGTGGAAGGACCAATCGAAGTCGTACGGCGGGGCGAATCCCGACTCTGCGCGGGGTGAGACGTCGTAGGCGGTGGGTGGTGCGTCCTGCTGCAGCGCCTCTGTCGTGTCGGGCTGCAGTAGTTCGTAGTCTCGCAGCTTCTCCAGAGCCTTGACGGCGTGGGGGTCTTCTTCGACGAGCTTCTTGAACGGTGCGTTCAGCGGGTCCGTCAGCTCCACCAGGCCGGCTTCTGCGGCACGGTCCCGTGCGGCTGCCTCCTTGGCACGCGCCACCAGCGCGGCGACCGAGCGCTCCGCATTCTGACGGTCGGACTGAGTTACATTATCTTCATCTCGGAACGAGATGTCGAATTCTCTCGACGATGTGTCCGGCTCCGAGTAACGTGTCGTACCGGTCATGGTTTCTGGCCTTCCTTGTTATGCCCGGCCTTCCCTGTTCTGTAATGCGGGGCTTTTTAACGCCCTTTCCGGGATTGCATGAAGTCCAACTACTCGCCATTATGTGATGGGGTAACCCGAATGGGCCTGTTCGATTGCTCCATACGGGTGATTGATTGAGGCCTGAACGGGTGGCAGCCCGGCGGCCGCCCCGGCGTCCCCAATGCCTGCAAGCACAAAGGCAGACCCCTTCCGCCGAGTCCACCGGCACCTGCGGGCACCGACCACGGCAAGCCTGGCTCGGCCGAGACAGAAGGCGATAATCCCGAGGGCGGAAGGACGAGACTATGACGTCGAATCGCACGTATCGCGGCACTGCGGTTTGCTCGGCGAGTGCTGCTTCAACCGGCTCAAGGCCTTCCGCGGCATCGACCAGATGCGACCTGCTGTGGACCAGATCATGTTGAAGTCGGACCCTAGCCTGCGTCCGGAGAAACGCCAGAGGGAAGGCGCTGCGTCGGGCGGGCGTCGCCGGACGAGGGCGGGTTCCTTGCTGGTCTTGCCGCGGGTAGCCCGGCGGGCGGAGCGGTCGCGGACCAGGCCGGCTGTCGCGGCCTGGCCCCCGGGGAGGTCCTCACGGTCCCCGGTGGAGCGGCGCAGCGGTGCCCACTGCTTGTACTCGGCGTCGGCATGCTCCACGCAGATCCGGTCGGAGGAGTGTTGGCGGCGTTCGTTGCGCCAGGCGTGGTGGTCGCCGAGCGGGGCGTTGTCCTTCCGTTTGCGCGGCGGGGCGATGACCTGGCCGGGGAACGCGTTGGGTTGAGAATCTCCGGTCAGCTCACCAGGGCGCCGGGCCCTGCTCGTCGGTGAAGGTGCCGGTCGGTCCGTCGGCGTCGATGGTGGCCATCCGGACGGCTGCCGCCGCGCCTTCGGCCGGCGTGCGGTGGCCGCGGTGGCCGTTCAGGTCGGTGGCGACGTAGCCGGGGCAGACGGCGTTGACCTTGATGCCGTCGGCCAGCAGGTCCCAAGCGTATTGCAGGGTGAGCGCCGTCAGCGCGGTCTTTGACGTGGCGTACCCGGCGGAGACCGGCATCAGCGGCGGTCCGTTGGTGCCTTTCGGGTCTGCGTTGATGTTGAGCGAGCCCACCGAACTGGAGACGTTGACGATCCGCGGCGAGGCTGATCGGCGCAGCAGTGGCAGCATCGCGTTGGTGACGGCGATTACCCCGAAGTAGTTGGTCTCGAAGACGGCGCGCAGGACGTCCATGTCCGCCGTGCTCGGGCGCTGGTCGCCCAGGTCGCTGCCCGGAGGGCCGCTGATACCGGCGTTGTTGACCAGGGCGTCGAGCCTGCCGTAGCGGGCTTCGATCTCGGCGGCGGCTGCGGTGGCCGAGTCCGGGTCCGTCACGTCGAGCACGACTGAAGCCGCATCTGCGCCGCTCTCGCGCAGCTCGGTGGCGGCCTTCTGGCCGAGTTCGGCATTGCGGGCGCCGATCACGACGCTGTGGCCCAGGGCTCCGAGCTGGGATGCGATCTGGCGGCCGATGCCCTTGTTCGCGCCGGTCACCAGGGTGATCATGGTTTCGTTCATGGGTCCAGCACACCACCGCACCGAGCGCGCCGGCCAACACCTGTAGCGTCTCGAACGATACCCTGCGGGTATGGATGTGCCGGAGACGCGTGAGCTCACCTACTTCGTCGCCGTCGCCGAGGAACTGCACTTCGGCCGCGCCGCACAGCGCCTGGGCATGGCACAGCCGCCGCTGTCCCGCGCCATCGCCCGGCTGGAGCGACGCATGGGCGTGCAGCTGCTGGAACGCACCAGCCGATCGGTGAACCTCACCGGCGCCGGCCAGGTCTTCCTGACCGAAAGCCGCAAGGCACTGGACGCGGTCACGGCATCGGTCCGGCGGACGCAACGGGCGGCACGGACCGATCCGAAGCTCGCGCTGGCGATGAAGCCCAACGGGGATGCGGGACTGCTGGAGTCGATCCTGCAGCACTACCGCCGCGATCCGGACGCCGTCGACATCGAGGTGATCGTCTGCGGCATCGGGGAGCAGGCTCCGATGCTGCGGGACGGCAGGGCCGACGTCGCGTTCCTGACCGCGCCGTACGACGCCCTCGCGGGCTTCGACACCGAACCGCTGCTGACCCAGGACCAGATGGCCGTGCTCCCCCGGGCCCACCGTCTCGCCGGCCGCGCCGCCTTGACGCTCGCCGACCTGACCGGGGAACCGCTGCCCCGATGGCCTGGTGACAGGCCTGGTGACGATGCGGACGCCACCGACGGCCGTCAGCCCGAGGTGCGGGACATCTCGCAGGTGATGCAGCTGGTCGCTCTGGGCCAGCTCGTCGCGGTCCTGCCCGAGTCGGTGCGCCGGCACGCCTGGCCCGACGTGGTGTGCGTGCCGCTGCTCGACGCGCCGCCCACCACGGTCGTCGTCGCCTGGCCGGAGCGGACGACATCACGGGCGGTGGCCGCGCTGATCCGCGCCAGCGCGGAGGCGGCAGAGGTGGCAGGAGCGGGCGCGGTGCGTCGAGGTGAGATCAGGTATCAGGACACGCTGTCGTGAACTGGGCACGCTGCTGACGAGTCGGGGAGCAACAGTGCGCGCGGCGCACCGTTTTCGCGGTGCCCGACCGGCCCAGGGTGCGGCTGCGCATCGTGGCCGACGTGTTTGCCTACGCCGAGGCCGAAGGGGTCGAGCTGCACATCGACGGCACCGACGTGCAGGTGCGCCCCAAGGCGGGGCGGCCGGGCCGCAAGGCGTTCGTCTCCGGCAAACGCAACAGAGCACCATCATTTTCTGAACTGACCCGCAGCCTGCATGCGACAGCCGCCCGGCACCCCCACCAGGGTGCCGGGCGGCTGTCGTTGGCTACGGGTGCCCGAGCAGCCAGCTGCCGGGGGCGTCGGGGTCTTCGCTGGCCAGGTACTCGCGCCAGGTGGCGTAGTACTCGTCGCGGCTGATGCGGCCGTCTCCGTCGCGGTCCATCTGCTCCATTGCGGTCTTCGCGTCCTCGGCGGACATCCCCCACACCTTCCAGATGCGGTCGATCTCCTCACCCTGGAGGACGCCGTCGCCGTTGATGTCGGCGGTGTCGAACTCGGCGTCGAGCGCGGGGCGGAACGTCTTGTCGAGGAGGCTGAGGTCGGCGACGTGGCGGTGAAGACCGGCGTGGAACTCCTTCCTGCTGACCCGTCCGTCGCATCGGTGTCCATGTCCGCGACGATGTCGTGGTGGACCTGCTGGTACGCCTGGTGGAGTGCCTTGGCCTGCGCGGACCCCTCGGCGTGGCCGAAGCCGGCAGAGAACTTCTGGGCGGTCCTTGCCCAGTCTTCGGGCTCGATGTAGCCGTTGCTGTCGGTGTCCAGCAGGTCGAAGAAGCGGTTGAACTTACGGGTCCGCAGATCGGTCGCCGTCGTCATCAGTACCTCAGCAAGTGCGTGGAGATCGGGTCGAAGCGGATCTTTCCGGGTCGCCGCCGGGCAAGGCCAGCCGATCCGGCTTCGACCACGCAAACGGCCGATTCCTCCCATCAACACGTACCTGGCGTGTGCTCAAATGCTGCGGCCGGCGGCGCGAGACTTCGTGGGCGTGGTTCACTCCCCCAGGCGGGCGAGGAGGAGCATGTAGCGGCCGCTGATGTCCGGCAGGTGGCGTACGGTCTCGAAGCCGTGTGCCGACAGCTCGCCGTCGAGCTGTCGGGCGGTGAACCGCACCGCGACGGCCGCGCGCAGGACCTCGCCGCAGGGGAAGGCCACCTGGTGCGCGGCTGGGTGGCCGGGGACCCGGACGCTCTGGTCGGCGAGCGCACGCAGGCCGATCTCCACGCGCTGCTCGGGCGCGGCCCAGGCGACGTGGTGGGCGTAGGCGTCGAGGTCGAAGTCGGTGCCCAGATCGCGGTTGAGGATGCGCAGGCAGTGGAGGTAGAACGCCTCCATGAGGCCTGCGGCGTCCCGGTAGGCGGAGACCATCCCCTCCGCGTCGTGTAGCAGGGGCACGCCCAGCAGCAGGCCGTCTCCCGGTCGCAGGCTGCCCGCGAGGAGCTCCAGCAGGTCGCGGCGCTCGTCGGGAAGCAGGTTGCCCAGGGTGCTGTCGAGGAAGGTGACCAGGACGGGGCGCCGGCCGGGCTCGCGCAGCGCCGCGGGCCACAGGCGGGTGAAGTCGGTGGCCACGGCGCGCACCGTGGTGCTGGGTGAGGCGTGCCGGAGCCGGTCGGCCAGACGGCTGAGCGCGCTGGTGCTGACGTCCACCGGCAGGTAGGTGGCCGGGGCGGTCATGTGCCGCAGGAGCGGCAGTGCCTTCTCCCCGGTGCCCGAGCCGAGCTCGATCAGGGTTCGGGCACCGCTGGCGGTAATCACCTCGGGTGTGTGGGCATGGAGCAGCTGCATTTCCAGCCGGTTGAGGTAGTACTCGGGCTGTTCGCGGATCCGGTCGTAGAGCGCGGTGTTGTGCTCGTCCCACAGCAGCCGGTAGGGCAGGCGGGGCGGTGTCTGGCGCAGGCCCGTTGCCAGCTCGGCGCGGGCCTGCAGCAGGGCGTCCTGCTGGACGGCGGAAGCGGACACCGACACCATCGACCTCGGAGGGTAGTTTTTCGAACTCGGAGAGTCACTATAGGGTTTGGATGTGCAGCCAGAGGAGTACGGAAGCCGCCTGTACGGCTTCGACCAGCCGCTCGAACGCGAACGCATCGGCCTGATCGGTGAGGTCTTCGACGCCTACAGTCGCCGCCGGATCACCGACCTGGGCGCCTTGGCCGGCCGCCGCTGCCTGGACGTCGGCGCGGGCCCGGGAACCGTCGCTGCCTGGCTGGCCAGCCAGGCCGGCCCCGAGGGCGAGGTGATCGCTCTCGACCGCGACACCAGCCTGCTGCACGAAGCCGGCCACCCCGGAGTGCAGATCTGGGGCGCCGACGTCCACACGGCCACGGACGACGAACTGCCCAAGCCCGGCTTCGACCTCATCCACGCCCGCCTGACGCTCTGCCACCTCCCCAAGCGAGAGGAAGTCCTCCCGCGCCTGGTGTCCTGGCTCGCACCCGGCGGCCACCTCATCGTCAGCGACGTCATCAACACCATGGCCGCCGCCTCACCCCACCCCGCCGTACGCGCCCTCACCCAGGCCTACGACCGCGCGCTGCTCACCACCCTCGACAGCGACCTCAACTACGCCCGCGCCTACCCCACACCCCTCATCGACGCGGGCCTGTCCGACGTCGACATGGCAGCCGACGTCCCCCTCGTACGCGCCGACAGCCCCACCGCCCGCTTCTGGGAACTCACCTTCACCGCCATGCGCACCGAGATCATCGCCACCGGCCTCATCGGCGCCACCGACTTCGACGCGGCCATCGCCCACCTCACCGCCCCAGGAACCCACGAGCTCGGCTACACCCTCGTCTCCGCCTGGGGCCGCGCCGCCTAAGGCGCCACGGAAACGCCACCGCAGGGCCGCCCCTGCTGCCCGCCCCGTCACCGCATTCGGCACTCCCGCCGACGCCCCGGCCGTCGGCCGTGCGTTGGTCTCGCCCCGCCGACGCCAATGCACCCGCACGGGCTTTGGCGCGTTCGCCATCCAGCGCGCGAAGTCCCGAGCCTCCGCCCGGGTGGCCCGCCGCCAGTCCACCCCAAAGGCGTCCAGGAACCGCCACCACCGCAGCAGATCCATCCCGTACGAACGGATCGTCGACGGCGGACGCGAACACGCCTGCAGCTCGGCGAAGAACGCCGACACCCGAGAGGCACCACCCGTCTCAAGCGTGACCGGAAGCTAGCAGAAACCGACTCTGAACTGCGGTTATCCAGGAACTGGTGCGGTCAACACCACAGACCACCACGTTCACCGACGAGCATGGGCGCACCCTGTTCTCCGAGGTGGCCCGGCCGGGCCGGAATGCACGACCAGACCGCGCTGCGCACCGAGGGCATCGCCGAGCAGCTGCGCTGCCACCCGAGGGTCAAGGCCCACGTCGACGAGGGCTACCGCGGCCTGGCCAACCCGTTCCCCCGCCAGGTCATCGCCCCGCCGAGCAAACCGAAGGACAACGCCCCACTCGGCGACCACCACGCCTGGCGCAACGACCGCCGCCAACAGTCCTACCACCGGATCTGCGTGTATTACGCCAACGCCGAATACAAGCAGTGGGCACCGCTGCGCCGCTCCACCGGGGACCGTGAGGACTTCCCCGGGGTCCGGGCCCGATAGCCGGCCTGGTCTGCGACCGCTCCGCCCGCCGGGCTACCCGTGGCAAGCCCGGCAAGGAACTCGTCTCCTCGTCCGCGACGCCCGCCCGACAGCCTGCCGATCACCACCAGTCGGAACCCTCAGGCCGGCCTGCCCCCAGCACCATCGCTCCTCGACTCGTTAGCCGGGCTCTCCGGACGGCAGTGGATGGGCAGCCTCAACGGGCACGAACTATCCTCTTGCGCAATGGTCAAGGATCGTTGACCATTGCTCGCATGCCTACCGATGATCTTCCCGAGACGTTTCACGTCACCACGGACGAGCAGCTGCGCGCCGTCTCCAATCTCACCCGCCACCGAATCATGGCCGTGCTCCGCTTCGAGCCGGCGACGATCACGCAGATCGCCGAACGGGTGGGCCTTGCGAAGGGGAGTTCCAGCTACCACGTGCGGCTGCTGGAGCGGGCCGGCCTGGTGAAGGTGGTACGGACGCGGAAGGTGCGGGGTGTCACCGAGCGGTACTACGCGATGGCCGCGAGGGGGATCGTGCTGCCGGATCGGGGCGAGGGAGAACCGGATGTGCTGATGCGGCACGCTGTGGCGGACCTGGAGGCCGCGCCGGTGGACGGCGAGCGGCACGTGCGGATGGCGCATCTCCGGCTCACCGAGGAGCAGTTCGCGGAGCTGGGGGCGCGGCTGCAGGCACTGGCGGACGAGTACCGGGAGCTGTCCGATCCGTCGCTGCCGGACGCCTCACTCGTGTTCGCACTGTTCCACCCGGCACCGCGCCAGCAGGCCGAAGGGGACGCCAAGTGACCTCAGACGTTCGAAAGCTGCCGACCGGGTTCGGGCGGCTGTGGACCGCGCAGACGGTTTCCTCGCTCGGTGACGGGGTGTCGCATGCCGCGCTGCCGCTGCTCGCGTTGACGTTGACGCGGGATCCGATGGCGCTCGCCGTCGTCGCGGCCGCCGGAACGCTGCCGTGGCTGCTCTTCGGGGTGCTCGGCGGTGCGCTGGTGGACCGCTGGGACCGTCGGCGCACGATGTGGGTCACGGACGCAGCGCGTGCGGTGCTGCTCGCGATCCCTGCGGCGGCGGCCGCGCTCGACCTCCTGAGCATTCCGCTGCTCGCGGCCGTCGCCTTCCTGCTCGGCCTCGGCGGACTCTTCTTCGACACGGCCGCCACGGCCTACCTGCCGGATCTGCTCGGCCGGGACCCCTCGCTCCTGGAGCGGGCCAACTCCCGCCTGCGCGGCACTCAGACCGCGATGTCCGGCTTCGCGGGGCCGCCTGCGGGCAGCGCCCTGCTCGCGCTCGGGCGGGCTGTTCCGCTGCTCGCCGACGCGGTGTCGTTCATGGTCTCCGCACTGCTCGTACGGTCGCTGCCCGCCGCACCCCGGCCCGTACCGCAGGCCCGTGAGTCGCTGCTGCGGCAGGCGCGGGCCGGCGCCTCGTACGTGTTCCGGGACCGGTTGCTGCTCGGGCTCGCGCTCCGCCCGGCGGTCGGGAACATCGCCTTCCTCGCCGTGGAGACCGTACTCGCCCTCTTCGCGCACGAGCGTCTCGGCATCGACACGTACGGCTTCGGCCTCCTCCTCACGGCGGAAGCCACCGGCGGCCTGCTCGGTGCGGGCATCGCCTCCTTCCTCCGCCGACGCCTCGGCACCGGCACCGCCCTGACCTGCACGGCCGCAGTCGAGGGACTCGCCATCCTGGGCCTGGCCACCGCCCCGAACCCGTACGTCGCCGGCCTCGCGCTCGCCGTCTGCGGAGCCGGCATGGGCGCCACGATGGTGCTCGGACCCTCCCTCCGACAGGCGATCGTTCCGGCCCACCTGATGGGCCGGGTCGCCTCCACCTCCCGCATGCTGGCCATGTGCGCCGCCCCCCTCGGCGCCTTCCTGGGCGGCTGGCTGGCCACCACCTACGACATCCGCACCCCGCTCTACGCCGCCGCCGCCCTCCTCCTGACGATGACCGCCGTCACGGCAACCATGACCAGCAACCGCCGAGTCGAAGCAGCGCTGCACGCCACTGCCCCGGCCGGCAGTCCGGATCACCCGGCATCCGAGGAACCCGCCCAGGAGAGGTCAGCATGAACGGCTCCGCTGTGACCGGGGCGACACTGACACAGGCGGCAGAACGGCCGAAAACGCAGCCGCCCGCCTCGCGCGAGGCGTTCAGCCGGCCGGCCGGGCATTCGACTCGGCACCGCATCGGGCGCGGGCGTTCCTGATCGCGTCGTCCCGCCGGCGCGCTCGTGAACCGGTTGCCGGCCACCGCTGCGTACGACGCCGCCCACGGCAGCCCTGTCCAAGGAGCCCTGCTGCGAGTCAGGGGCCTGAGCGCCCGGGCGGCTCAGGCCCCTGACAGCGAGGGCTCGGTTCGGTGCGGTGCGCCGGACGAGGACGCCTGGTCAGTGGCGTCAGTGGCGTGCAGGTCCGGTGCCGGTGTCGGATGCGCCGGTCAGGACGTGTCCTCGCGGGACCGGGACTTGGCGACCCAGTAGGCGCCCTGGACGATCAGGGCGATGCCGGCCAGCTGCGGCCCGTGCCGCAGGAGCGTGTTGTCGCCCGCGACGGGGAGCAGGCCCCACGTGGTGATGACCACGAGGACGATTCCGAGGAGACCGGCTGCGATGCCCGCCGAGAGGTAGAACGCGGGCGACCGGTGGGAGTGGTCAGGTTCTGGTGCATTCATGATCATATTCTTACCTCCGCAACTCACCCACCTCGCGACCTTTCGGCCATCCCGGCGTGCGGGCCGGGTCATGGGGTGCCGTCGGGCACGTCCTCCGGGTCGAGATGTCCGGACGCCTGCAGAGTGACGGCAGGCAGCCGGCACCGGTCGGCATTTCTCGGTGCGAACGGTCCGCCGACGTCAGCAAGGCTTCGTCAATGTCGGCCTGAACCAGCAACGCAGCCGCTGGGCGGCACTGGTGACGCCTCGACTCGAACGCAACGCGAAGCCGGAGTCGAAACGCAGCACAGACTGACGAAAGCGGCCTTCTCCCTTGCGGCCACTCCCGGTGGCGGTCTGCGGGAGTGCACCAACGCTCACACGCCCCGCCCAGGGGCGGCCTGCTTCCCTGCGGCCAGGAGAGCAGAGCTGCACGATAGCGGCTGCGCCTCCGAAGGCCATCCCCGCCGGCGAGGGGGAGCAGTCCCGCGTGCCTTGAAGTACGGCTCGGGGTCGGGTCCCTCCCCGCCCGCGGGGAGCAATTGGCGTCCAGTAGCTCGTCCCCGCGGGCGGGGAGCAGTTCGGCTCGGTTCGAACGAGTCCGCGGTCCTCCGGTCCATCCCCGCGGGCGCGGGGAGCAGTCGTCCTCGCCGTAGATGCCGACGAGGTAGTCGGGTCCATCCCCGCGGGCGCGGGGAGCAGACGCTCGTTGGCGGTGAGGTCGTCGCGGTCGAGGGTCCATCCCCGCGGGCGCGGGGAGCAGACGGCCCCCGGACCGACGAACGCTCCGTCCTCGGGTCCATCCCCGCGGGCGCGGGGAGCAGGCTTACTGACCTGCGACTCTATCTGGGGACGTGTTTCGCGACAAATCTTTGCGTCCGAGGCAGGACAGGCCGGTGGCGGGCCGACGACGGCGAAGCTGAGGCCCAGGGCAGCCGGCCTGCCAGGAGCATCCGATGATGGCCAACAGACGCTGAGCGTGTGGAGTCGCCTTCGGCGAGCCAGCCCGCATGGAGGCTTCGAAGGGCTCCACCGCCTCCGCGCGCAGCCGGTCCGGGGCGACAGCGTCGGTGCGCATGGGCTCCACGTCGGCCTGCAGGCCGAGAGCTGGATGCTCCGTCGAAGAACGCGCAGATCACCGAACCGCTGTCGAGGGTTCGTGTGCCGCTTACTGCGAAGCCCTCGGCACCCGGCGGGCTTCGACACGCAGGCGGCCATGACCCCCAATCAGGTGATTTGGCGATCAAGGTAATGTTCCCTGTGGGGTGTCAATCACCCTGAAGGGGGACGCAGAGTATGGAACTGGCCGCAGAGATAGCCGCGTACCGAGCGGGTTCCGGGGATCCCAGACGCCTGGTGGGCGAGTTCCGGCGGGCCGTGCTGCTTGCTCCCCTGGCCGGTGATGGAGCGGACGCTGAGGGCGGGTTGATGTCTGCCCTCTCGGGTGGGATCCGCTGGTTCTACGCGTTCACGGACGAGGAAGCGCTGGCCCGGTTCGCCGAGGCCCGCGGGGAAGCCGGCCGCGAATGGCCCTACCTCGCGATCCTCGGCGCCCGTCTGGTCGATGCGGTCGTTCCGGAGGTGGACGGCCCGGTCGGGGTGGCTGTGAACGTGGCCGATGTGGACGGGTCGATGCTGTTCCCGCCCGTCGCCGGGATCGTCCCCGACGCATACGCGGTGGACATCGAAACCGAGAACGAGTCCGGGGAGGTGGCCTGATGGCCGGCGATGGTGACCTTGAGGTATCCCCGCAGGCGGTTGCCGCGATCCAGAAGGGTCTGCGGGCAGCGATATCGGAGCTGCGGGAGTCGGGGGATGCGGCCGGGGCCTCGCAGGGGGCCGGGTTCGAGAACCTGTCGATGACCGCGATGGAGACCGGGCACGGGGCGCTGTCGAAGGACTTCGAGGACTTCTGCGAGCGCTGGGAGTGGGGCGTGCGCAGCCTGATCCAGAACGCCTCCGCCCTCGCCGGCAATCTCGGCATCGCCGCGGGGACGGTGTGGGAGGAGGAGCAGTACATCCATGGCACGTTCAAGGTGGCGGTGAACGCGGCGTACGGGAATCCGCACGCCAGCGAGGACGAGATCGAGAAGAAGTCCTGGGGGGACATCTTCAGCGCGGACGTCTACAAGCCGGACTACAGCGCCGAGTCCTTCGAGAAGAGCGGTCAGGACATCAAGCAGACCTGGTCCGACACCAAGGACACGGTGACCTCGACGGGGAAGATCGGGTCGCTGAAGGACCTGCTGGAGCAGACGAAGGGCGACGGGGGCGGTAACTGATGGGCTGGCGGGACTTCGTACCGGACTCGATCGAGGACAAGGTCGAGGACGGGGTCGAGAAGGTCGGCGACTTCGTCGAGTGGTCCGGTGACAAGATTGCCGACGCCGCCGACGAGGTCGGGCTGGAGGACGCCGGCGACTGGATCCGCGACAAATCCCGTTCGGCCGCCAACCAACTCGGCGCCGACGTCTCCGAGCTCGAACTCGGTCAGACCGAGGACCCCAAGAAGCTCGTCTACGGCAGCGTTTCCAAGATCCGCGCCCAGGTGTCGCACCTGAACGACTTCAAGGCGGCCTTCGAGTCCGTCGGCAACGGTCTGAAGACCATGACCCAGCCCGACGGCCTGAAGGGCAAGACCGCGGACACCTTCCGCGAGAAGGTCGCCAAGGAGCCGCCGCGCTGGTTCAAGGCCGCCGACGCCTTCGGCAAGGCCGCCGATGCCATGAATCGGTTCGCCGAGACCGTCGAGTGGGCGCAGGGCAAGGCCAAGGAGGCCCTGGAGGACTACAACAAGGCGAAGAAGGCCTCCGAGGACGCCCGCACTGCGCACAACAAGCTCGTCAAGGAGTACAAGGAAGCCTACGAGGCGAAGAAGGACACCCTGCCCCCCAGGCCGGGCGACTTCCACGACCCCGGCACCTCCATGGCCCACGCCGCGCAGGAGAAGCTCGACAACGCCCGCAAGCAGCGCAACGAGGTCGCCGAGACCACCGCCGCGGCCGTCCGGGCCGCCCGCGACGCCGCCCCGCCCAAGCCCTCGTACACCGAGCAGCTCGGCGACGGCATGGACTACCTCGACCTCGCCACCACCCACCTGGTCGGCGGCGTCGTCAAGGGAACCGCCGGCATCGTCAACTTCGCCCGCGCTCTCAACCCGCTGGACCCCTACAACATCACGCACCCCGCCGAGTACCTGACCAACCTCAACTCCACCGCCGCGGGCCTCGTCACCATGGCCAACGACCCCATGGGCGCGGGCAAGCAGATGCTCGACGAGTTCATGAAGGACCCCTCCGAAGGCATCGGCAAGCTCATCCCCGAGCTCGTCGGCTCCAAGGGCCTGGGCTCCCTCAAGAAGCTCGGCACCGCAGCCAAACACCTGGACGACGTCAAGGGCCCGGCCCGCGCCAGGCACACGGCGGACGGTCCGCACATGAGCGAGACGCCCGACGTCGCCAAGCGGTACGACAACACCGACCCGATCGACCTGGCCACCGGCCGTATGTTCCTGCCGCAGACCGACATCGTGCTGCCGGGCACCCTGCCGCTGGCCTTCGTCCGCCGCGCCGAGTCGGGATACACCGCAGGCCGCTGGTTCGGCCCCACGTGGACATCGACGATCGACCAGCACCTGGAAGTCGATGCCGAGGGCGTCATGCTCGTCACCGAGGACGGGCTGGTCGTCGCCTACCCGCATCCGGCTCCCGGCGTCGCCGTCGTACCGCTGTCGGCCTCCGCGCCCCGCCACCCCCTGGAGCGCACCCCCGATGGGGACTGGACCCTCACCGATCCGGACACCGGGCACGTCCGCCGCTTCACCCCGCCTGCCGGCGACCCGGACAGGGACGGCATCGCCCCGATCGCCCAGCTGGAGGACCGCAACGGCAATCTCGTCACCTTCGAGTACGACGAGCACGGCACCCCTCTGGGCATCACCCACTCCGCCGGCCACCGCCTCCGCTTCGACACCGCCGACGGCCGCATCACCGCCCTCCACCTCGACGGCGGCCCGCGCATCCTCGCGTACGGCTACGCCGACGGGAACCTCACGGAGGTCGTCAACTCCTCCGGCCTGCCGCTGCGCTTCACCTACGACGACCGCGCCCGCATCACCTCCTGGACCGACACCAACGACCGGTCCTACACGTACGCCTACGACGAGCAGGACCGCTGCATCGCGGAGGGCGGCGGCGACGGGCACATGGTGCTGCGCCTGGCCTACGACGCCGTCGACGAGGCGACGGGGCACCGCGTGACCGAGACCGTCACGGGCGAAGGCCACACCCGCCGGTACCTCGTCGACGACCGGTACAGGATCGTGGCCGACATCGATCCGCTCGGCCACACCACCCACTACGTCCGCGACCGCCACAACCGTCTGCTCGCCCAGACCGATGCGCTCGGCCGCACCACCGCCTACGGCTATGACGACGGCGGCAACCTGGTCAGCGTGCTGCGCCCCGACGGGCGCGGCACCACGGCCCGGCACAACGAGCTCGGCCTGCCCGTCCACATCAAGCGGGCCGACGGCCAGGTGGTCCGGTACGCCTACGACGAGCGCGGCAACCGCGTCTCGACCACCGACTCGATGGGCAGGACCACCCGCCTCGGCTACAACGAAGCGGGCGGCCTCACCTCCGTCACCGACCCCCTGGGCCATACCACCACCATCCGCTGCGACCGCGCCGGACTTCCCGTCGAGGTCACGGACCCGCTCGGCGCCGCCACACGCTTCGTGCGGGACGGCTTCGGCCGCCCGATCACCATCACCGACCCGGCAGGCGCCACCACGCACCTGCAGTGGACGGTCGAAGGGCGGCTCGCCCACCGCGTCCACGCGGACGGCGCCGCGGAAAGCTGGACGTGGGACGGCGAGGGGAACTGCACCAGCCACACCGACCGGCTCGGCGGGGTCACCCGGTTCGAGTACACCGAGTTCGACGTCCTCACGGCCCGCACGGGCCCCGACGGCGTACGCCACACCTTCCAGCACGACGCCGAACTGCGTCTCACCCAGGTCACCAACCCGCAGGGCCTGACCTGGAACTACACCTACGACCCCGCGGGGCGCCTCACCTCCGAGACGGATTTCGACGACCGTACGGTCACCTACGCGTACGAGCCCACCGGGGCCCTCGCCTCCCGCACGAACGCACTGGGCCAGACGACCACGTTCGAACGCAACGCACTCGACCAGATCATCCGCAAGGACGCGGACGGCAGCGTCACCACCTACGCCTACGACCTCACGGACCAGCTCGCCGAGGCCCAGGGCCCCGACGGCACGACGGTCACCCTGCTGCGCGACCGCGAAGGCAGGCTGCTGTCGGAGACCGTGGACGGGCGCACGCTGACCTACGCCTACGACGACCTGGGGCGCCGCACCAGCCGCACCACCCCGACCGGCGCGACGACGACGTGGACCTACGACTCTGCCGGGCGCCGCACGGCGATGACGGCCTCCGGCCGCTCCTTCGACTTCACGTATGACGCCGCTGGCCGCGAGGTGACGCGGCGGATCAGCGACTCCCTCGTCCTGAGCCACGCCTTCGACCCCGCCGGACGCCTCACGGCCCAGACGGTCACGGGCCCGGCCGGCGCCCGCGTGCGGCACCGCGACTACAGCTATCGCGCGGACGGCCACCTCACCGCGGTCGACGACACCGCCGGCGGACGGCGGGAGTACGAGCTCGACGCCGCCGGGCGGGTCACCGCGGTCCATGCAGTCGGCTGGACCGAGACCTACGCCTACGACCAGGCCGGGAACCAGACCTTCGCCTCCTGGCCGGCAGAGCACCCCGGCAGCGAGGCGAACGGCGAGCGCACCTACGCCGGCAACCGCCTCACCCGCGCCGGGGCCGTGCGCTACGAGCACGACCGGCTCGGCCGCGTCACCGTGCGCCGCAAGGCCCGTCCCTCCCGGAAGCCGGCCGTATGGCGTTACGTGTGGGACGCGGAGGACCGCCTCGTCTCGGCAACCACCCCTGACGGCACCCAGTGGCGCTACCTCTACGACCCCCTGGGTCGCCGCATGGCCAAGCTCCGCCTGGCGGAGGACGGCGAAAGCGTCGCCGAGCGGGTCGATTTCACCTGGGACGGGAACACGCTGTGCGAGCAGACCAGCAGCTCGGATGAGCAGCCCCACGTCGTGGCCATCACCTGGGACCACGAGGACATCCGGCCCATCGCCCAGACGGAACGCATCCTCGGCGCGTCACAGGAAGAGGTCGATTCCCGCTTCTTCGCGATCGTCACCGACCTGGTCGGGGCTCCCACCGAGCTGGTCGACGAGTCCGGGGACGTGGCCTGGCACACCCGTTCCACGCTGTGGGGTCTCACCACGTGGGCGGCGAACAGCACCGCTTATACGCCGCTGCGCTTCCCGGGCCAGTACGCCGACCCAGAGACGGGCCTGCACTACAACCACTTCCGCCACTACGACCCCGAGAACGCCCGCTACCTCACCTCGGACCCCCTCGGCCTCACGCCGGCGCCGAACCCCTTCACCTATGTGGCCAACCCGCATGCGTGGACGGACTACCTGGGCCTGGCCCCGGACTACGTCCCGATCTACCGCACGCCGAAGGGTGCCCACGCCCAGTACGAACTGGACCACGGGCCGAACCCTGCCAACCACCAGCCGGGGGTGGACATCGGCGGCGGCATCATCTCGGACGGCAAGATCTACTTCGGTGAACGGGCGGTGGCCGCCGAGTACGCTGGGCCGACCGGAGCGAACTTCGCCAAGGGCATGGTCAAGTACGAAATGCACCCGAAATTCCTCGAAGAATTCGTGGACCACGTAAAGGTCCACGACCGGAACGGGCCGGGTGGCGCCGTCCGGCTGGAGTTCGAGATACCGGTGGAAAAGCTCGACCGGTTCAACGAGCTGACGCAGCGGCGCAGCTGGGTCGACGTCTATGGAGGACCGAGTTGAGATTCCACGATCACCAGGAACTCGATGTGACAGTCGTTGCGGTCGCGCCCGTGGGAGCGAAGGTCGAGGTGGACGGGCAGGAGGACGTATTCGGCTTCATCGACCAGGTGAAGCACCCGTCCTGGTGGGACGCGAGCGTGGCGCCGCCCCGCGCGGGCGACAAGCTCCACGTCTGCGTCCTCGACCCCACCCGCGAGCCGTACCCCCGACTCAGCGCACTGCAGGACGACATCGACATCGCCCGACGCCTCCGCGGGGAGGCATAGCCGGAGCGCCTGCAGAGGCTCCCGGGCTTTCCATCCGTCGGAGGCTCCCGCCCAGCCGGCTTCGCGCGGGCCCCGTCCGGGACCGCCTACGGTCGGCAATGACGGTCGGGGGTCATCCCCGCGGGGCGGGAAGCAGCTACAGCTAGGGCCTGTCCGGCGGATCATCTCGGGCTGGGGTGGGTACGCCCGGTACGGCTGCGTTGTCGAGGGCTATAGCAGTCACGCGAACGACGGCCACCGGCCGACGGCCCACTCCCGCCAGCCGACCCAGCCAGGCGGCGGGCCGCGGGCGCGCGCCCGCTGCGCGAGCTGAGGCTCTGCTGGCCTCCCGCAGATCCCGGGCGTGCATCCCCTCTCCTGGTCGGACCGTTGTCCTGGGCATGGGGCGGGATGGACTCGGTGATCTATCGGATGCGGAGTGGGAACAGCTGCGGCTGTTGCTCCCGGTCAGCAATGGCCGGTGCGGGCGGTGCGGGACCACCTCAGGTGACCAACGGGATACTGCAACGAGTGCGCACCGGGGTACCGTGGCGGGACCCAACAGACGATCAGCCCACCGCCCACCCCATGCCCGCCGCCACGGACGAGGACTGGCCGTCCGGGACGCGTGCAGCCCCTGCAGTACGCCTCGCACTGGGCGCCTGTGCACCCAGCCCTCCTGGGCGGCCTCCGCCGGCTGGCGGGCCGGCGGCGTCGAGCTGCGCCGCGCCGCCTCCTCCCACGCCCCGGGGGAACGGGGGCAGCAGCATGAGCGAGCAGACCACCACCGCGCCCCGCCCGCAGGTCGTACCGGTCACCTGGGCACCCGGCCAGACCTTTGTGCCCGCTGCCCCGCTTCAACATGCCGTTACGGCCACGGCGAAGCTCTTGTGTAAGCCGTGTCAGCAGGCCCGGCAGGAGCAGCTCACCCGCCCCTGCCCTGACCGACCCCGCACCACCGCTCGTACCGATCACGCTTCTCCTGCCCGAGGGGCAGGAGAACGCGCGCGTACGGCTCCGTGAACGCCAACAGCTCGATTCGAGTCGGGGCTGTACCGCATCGAGGTGCGCCCGAGTCCCCCGGCCAGCCACTGCGGCAGCGCCCGGCGGCTGGTGGGCATGGGTTCTGGAGGCCGTGCCCGCACCCTGGCCGCCACCCCACGCGCACGCGCTGGCCACCACGGCGGCCCTTGACGCCCTGGCCGGGCCCGGTGCGGCGGTCTCCTCCGGGTGCGATGCCGCCGAGACAGTCCTGCCGATCCTGCGCCCCTGTGCCAGTCCAGGAACAGAACCGAGTCGGCCAGGGCACGGCCGCCGACCCGGCGGGGACCGGCTCGGCGGTCGAAGGCGGAGCGGTCGGAGGGGCGACCTCTGCGGCCATGGTCAGTGGCTGCGCCGCATGGCACGGAGGTCCTGTCCCGAAGAAGATCTTCGGGACAGTCCTCAGGGCGGCCCAGGGGCGACCCGGAAGCGATCACCTGGCAGGCACTTCTCCCTTCGGGCCACCGCAGAGGGACCGGCGGATGGCGTCGGTGGCCGATCAGGCTCCAGGGTGCTGGTAGGGCTGCTACGCCTGCCCGTACGCCTCACCGTCGGGAGCGTCGGCGGTTTGTGCCTGCGACTGCTCGGCCCACTCCTGGGGCACCTCCTGCTCGATGCCACAGAACGTGCACTGAGTCACGAACCTCGTCGAGATGGGGAACAGCGGCACGAAGAACAGCGTGAACTTTGTGACGTACTTCCTGACCGCATGTGCTGCAGGGTTGCCGCAGTGACGACACGTCAGCATGAGTACCGCGAGCTGGTAGAGGTATCCCGCGGTGCCGAAGATGATCATGAGGGAGTCCTTGAAAAAGTGGGGTGGGGGAGGCTGGGGCGAGACGGCGGGCGTCCGCGCTCTGCGCCGTGTGGTGATTCCATTACGCGCTGGGCCGAGGTCTGGGTCACGACCCGGAATCCCGTGGCTTGACAAAGCCGTGACGAAGACCGGCGCAGGCCGTTCGGGGCCGACCGGAGCGGTTGCCGTGTGGGGCAGCGACCCCGGGAGCGCCCCGTGACCTCCCCATTCCCCCTGTCGGTCGACCGCAGCCCGTCACCTGGGCGCCGAGCCAGACCAGCCCTTGGGCGAAGTGCCACCGGCCCTACGCGCGGACGGTGCTCCGGCCAATCCGCTGTGCGAGACGTGCAGGGCCGCCCGGCAGGCGCGGAACGGAGGCACTGCTTGCTGAGGGCGCAACCGCCTGCATCCACTGCCGCCCCGACACCGCCCTCGGAGTGCGCGTCGACGGCGAGATCCTCGGCCGCTCCTTCCGCCCAAGCGATCTCCTGGAGTCCTCCGCCATGCCGGCCTCCACCCCGACGACCTCGCCCCCGACGGCGACGGCCTCATCGAATGGCGCGGCGGGAGCCCCGCCACCTGGCGCCCGGACACCGCCGCCGTGGCGAGTAGCGGCCGGCGCAGCCGTGCGGCAACAGCAGGGGACGGTGGGCGGGCATAGGTGGTGACGGAGAGCGCCGACGAAGCCCGGCCCGTGATCGTGCTCCCCGGGCTGATCGACGACACCGAGCAGCCCGCGGACGTATGCCGGTCTGCAGGCGAGATCGCTTCGCCTAGGTGGTGGCTCTTCGCTCAAATGGCTGGGTGCGCGGGAACGCGCATGCTGATGTCTTGACTCAAGATCAGCCACTACCTCGATGAGGCAATCCTCCAGCTGCTTCAAGATCGTGACGGGCTGCCTTCCGAGGTCATCCTGGGTGATGGCGTCACGCTGACCGTCTTCAACATCGCCTGGGGCTACGACCTCGGGGACGAGTACGCGCATGTCACGACCAACATCAGTCCTGATGTCGAAGGCGCAACCATCGACTTCTTCTGCACGCATTCGGTCGTTGCCACATCGACCCCACAAGCGGTGCGGTTCTGCTTGAGAACTGTCCCTTCACGTCCGCAGCACACACCGCACAAGCGCTACGGACCGGGCTACGCTCTGCCGGTCCGATCGAGCTGAGCCGCTCCCGATCATTCCCCGATGTGCGGAAGCCTCCGATCGACGAGCCGTCCGCAAAGCGAGGGGCGAATCGCCACCCCGATTCATGGGGGTATCCCGCCGATCTCCCGGTGCGGCCCGGGATGCAGCCGGGCAACACGTCTCGTACGATGCTCCCCAGAATTGAACGCGCTCAACTGGGGGGCTCGTGGGGGAAGGCTCGAAGAGCCGGCCAGGCATCGTGCTGTGGTCGGCGCTCGCGGTGGAGGTCGCTGCGCTGGCCGGGGCGTTCGCGCTGGCCGACACCACCGCGCTGGCTCCGACGTGGGGGATCCTCGACAACCCTCTGGTGGCTCTTGTCGGGGTGCTCCTGGCGGTTGCGGCGCTTGTGACCGCACTGGAGCGCCGTAACGTCGCGGCCGCGTGGCGGGCCGCGGCCTCGGGGATCCTCGCCCTGGCGTTCGGGATCTTGCTGGTCACAGCGGGCAGGGGTACCTGGTTCGTGTGCTGCGTCGTCGCGCTGCCGGCCTCCTGGGTGGCCACGCTCGTCGCCTTCCGCGGCCCGGGCCGGCCGTCGCCCCGCCCCGCCCGCGCGGCGACCGCCGTGGCCGTCGCCGCGCTTGCAGGGGCGATCTGGTCGGGGGCGGGCTCCGTGGAGGACGCGGACTACGCCGGCACCTGGTCGGCGTCGGGGGACACCGCGCTCCTGACGATGTCCGACCTGGAGCGTCCGCACGGCGATGGGCAGTACACCTTGCGGGTCGGGACGTGCACGGAGAATGGCACGTGGGCCTTCGACTACCCGCAGATGTCGTTCTCGACCCAGGTCTGGCTCCGCCGTGGGGGCGCCATGTGTCTCCAGGGCCGTCAGGAGATCCTCGTCCGCATCGTGGGCGGCACCGAGGCCGCCCCGGTCATCGGCCTCCCTGGGCCGAACGACACCGAACTGCGCTTCACCAAGCGGTGAAGCGCGGCAGACGCCCCCGCACCCGCGGCTGCACCGCTGGGCGTGGGCGCCGCCACGACGAGCCCTGGCGGCGAGCAACCGGAACCCAACATCGTGAGTGCTCGCCAGTTCCTCCCGGAACTGGCGAGCACCCAAGGTGCGCGGTGATTGAGGGCGGAGGTCAAAGGGTGCCGCGGTAGCCGCCGGTCTCGGCGCCGCGCTCTTCGATGAAGTGCTTGAACCGCTTGAGGTCGCCCTTCACCTGGCGGTCGAGCATGCCCATCATGTCGGCGGCCTTTTCGGCCATGCCTTCGGGCTCGTATTCCATCGCCATCATGACGCGCGTGTGGGTGGCGTCGAGCGGCTGGAAGGAGACCGTGCCGGTCTGCTTCACGTCGCCGCTGGTCGTGCGCCAGGTGATGTGATCGTCCGGGACCTGGTCCACGATTTCGGTGTTGAACTCGCGCCTCACCCCGGAGATCTTCGTCTCCCAGTGGTTATGGCGGTCGTCGATCTGGGTCACTTGCTCGACCCCCTCCATGAACTGCGGGAACTCCTCGAACTGCGTCCACTGGTTGTAAGCGGTACGGACCGGCACGTCCACGTTGATCGTTTCCTGCACCTGCTTGCTCATGACGCCACTCACTTCCGGATAGCTTCGGTGAGACCACTGATCGCCTGCCCCCGATGAGCGCAGGCATACCGGCCTCACTGATCCGGCCACGTGGACGCCTCCGCGGCAACCCGCCCGACCGGCACCACCGCCGACCGTGACCCTAAGCAGGGCACCCGATGATCAAGCAAATCCTGGACCAGTGGACCGCCACCATAAGCAGAAGCGCCGGTGGCGTGAGGAAGACCGCGCCGACCGCGAGGCCACCCGAGCATGCCGCCGGCGAGGAAGCAGCCGCCAAGGCCGACCGGAAGGGCCTCACAGACGCCATGCGCCTACCGTCCGGGGCAGCCGTGTGCGGCTTCGCAACCGCGCCCCTGGTTCGGGGCAGGGCGGGCGTTGGCACCCGGCCCGGTTCCATACAAGCGATCACACCATCACCGTCGCAGACAACGGGAACCACTACGGACAGGGAAAGAACGGCAACAACGGCAAGCGCTGAGTGTTGTCCCGTAACTGCCGGTCGCTGGTGACACGACTCCCTCCGGGGCTGGTGTGATCGTGTGGGTGACGATCACTCGATCCCGAGGGGCCCGATGCCGAGGTCTTCACGCATGAGGCGACGCATCTGCGCCATGGCCGTGCGCCGCCGCGCTATCAGGGGCCCTTCCTCGGCGGAGCCGACAGCCACCCCCCGGGCGTAGGCGTCGCGTATCGCACGCAGGCTGTGAAACGCCTCGTTCCCGGCCGCCACGACCTGCGGAGGGCCCACGAGCCAGAGGCGTTCACTCGCTATAGGGAGGCCGGTGTTACGGACGGCTTCCCGTACGGCGGCGTCCCGTGCCGACTCGGACATGCGATCGCCCAAGGCGATGGCCCGTATCTCTTCACCTGCGGCTTTGAGGGCGGAAGCGAACTCGGTGTACACCTCGCGCCGTACCTCCAGCGCATGCTTGGCCTCCTCCCGCTGCCACCGGTTGCGATCGGCAATCAGGGTGGCTGTGATGCCGATGACGGCACCGGTGAGTGTGGAGAGCAGCGGTATCCAGTCCATGTGCCGCAGTTTGTCCGAGCGAAAGCGCCGGCACCAGTGACGGGGCAGGCGCAGTACGGGGGCTGAGCGTGTTCGTCCTGCCGCCCGGCGGCAACCAGCGCCAGAGCCCCGGGTGGCCGGTCGCTTGTACGGGGTGCGGCCCCGGCCACCAGGACCGGCGAAGGCGAGGGTCAACCGATTGAGGATGTGCGGCCGCAGGGCTGGACAGGTCAGCCCTCATTGGGCGGCCGACTCGTAGGACCGTGGTGGTGGGGCCCTCCTTGGCCGGCCAAGCAGGGCCTGGTGCTCGGCCTGCTGGGTGCCAGGTCCCAGCGAAGCTTCAGGAGTTGTGGGAGACCGAGTGGGGAGCCGGCAGGGCAAGGGCTTGCTAACGTCGATGTGTGATGGCCTGCACGGAATGCGATTTCGTTTACGACCTTGCCCAGGGTCCTGCGGTCCCGGCGCTCGCCAGGAGCCACGTGGACGCGTACGCCGAACTCCTGAAGGCTGAGCCGACGGCGCTGCGGCGGCGCCCGGCGCCGCAGGTGTGGTCACCCCTCGAATACGCCTGCCACATGCGCGACGTGCTGCTCGTGCAACGGGAACGCCTGCTGACCGCGCGGCGATGCGACACGCCGGTCGCCGAGCCCATGGGCCGTGACGAACGGGTTGAGCTCGACGGATACGCAGACCAGGAGCCCACCGACGTCGCCCGCCAACTGCGAGAAGCTGCCGTGCTGTTCGCCCATTCCTTGAATCGCCTGTCGGCCGTCGACTGGGAGCGCACGCTGATCTACACCTACCCCGAGCGGACGGAACGCTCCCTGCGCTGGCTCGCCGTGCACACCCTGCACGAGCTGCGCCACCACCTGCTCGACATGCGCCGCCAGCTGGAGCACCACGGGGCCGCCGCCCCGCGCCCGGGCCGGCGGGAGGCGTAGGGCGGCTCCTTCCCGTGGGGGGGGAGGTGCTCGGTCCGGCAGGTCAGGGGATCAGAGGGGCGAAGAGGTCCTCTTCCGCGTCGTCGACAACGAAGCCGTTGTCGAGACGGACGCGCACGGTCACCCGGCTATGACGCTGTTCGTACGCGCGCCACTCCGGCTCCAACGTCCTTATCTGCTCCTCCAGTTGCCTCTTGCTGGCGGGCGGCATCTGGGGGCCGTAGGCGTCGAGGAGGGAAGCGAGGCGGAGGTATTCGCGTGCCTCGGGGGTCTCCACGCGGGGGTGTGCGGTGACGCGCTCGACGGTGCCCTCGTTGCCTGCCGCAAGGAAAAGGGAAGGGCCGTCGAAGTCGCCCGCCAGGGGGAGCCTCAGCTCGCTCGCCAGCCGCACGCGCCGGCCCTCGTCCAGTGTCATGCGCCCATTAGGCCACATTGGCGTGTGGACGCCCCACGTCAGGGTGGGGCCGCTGGTGCCTCGCGAGACCGGCAAGCGCTGGTGTGCCTCGCGTTTGCGCCAGAACACCGCCGGGGTCACGGGGCCCTGTACGGCGGGCTCAACCAGGGGCGGATAGACATCGGCCGGCTCCGCCGGGCCCTGGTAGGTTCGCCCTTGCCGAGAGCGGCGGACGGCCGGCTGGTCCTGGCCCTCGACGTATCGCCCCTGGCCGAGGCCGGGCGCCGCGCCTGCCGGCCAGCCGCACGGCGGAACGAGCATACAAGCGACAGAACCCACCCCAGCGGCCAGAGCGAGGGAGCCTGTGGGGCGGTCCGCCGAACGCTCAGTCGGCCGGCAGTGTGCTCGCCAGCCGCCCCAGCGCCGCCTTGACCCGGTCCGGCGTCACTCCCTGCGCGCGCTGCTGGAGGAAGACCTCCGGTGCCAGCGGCGCGAGCAGGCTGTCCACCAAGGCCTCCGGGTCCGGGGCGCCGGACTCGCGCAGCAGAGTCAGGACATGGGCACGCCAAAAACCGTACGCCCCCACGGTAAAGCGCTTCTCGCCGGTCTCGGCGCCCAGCACCAGGTGGCCGTGGGTGTCCAGCAGGTCGACCATGGCGGCGTAGAAGGCGGTGAGCCGGTCGCGCGGCGGCGCGCCGGGGCCCAGTGGGGGCGCGCCACGCAACAGCTCCTCCTGCAGGCGGCGTTCATGCTCGTCGAGGAGAGCCGCCGCGATGGATGTGACGTCCGGGTAGCGGCGGTAGAGCGTGCCGCGGCCGATGTCGGCCGCCCGGGCGATGTCCTCCATCGTGACCGACCGCGGATCACCGGCGGCGAACAGCTCGGCGGCGGCGGCGAGCACCTTGGCCCGGTTGCGGGCGGCGTCCGCGCGTTCCCTCGTATCCATGGCACCTCAGCGTACCGGAATAACTGGACACCACGTCCGGTTGCGCCTCTCGTCCGGTATAACTGGACAGCGTGTCCGGTTACCGTTCCGGCCGATACGAGGGGTCCCCGTCATGACCACACTGCTGCACCTCGACGCCAGCGCCCGCCGCCGGTCCTTCAGCCGGGAGGCCGGTGACGCCGTCGCCGCAGCCTGGCGCGCGTCCCACCCGGGTGGCATCTACGTTCACCGCGACCTGGCCAGGACCCCGGTTCCGCAGATCGGCGAGGCGTGGACCGAGCTGTGCGACCACGTCCTGGAGCACGGGATCACCGACCCCGCGCGCTACCGGGAAGCCGTGCGTACTCCCGCGCAGGAGGCGGCCTGGGCCGTCGTCGAGCCGCTGCTGTCCGAACTCGTCGCCGCCGACGTCGTGTTGATCGCCACGCCGATGTACAACTACTCCGTCCCGGCGTCCCTGAAGGCCTGGATCGACCAGGTCACCTTCCCGCGCATGTCCCTGGCCGGACGGCGGTTCGTCGTTGCGTACGCCCGCGGCGGGGCGTACGGTCCGGGCACCCCGCGGCACCCGTACGACCACCAGGAGCGCTACCTGCGCGACTTCTTCGCCGGACACTTCGCCGTGCCGGAGGAGGCCATGACTTTCCTCGGCACCGAACTGGTCAACGCCCTCACCGATCCCGCCCTCGCCGGTCGGCGCGGTGCGCACGACGTGTCCCGCGCGGCCGCACTGGAGGCCGCCCGCAGGACAGGAGGGTCGCTGTGAGCCGGCTCCTCCTCGTCGCCGTCGGCCTGGTGGAGGTCGGCTGGTCGCAGAGCATCAAACCGACGGCCGGGTTCACCCGGCCGCTGCCCACGCTGCTCTGCTTCACGCTCGCCGCCGTCGCCGTCTTTCTGCTGTCCCTGGCGATGAAGTAAACGGGTGGTGAGCAGCGGGCGGGGTCCCGCGATGACAAAGACGGCAATGCCTGTCCCCTCCCGGACTTCGCACGCGGCGGCTTCCCAAGGGCTCTCGCCTCCGTCCATGACCCACCGGGGAGCCGCCGCACCTCACCCGGGTGGGGAGAGCGGAGGCGGACAGGCCGGTCCAGCCGCAGGCACGCACCCCGCCCCAGCCGCAGGCACGCACCCGGCCCAGCCGTCGACGCCCCGACCCGACCACGGGTCCCGCCGCGGGCGCCTTGCGGCGCGCCCGCGGCGGCGGGGTGACGAAACGGCTCCGCCCTGGAAGGGGGAGCCGTTTCCGTCGCAGGCCGGATGCGCCGTTCAGGCGTGGCTGTGGTGGCGCCTGTTGCCGGTGACCAGACGGTAGACGGCGAGAAGAATGACGGAGCCGATGATGGCGGCGATCCACGTGGAGAGGTCGAAGAAGCCGTCGATGGAATCGACGCCGAAGATGACCTTGCCGAGCCAGCCGCCGAGCAGGCCGCCCGCGATGCCGATGAGCATGGTGATGATGATGCCGCCGGGGTCCTTGCCCGGCATCAGCGCCTTGGCGATGAGGCCTGCAAACAGCCCTATGAGGATCCAAGCCAGAATACCCATGATGCGTCTCCTACCTCGATGTGTAAGGCCGTTGTCAACGACCGTCTGCACCGGGAGGACGATTTCAAACGACCCCTCTTCTGATCATTCTGTTCGCGATGCTCGCCGTGTGCCCTGTCCCCGCCCCGCGGTGCACCGTCACACCGCACACCTCACACCCCGTCCGCCTGCGGCATCCCAGCGGGGGACGTGGTGCCCGGCCCGGCCGGCTCTGCGGAGACAGCGCTCAGCCGTTGGCGCGTTCCCGCGCCGCGCGGACACCTGCCGCAGTGCACCGGGAGCACCTGACCGCGGCGGCCCGGGCAGCCCTGGATCGCGAGTGCAGGACGGCCCTCGCGGTGCCCCTACAATCCTGGCCGGACGTCATGGCTTCGAGGCGGCGCCGCCGGTTGTCTCAGCGGCTGGTGGGTGCGTTCCAGTCGACGAGTTGGATGATGACGCCATTGGGGTCGTGGACCTGAAAGGCGCGCTCGCCCCACTCCTCGTCGGTCAGTGGCATGGTGATCGCGACGCCTTCGGAGCGCAGGCGCGCCAGCTCGCCTTCGAGGTCCTCGACGACGAAGGCGATGATCAGGCCTGTCGCGTGCTCGTCGCGCTGGTCTGCCGGGAGGGTGTCCAGCCCCCGCCGCAGGAAGATGACGTTCATGCCGGAGTCGTCGCGCGTCAGGGACGCGAAGCCGTCAGCGGCCATCTCCTCGCGGAACCCGAAGTGTTCGACGAGGAAGGTGCTGGAGGCGGGAACATCGTCGACGTTGAGCGACACGGCACTAGAGGTGATCTTCACGGAAGCTCCTCCGGGATCCACTGGGCCACTTCTCTGTACGCCGTACAATGTACATTGTACGGAGCTGGGCTGCGAGAGGATGACCCTGTGCCGACGGAACGAACCAGCGCGGGCGACCCCGCCCGTACCCTCCAACTGCTGTGGCGCGGCTCCTCCTCCGATCGTGGCCGAGGACCGCGACGGGGGCTGAGCATCGACGCGGTGGTCGAAGCCGCCACTGCCATCGCCGACGCTGAAGGCCTGGACGCGGTGACCATGCGCCGGGTGGCCAAGGAACTCGGCGTGGTGCCGATGACGCTGTACACCTATGTCCCCGGCAAGGCGGAGCTCCTCGACCTCATGCTCGACGCCGCATACGCGCGCATGCACCGCACCGACACCACCGGACAGCCCTGGCGCGAGCGCGTCACCGCCATCGCCGAGGAGAACAAGGCCCTTGCCGACCGCCACCCATGGGCCGCGACCGTCTCCACCGCCAGGCCTCCGCTGGGGCCGGGCCAGATGGCGAAGTACGAGCACGAGTTGTCCGCGCTCGACGGCCTCGGCCTCAGCGACGTCGAGATGGACGACTGCCTGACCCACCTGCTCACCTTCGTGCAGGCATGCGCCCGCGCCGCCGCCGACACCCGCGCCGCCCAGCACGACAGTGCCATGAACGACCAACAGTGGTGGGAGCTGAACGCCCCGCTCCTCTCCCGGGTACTCGACGAGAACGCCTACCCCACTGCCGTCCGCGTCGGCGCAGCAGCCGGCGCCGCACACGGCAGTGCCTACGACCCCGGCCATGCCTATGCCTTCGGCTTGCAACGCGTCCTCGACGCCTTCGCCGCCCTGATCGACCGAGGCCCGAAGGACAGGGCGGGCTGTCCGACAGCGTCAGGGCGTACGTGATCGCTGCCATCCGTGCGGCCGTCGTGTCCAGGGGGGCGGCCGGGCTGACCCGCGAGCCGTGCCCGCACCGAGCGCCTCTACCCCGCGCAGAAGAGGTGCGGGCCAGCGGCGATGGCTGCCCTCATCAGTGCGGAGAAAACCTCCCTGCGGGGCGCAACGGACCTCTTCGTGCAGAACCACCAGCCCACGGGTCAACGGACTACGCACGCTGGGCTCGAATCCCAGCTGGAGGGACTACGACACGATGGACCAAAGGGAACGAGCTCAACGCAGCGGAGAGAGCTTCCCCCAGGTCAGGAACCGGAAGTGAGGCGCGGATCGTGGGGCTGTGTGGCCGCCCCTCTGGGCGGTCTGGCTACCGGTGTGCTCGGGTCGGCGCTCCTGGCAGCGGCCTGGCGGGCGTGCAACGTCGGAGTGAACGGCGCGGCCAACAGCCTTGGACTGATCGTCTACGGAACTCTGCTCACCATCGCGGCGGCGGTGTGGTGGGGGGTACTCATCGGGTACGCAGGACGCTGGAACCTGGCAGTCGCCGTTCTCGGTGGCGCGACCGGCGCCGCAGCCCTGGTCTGGATCTTCGTGGCCCTTCTTCAGGTTCCCCACGGCTACCGCTGCTGACTCCCGGGCGCCCTTGTTGAGGCGCTTGGTGACGTCGGCGCCCTGTGCGGGGCTGATCGAGCCGTTGGAGAGTGTCAGGGAGAAAGCCGGCTGACCGGTGTCGACGGCGGACCTGACGCGGTCGGCGGCGGCCGTAATCGCGGGCCTGGACGCGGAACGGCGGGCACGGATCGCCGCGCTCGGCTCGGCCGACCCGGGGCAGCGGCCGCTCAGCCTGGCCGCGTGGGGGCGGGACGTCCGCCACGGGGTGGTTTCCGTAGAGCGGAACGTCCAGGACACGCCGCGCAGACCGGCAATGCCGCAGGCCCCGCCACTGCCGCCGCCCCGCCCCCGCGCAAGCGACGGACCGGCCCGGCGCTGAGCGCGGTGGCGGGGGTGCTGGTCCTGGTGTAGGCGTACCGCTGCTCAGTGACAAGGACGGGGACAAGGACGCGGACGGCCGGAACCGGGCGGGCGGCTGGCAGCCGGGTGACGGCGGGGCCGGTGCCTTCTTCTGGCCCACGACTCAGCCGGCAGCGGCCGGGCAGACATCGAGGCGCAGCCCGGCCGTTTCGGCTGGCCCTCCCCGGCCACCGCCTGGTACTGGTCTGCCTTCACGGCTCAGTAAGGCCGAGCCCGCTTCGCGAGGGCCGGTGACAGTTCGTTCCGCGAGGCACTCGGGAAGGCGACGGTGTTCGGGTCACCATCCGAGACGTACCGGGTCTTCCCAGCGGCGAGCTTGTCCAGCCAGCGCGACGAACCGAACTCGGCGTCCTCATCCTCGGGCCCCGCCGAGCGGATCCGAGGGATGGCGCCGGGCGTGAACGCCTTCGCGAACGGCGAGACCGAGGGGTTGGCCCCGACGAGGTACACGCCGTCGTAGCGGTAGCCCGTACCCCGGGTGGCGACCCCGGCCGGGGAAGGCATGGCACCGAAGGGCAGGGCGAGCGACGTGACCTGCGTTCCGGGCGCTGCCTTCTCGATCGCCTGCTGTCCGGCGGAGATCGCCCGCATGGCGCCCTCCTGGTCCAGGGAGCTCAGGTTCTCGTGGCCTCCGGTGTGGTTGGCGACCTCGTGCCCGTGCTCCTTCAGCCACGTCAGGGCCTTGGCGGAACCCGTCGCCGAGAACGCCTCCGCGTTGACGAAGAAGGTCGCCACCGGCTTGAACTGCGGGTATTTCTTCGCCGTCTCCGTCAAGATGGCGACGGCGGTGTCCGGCGCCGGGGTGCCGTCCGGGTTGAGGCGCACCTGGCTGTTGGTCGAGTCGTCGAAGGTGAGGACCACCGGGTGCGTGCCGGCGGGGATGTCGATGCGGCCCGTCTGGAAGTCCCGGGCGGTCACCGGTACGTAGTTCTCCCGCGCGAGGCGCTCCAGTTCCGCCCGGAAATCAGCCGGGGTGCGGTCGTAGACGCTGGCCGGTTTCTCGGTGAGCTGGTGGTACATCAGCACCGGTACCTGGCCGAGTTCATTGGCGCCGACCTCTGCCGGCGCTTTCGCGGGGACAGCGCTGACCGCGGCGGGTGAAGCGGCCGCATGGCGTTCCCCGGCGGCCGGTGAGGGCCCGGTGGAACAGCCGGAGGCGAGCACGGCAGCGCCGGCCAGGGCGCCGAGCGGGACGAACGGGTAGCGCATGAGAAGCCCCTCCAAGGCGGACGTGTCGCGCCATACCTACCTCCGACGGGAGCCCGGATACCGCGCTGCCCCCTGCATGGCTCAGCCGCCACGCCGGGTACCGAACGCGGCGTTCGTGTGAAATACGGCCAGAACGCGGCGACTGGGACACCGTGCGGCAATGAATGGAGGCAGCATCCAGCCCACGGCACGAAGGACGTCATGATGTCGCCCAAGCGCATATCTCACTCGGCCCCCTCCTTCCGTCACCGCCGACCGGCCCGCCGGGCCGCCCTGATAGCGACGAGCGGGGCGCTCGCACTGGCCGGAGCGGGCGTCGGAGCCTGGACCATCCTCGCGCCGGGTCCGGACGTCCAGGGGCTGAGCAACGGCGCCGTCCTCAACGGGCGCAAGGCCGCACGGGTCAGCGCCTACCTCATCACCGAGGAGGCCGGCGGCAAGAACAAGCTGCGCGCCACCCTGGACGGCACGGCGGTCCCCGTCACCGCTGCGGGCGCTCGCCTGAAGCTCGCGCTCCCGCGCCTCACCGAGGGGCGGCACACCTTGGTGGTGGCGGGCGACAGCAGCTTCCCCTTCGCCTCGTACCGCAAGGTCGTGGGCTTCAGGGTGGACACCACCGCTCCCGAGCTGAAGGTGGCCGACCCCGAAATCAAGAACGCCGCCGCCCCCGTGACCATCACCGGCAGCGCCTCCACCGACGCCGTGGTGGCGGTCAACGGCAAGAAGGTCGCTGTCGACAAGGGCGGGGCCTTCAAGATCACGGTACCCAAGGGCACGCCCGTCGCGACGATCACAGCGGTGGACCGCGCCGGAAACACCACCACCCAGGACGTGTCCACCCGAGGGCGTCGCCCCATGATCCGTGCCGCGCACATCACCGCCATCGGGTGGGGCGACGACACCCTGCGCGGCGACATCCTCGCCCTCGTGCGCAGCGGCAAGCTCAACGCCGTCGAGCTGGACGTCAAGGACGAGGACGGCGAGGTCGGGTACGCATCCCAGGTGCCGCTGGCCCGCCAGATCGGCGCGGCCAAGGGCTACTACGACGCCCGCAAGGCGATCGCCGAGATCCACGCCGCCGGGGCCCAGGTCATCGGCCGTATCGTGGCCTTCCGCGACCCCAAGCTCGCCTCGGCCGCCTGGAAGTCCGGCAAGCGTGACCAGCTCGTCCTGACCCCGGCCGGTGAACCCTACGACGGCGGCCAGTACGGATCCCTCTCGTTCACCAACTTCGCCAACCCCACGGTCCGCACGTACAACCGGGACCTCGCCGTGGAGGCGGCTCGGCTCGGCTTCGACGACATCCTCTACGACTACGTGCGCCGCCCGGACGGTCCGCTGTCGCACATGCGCTTCCCGGGCATCGGTACCGCCACGCCCGAGCAGTCGATCACCTCGTTCGTCGCCGACACCCGGACCGCGCTGCGTCCGCACGCCAAGTACCTCGGCGTCTCGGTCTTCGGTATCGCCGCCACCCGGCCGACGGAGATCGCGCAGGACATCGGGGCTCTGGCCAAGGTCACCGACTACATCGCACCGATGGTCTACCCGTCCCACTGGGCGCCGGGAGAGTACGGCGTCGAGGAGCCCGACACCGACCCGTATGCGATCGTGCAGCGTTCGCTGGCCGACTTCGCCCGCCAGGCGAAGGGCACCCGGAGCGAAATCGTCCCGTGGCTCCAGGACTTCTCGATGGGCAGCACCTACGGGCCGGATGAGGTGGCCGATCAGATCAAGGCCGCGGCGGCCAACAAGATGAATTCCTTCATCCTGTGGAACGCCGGTGCCCGCTACCAGGGCGCGGCGCTCCAGCAGATCGCCAAGCGCTGAAGGGGCCGGCGGTCCCAGCTGGGCCAATCGAACTGCTGAACCTGATGGGGGACAGCGCGGACTACGGGCTCCTGGGGGATGCGTCCCTCAGCCTTGGTCCGCGCTGGGCAGGGCTTTGGCGATCAGACGGGTGGGGTAGGCGCGGTCGCCGGTGAGCCGGTTGATGTGCTCCGCGAGCAGCAGGGCGGTGGCTTCCAGGGAAGTCATCTCCTCCTGGGTCCAGTCTCCGTACTGCTTGGGCCAGAGGTTCGCGCTCAGGCCGGTGCCTGCCGCGATGATCATGCCGGACAACGTCGGGGTGGCCTCGGGGCGACGCTCCGGCGGGCTCCCTGCCGGTACGGGCTCAAGCCCGCCCAGCCGGGCTGCACCCGGGCGCAGCGGCACCGTACGGCGAACCTGGTCGACCACCGCAACGGAACCGACCGACCTCACCCCGGTCCGTTCCACCCTCGCCGGATACCTGTCTCTACGCCTGGAACGCTGGGGTGATGTCCGGGCGAAGAAGGGACACGCCGGGCGGGAGCCTCGGGGTTCGAATGACCGCATGCGTGCCTGAGTACGGAGCCCAGCTTGCGCTGAGTACCTGCGCGCAGGCGGATCTACTGACGGAGCTGCTTGGCTGTGCCCATGCACGAGACAACCTCCGCTCCGCCCGCCGACCGCTGCGCCGAGACCTCTGCCGGCGGCGAGGTGTCGATATGGACCACGGTCGCAACGGTGGCCATGATCCCGGTCGCCTTCGTCTTCGGGGCCCTGGCCGGGATGGCCGAAGAGGTTCACCCCCAGACCGTGGCCGTCCTCATCATCTGCTGGTGGGCCTCCTGGACGGTCACCCCTCTGCTCGTCGTGGCCTCCCGACTGCCCCTGCGACACCGCGCCCTGGCCAGGGCACGCCGATGGGCCGGATGGATCGCGCCGCTCCCACCCACGATCACGATCCTGTTGAGCCTCAGCCTATAGACGATGGCCAGCGGCGCCGGTCGAGCCGTTCTCGGCCGTTTGGGAGTTCGGCGGGGCACTACTCGTTTTCACCGCCTCTTCATAAGTTGAAATGGCGTCAGGGAGTTAATCCTCCCTATAGGTGCAGCTATTCACCGAATTGCGCGGATGCGTAGAGTGATGGCAACGTTGCCATCACGTTAACAATTCACTTCTTGACGACGGTCTGATCGCCGAGTTGACTGCGCTTACCTCGGCCGGAAGGGCACGGCCTGTTCAGGGAGGTTTACGTCGTGAACACACATCTCGGTCGGGCCGTCGTTATTGCCGCTGCTTCCGCGATCGCGGTCTCCCTCGCTGCCTGCGGCAGCTCGGAAGACGTGGACGGAAGACCGGACGGCTTCGCCAAGGAGGCGATCAAGGTCGGGCTCCTGCTTCCGGAGAACCAGACCGCGCGCTACGAGAAGTTCGACAAGCCGCTGATCGAGAAGGAGGTCGCCAAATTCACGCGCGGCAAGGGCGAAGTGGTCTACGCCAACGCCAAGCAGGATGCGGCCGCCCAGAACGCCCAGGTCGAAGCGATGATCGCCCGCAAGGTGGATGTCCTGATCATCGACGCGGTCGACGCCAAGGCCATTGCCGGCTCGGTCAAGAAGGCCAAGGACGCCGGCATTCCCGTCATCGCCTACGACCGACTGGCGGAAGGCCCGATCGACGCGTACACCTCCTTCGACAACGAAGACGTCGGCAAGGTCCAGGGCAAGGCACTGCTGGACGCGCTGGACGCGCTGGGCGACAAGGCCAAGGACGGCAAGATCGTCATGATGAACGGCTCGATCACCGACCCCAACGCCAAACAGTTCAAGTCCGGTGCACACTCCGTCCTCGACGGTAAGGCGACCATCGGCAAGGAGTACGACACCGTCGACTGGAAGCCGGAGAACGCCAACGCGAACATGGCGGCCGCCCTCGCGGCGCTCGGCAAGGGAAGGATCGTCGGCGTCTACTCCGCCAATGACGGCATGGCCGGCGGCATCATCTCCGCTCTCAAGGCCGCCGGGGTCTCCGCCTTGCCCCCGGTGACGGGCCAGGACGCCGAACTCGCCGCTGTCCAGCGCATCGTCGCGGGCGAGCAGTACATGAGCGTCTACAAGCAGTACGCCCCCGAGGCCGCGGCCGCCGCGGAGATGGCCGTCGCCCTGGCCCAGGGCCAGAAGATCGACGGACTCATCAACCAGATCGTGGACAGCCCGACCACCCAGGGCGTGCGCTCGGTACTCGTCCCGGGAATCGCGCTGACCAGGAACAACATCAAATCCACCGTGGTGGCGGACGGCGTCTACACCGTCGACGAGATCTGCACCGACAAGTACAGGGCCGCATGCGAAGAGATCGGCCTGAAGTAGCGGCTGCCGGGCCTCGGCCAGGAACTTGACCGCGTGCAGCGCGGTCAGGCAGCGCAGGGCGTGCCGCTCGGCATCGGTGAGCGCAGTCTGGGCCGGTATCGCTCTCCACCGCTGCACGCCTCGTCGTGGCCGAGCGTCCGACGAGTCGGCAGCCGGTTGTCGACCGGGGCTCGGTCAGGAACCGGGGCGCAGCTCGCGCACCCGGTCGGCGACGTCGTCGGTGGCGAGCGCCGGGTGGTTACGCGATGGCGGGCGACCGAGGTGACCACATCCGAGAGGCGGCGGCGACCGCGGCGAAGCGGTTCCGAGTCCGGGAGGACGCGAGGCGCCCGACTACGCCCGCTTTGCGCGGCCCCTGGCCGGCGCCGGCAGCTACTCCCCCACCTTCCAGCACCGCAAAGTCCTGCAACCGGTTGTGCGGCACCTCCGCGTATCGGACTGCACCGGACCACCGAGCGCCATCCGCTGCCGTGGGCGCAGCCACACGTGGTGTCCTCGGCGCCCAACTGCCCCCGCCGCAAAGGGGATCGGGCAGGGCCGCCGCCTCCGGTGTGGTCAGAGGGGCGGCATATGGCGCGCGGGCGGGAGGGGGGAACCGTTCATGCATGGGTGTGTGTCTCCGAGCACACACCTAGACGTGTCCGGGCGGGTCCCGGCTCGATCCTCAGGGGGGATCTTGACTTCTTCGCATCGTGGACGATTGCGTGTACTGGCCGCCGGCGGCGTACTCGCCCTCGCCGTCGGCGCTCTGGCCGCCGCCCCGAGCAGTGCAGCCCCGCAGCACTCCATACCCGGCTCCGTCACCCCCGACCGGCCCGCGGCCGGCCCGGTGGCGGATTCGGCGTCCGCCGCCGCGTCGCCCAGCGACCGCCAGTACCCGAGCGTGGTCCTGCCCGGCCGCGCCACCCAGCCGGCGCCGGCGGCCGCCGCCAAGCCGCGGCACGACGTCGACGGCGACGGCATCAGCGACATGATCGTCATGGAGTTCGACCAGACCACGGCCGTCTACCTGTCGTCGATCTCGTCCTGGAGCGAATACGCGATCTACAAGACCGACCCCGACCCCGACTCCTCGTTCAAGGACCTGCTGCCGGTGGGGGACGTGGGCGGAACCAGCAAGGCCGAGCTGCTCTCGCTCTCCTTCGACGGCGTGCTCACGCTCTACGAGGCCGGCCTGACGAGCACGTCGGCGCCCCTCTGGTCGGGCCGCGGCTGGCAGATCTACAACCGCGTCATGGCCACCGGCGACCTGACCGGCGACCGCCACCCCGACCTGCTGGCCCGCGACTACGCCGGCGACCTGTGGCTGTACACCGGAACCGGCAGCGTCAGCAAGCCCTTCAACGGCCGCGTCAAGGTCGGCTCCGGCTGGGGGATCTACGACCAACTGGTCGGGGCCGGCGACGTCGACGGCGACGGCCTGGGCGATGTCCTCACCCGTACGCTGAGCGGTGAGCTGTGGTTCCACAAGGGGGCCGGCAGCGCCACCGCCCCGCTCAAGGCCCGGGTCAAGGTCGGCACCGGCTGGAACGCGTACAACGTGATCACCGGCTCGGATGACGGCGACGGCGACGGCCTGAGCGACCTGCTCGCCCGCGACCGCGACGGCGTGGAGTACTGGTTCAAGTCGCTCGGTGGCGGCCGGTTCGCCGCACCCGCGTACTTCGGCAGTGGCTATGAGTTCAACAAGTTCATCGTCGGCGCCGGCACCACGTCGCTCTACGGCAAGGGACAGAACCTCGGCACCGAGGCGGACAACGACCTCGCCAAGTACAGCGCCCTGGCCAACGGTGACTACCGGATGCCGCCGGTCTGGGCCGGCAAGGAGACGCCCGGCTCCCGCAACGCGTACGCCACCGGGCTCAACAGCCGCAACCACGCGACCTACGTGCAGAACATCGGCAGCGACCTGTACATCCAGGGCGAGCGGGTGAGTACGGCGTGGAACTACACCGTGACGGTCGGCCCGGGTGACCTCACCGGCGACGGCAAGGGCGACCTGCTCAGCCGCGACTCCGCCGGCGTCCTGTGGCTCCACCCGGGTGACGGTGCGCTGGTCACCAAGTTCGGCGCGCGCATCAAGGTCGGCACCGGCTGGAACGGCTACGACGCGCTCGTCGGTGCGGGTGACTACTCCGGCGACGGGCGTCCCGACCTGCTGGCCCGGGACACCTCCGGCCGCCTGTTCCTGTTCAAGGGCACGGGGACGGCCACCGCGCCGTTCGCCGCCCGCGAGCAGGTCGGCAGCGGCTTCGACCAGTACGACAAGCTGTTCGTCCCGGGTGACATCGACGGCGACAGCAAGGGCGATCTGCTCTGCCGTCTCCCGAACGGCGACGTGTACCGGTACTCCTCGACGGGCAAGGCCGGCACCGCCACCTTCGCCGCCCGCGTGAAGTTCGGCACCGGCTGGAACCTGTACAAGAACCTCGTCTGAGCCCCGCGGCCGCCCGGTCGCGAAGCCAGGAGGGCGCGGGTCCGTCCGTCGGCACCAGCCGGCCGGGCGGGCCCGTCTCCGCACCCGGACGGCTTCCGTGAAAGGTGTTCTTAGCGTACTTCCGGCCCGGCCGCCACTTGCGCACAAGGGGACGCGGCCGAAATTGATCGGGAAACGCGTTCGAATCCGTGAGCCTGTGAGTGCTCCGGCAAGCCGCCGACCTCCCCCGACGCCGCCCCTCCCCGCCGAGCCCCCTCCATCGACGCCCGGATTCGGTCCTGCCGGTGGCGCGTAATCGGTCCTCCGGTCCGATGAACCTCAACGAAAGCAGCCGTACGGCCAGTTGGGCGTAGTTATGCTCCCGCCCACCGGTCAGGAGATCCCACTTTCGATGGTTCGAGGAAGCTGATGGCGCCAGAAAACGCTCCACCCGAAGCCGCACACACGGAGGCGGCAACAAGCCGGATGATGCCCGGGATCGCAGCCCTGGCCGCCGTGTGCGTGGTGGGGGCGCTCGCTTCCTCCTCGGAACCGGTGCGCACCGTATGGATCGCCGCGGGGGCCGCGTGCACCGTCGCGGCGTTCGTCGAAGCGTTCCGGCGCGGCCGCGCGCTCACGGCCCGGCGCGCCCACGTCGCGGCGCTTGAGCACGTGCTGTCCCGGCAGGAAGCCGAGGTGGTACGCCTGTGCGAGGTGGTGCTGACCGAGGCGATCGAGCGGCTGCGCAAAGGTGAGCTGCCCGAGGAGATCCTGACCTCCCTGGGCGGGCGGGGGGGACACGGAAACCGCTGGGGCGACGACGCCGCCCTGACCCCGCGGTTCAGAGCCGCCCTGCAGACCGTGCTGGCCCGGGTCATCGACGCGGTCGACAACGAGGAGAACCTCCGCGACTCCGCACAGCGGGCCTTCGTGAACATCGCCCGCCGGGTGCAGGCGATCGTTCACCAGCAGGCGCACGAGATGCGCGAGATGGAGGACCGGCACGGCCGCAACCCGGACGTGTTCGGCGACCTCCTTCGCCTGGACCACGGCACCGCCCTGATCGGTCGGCTCGCCGACTCCATCTCGGTCCTCGGCGGGGCGCGCCCCGGCCGCCAGTGGAGCAGGGCCGTCACGCTCTACAGCGTGCTGCGCGGTGCGATGTCCCGGATCATCGACTACCAGCGGGTGGAGCTCCACTCGGTCTCCGAGGTCGCCGTCGTCGGCCCCGTCGTCGAGCCGTTGATCCACACCCTGGCCGAGCTGCTCGACAACGCCACGCGGTACTCGCCGCCGCACACCCGGGTCCACCTCACGGCCGTCGAGGTGCAGTCGGGCGTCGCCGTGGAGATCGAGGACGGCGGTCTGAGCATGAGCGAGGAGGCCCGTCGGCGTGCCGAGACGATGCTGGCGCAGGCGCAGACCGGCATCGACCTCAACGACCTCGGTGAGACACCGCGGCTGGGCCTCGCGGTGGTCGGCCGGCTGGCGCAGGCGTACGGGTTCCAAGTATCCCTGCGCTCGTCCGCCTACGGCGGCGTCCGCGCCGTGGTCATCGTCCCGCAGCACCTGATCACCACGGCGTCCGCGGCGACCGGTCTCGCCCACGGCATCGGTTCCTCCTCGGGCCCCCGGGCCGTCACCCCCGCGTCACGCGAGCACCCGGTCGATCGCCTCTCCCCCGGCGTGTCCGCACCACGGTCGGCATCTGCACCGGCACCGGCACCGGCACCCGCACAGGCTCACGGGCCGGCACCCGCACAGGCTCCGGCACCGGGGCCGGCGCCCGTCACCGGCTGGCCGTCCGAGGAACGCACGGCGAACGGGCTGCCGCAGCGGCGGCGGAAGGACCGTGCCACCGCCTCCGACACCCCGCCGCCGGTGGAACGGCAGTCGGCGGAGGATCCCGGCCCCGGCATGTGGCTGGAGGCTTTCCACAGCGGACTGTCCGGCGCGCCCGGCCAACCCCACCAGGACGCCCAGGATGCGTCGGGTACAGCGACCAAAGGGGCGTGAACGATGATGACTCAGCGAAGCAGTATGGACTGGATGCTCAAGGACCTGGCCGTCGGAGTGCCGCAGACCCGGCACGTGATCGTCCTCTCCGCGGACGGCCTCTGCGTGGCGCAGTACGGAGCCGAGACCGACACGGCCGACCGCCTGGCGGCGGCCTGCGCCGGTCTGCAGAGCCTCGCCGGAGCGGTGGCGGCCGAACTGCCCCGCTCGGAGGGCAGAATGCGCCTGGTCGTGATCGAGATGGACGGCGGGTTCTTCTACCTGATGGCCGCCGGTGACGGCTCCTACTTGGCGGTCCTCGCCGACGAGGGTGTCGACGCCGGGCTGATGGGTGCCCAGATGCGGAACCTGGTGACCCGGATGGGGGACCACCTGAGCAGTCCGCCCCGGCACGACGGGCAGCCGGCGTGAGTGAGCCCCCGACAAGCTGGGAGGACGGCAGTCCGGAGCGGCTCTACGTCATCACCGGCGGACGCAGCGGACCCTCCACCACCGTCCCCCTCGACCTCGTGACCCTGGTCGTGGCCAAGGCACCCGTGAGACCCGAGATGCAGCCCGAGCAGGCGGCCATCCTGCGGATGTGCCGGTCACCGCTGTCGGTGGCCGAGATCGCCGCGTACGCGGGCCTGCCCGTGAGTGCCGTCACCGTGCTGATCGGAGACCTGATCGCGGGCCAGTTCGTCCATGTCCGCCCACCCGTCCCCGCCGCCCAGCTCCCCGACCTAGCTCTGATCGAGGCAGTGATCGATGGACTTCAGAAGCTCTGACCCGCAGGCCGGGCCGCGCCAGGCGGACATACTCCCGCAGACTGCTGCGGCCGCCGTCAAAGTCGTCATCGTCGGCGGTTTCGGCGTGGGCAAGACGACGATGGTCGGCGCGGTCAGTGAGATCAAGCCGCTGACGACCGAGGAGACGATGACCAAGGCGGGCGTCGGCGTCGACGACACCCGGGGCGTGGCGCGCAAGACGACCACGACCGTGGCCATGGACTTCGGCCGCATCAGCATCAACCAGGAACTGGTGCTGTACCTGTTCGGGACACCCGGTCAGGAGCGCTTCTGGTTCCTGTGGCGCGGTCTGTTCGAGGGCGCGCTGGGGGCGGTCGTGCTCGTCGACACCCGGCGGCTGGAGATCAGCTTCGACGTCATCGGCCGGCTGGAGGAGCGCGGCGTGCCCTTCGTCGTGGCCGTCAACTCCTTCCCCGGCGCCCCCGAGCATCCGCTGGCGGAGCTCCGTGAGGCCCTCGACCTGCCCCCCGACGTACCGATCCTCGTCTGCGACGCCAGACGACGGGACTCGTCCCGCGATGTCCTGCTGACCCTCATGCGCTACCTGTACTCCCAGGCAGCCACCCAGGAGGCAATGTGACCACCCACCCCACCCCGCCGCCGGAGTGCCCCGCCCACGCGGCGTCCGCCCCGGGCGGCTTGTACCGCCTCCACGGACCGGAGGCCCAAAACGACCCACTGGGCCTGTACGAGAAGCTGCGGGCCGAGTACGGGCCGGTGGCCCCCGTGCTGGTCCCGGGCGACCTGCCGGCCTGGCTGGTCCTCGGCCACCGGGAGAACCTGGACGTGGCGCGCACCCCTTCGCGCTTCGCCCGCGACCCCCGCGGCTGGCGCGACATGCGCGAGGGCCGGGTGCCGGCCGACACGCCGCTCGGTCCCATGGTCTCCTGGGTACCGGTGTGCAACTTCACCGACGGGCCCGTCCAGGAGCGGCTGCGCGGAGCCGTGGTGGAGTCCCTGGAACGCTTCGACAAGCGCGGCATCCGCCGCTACGTGACACGCTTCGCCAACCAGCTGGTGGACCGGATCGCCGACGAGGGGTACGCCGACCTCGTGTCCGACTTCTCGGACCAGCTCCCCATGCTGGTCATGACGCAGCTCGTCGGGGCGCCCGACGAACACGGGCCCAGACTGGTCAACGCGGCACGCGACATGCTCCAGGGAACCGAGACGGCTCTCCAGAGCGACCGCTACGTCACCCAGACGCTGGAGCAGCTGGTCGTGGAACGCAAGGCCAAACCTGCCCACGACCTCGCCTCCTGGCTGATCGAGCACCCCGCGAACCTGACCGACACCGAGGTGCTGATGCACCTGCGCGTCGTCCTGATCGCGGCCTACGAGACCACCGCCAACCTGATCGCCAACACCCTGCGGACCGTACTGACGGACCCGCGGTTCCGAGCGAGTCTCTCGGGAGGGCAGATGACCCTGCCCGACGCCCTGGAGCAAGTGCTGTGGGACGACCCGCCGATCAATACGGTCATCGGGCGCTGGGCCACCGGGGACACCGAACTCGCCGGCCAGCACATCAAGGCCGGCGACATGCTCCTGCTCGGCCTGGCCGCGGGCAACGCCGACCCGCAGATCCGTCCCGACCGGAGCGTTTCCGTCTACGGCAACCGCTCCCATCTGGCGTTCAGCAGCGGAGCCCACGAGTGTCCGGGCCAGGACATCGGCCGGGCCATCGCCGACACCGGGATCGAAGTCCTGCTCGACCGGTTGCCGGACCTGCAGCTGGCCGTCGGCGCGAGCGAGCTCCAGTGGCGCGGCACCCTCATGTCGCGCCATCTGCTGTCACTGCCGGTACGGTTCACTCCGCGCTCCGTGTCCTCTGCGCAACCGGGCCCCGAGCAGGCGTACGGGTACCCGCCGGTTCCGCCGCAGCAGTCCGCGGTGCCCGCGGCTGCCGGCTACCGGCGCCGCGCCGGCTGGTGGCGGCGGCTGTTCGGGCTCCGCTGAGCCGATCTTCCGGGCGGAAGGCCCCCGGCCGCGCCGCCGGGGGCCTTCGGCACGTCGCTCAGTCCCGCAGCCACTGCCACCAGGCGGCGAGGGCCGGCAGGTCGGGCGGTTCGGTCGCGGCGTCGCTGGGCACATCGGCGAAGCGGATCGTGAACCGGGCTTCCCCGACGGGAAGACCGTACCGATTGCGGGGGCTCGCGTACCGGGGTGCCTGGCTCTGCCACGCGATGCAACCGGCCACGTAGTGGTCCAACGCCTCCAGGTAGGAGCGGAGTTCGTCGTCCGCTCCCTGCGCCAGCCGGGCCCGGAGCCGCAGGTAGAGGACCATGACCCGGTCCCGCAGGGCCACTGTGGGCGGGACGGCCTCGGCAGGCGTGCAGTTCTCCTGGTGGGCGAAGACGTTGACGAGGTTGACCTCCTTCGGCTCCAGGTGGTCGTCCTTGTCGTAGGAGAACAGGTCGTTGTCCGCGCTGACGATGAACCCCGCCGCATCCGTCAGCGCGGTCAGGGCGGGCGAGCAGAGCAGCTCCACGGGCAGCCGGCCCCCGCGTGCGACGTCGGACCACGTCATCGAGAAGCGGGTGCCGTTCGCCAGCGGCCCCATGGCGACGAAGTCGTTCAGCCCTGGCATCCTTCCGGCTTCGGCGCGGGCCGCCCGCCAGGCCGCACCGAGCAGCCAGTCCCGTGTCCCCTCCGCGAACCTGCGCAGCTCGAACGCGGACAGCATGGCGTGGGTACGGCGCACCAGGTCCACCAGCGAGCGGGTCATGGGCCCCTCGGGAAGCACGGACGCCCCCGGGTTCTCGATGGTCCGCAGCAGCCGCACGCCGTGCTCGACGACGGCACCCGCCCCCACCTCGTCGGAGCCGGAGTCCTGCCAGTCGTCGACGGCGTTGGCCCAGTAGTTCCACTCGGTGAAGAGCAGCACGGCCTCCACGTCCCCGTCGGGGATGATGCGGCAGGAGAAGTCGGCGCTGTGGGTGGCCAGCCCCCACGCACGCTCGACGGGATCGGGGTACAGGCCGAAGGAGTCGACCCATTCGACCGCCCGTGCCTCTATCTGCTTGGCCTCCGGATGAAGGAGGTCGCGCTGCAGGGGACAGTAGAAGGCGGGGAGTTGCGCACCGAGGAGCGAGGGACGCGGGGAGGTGGTCATCGGCCGCCCCCGGTGCGGAAGCGCATCAGCCGCGTCTCCACTGCATGCTCACGCCAGAGGCGGAAGAGCCTGCTGTGCGCGATCGTCGACTGCTCCAGCCGTGCCCTGCTCCAGGCGCCGGGTTCGCCGCCCGCCCGGAGCCGATCGAGTTCGGCGGTGTTCCATGCCATGGACTGCACCCAGAACTCCGCCACCCGGTCGGTCACGTCCTCGTCGTGCGTCAGCTCGAAGCCGGACGCCTCGGCGGCAGCCAGGTACTCCTCACGCGTTCCCAGTCGCGTTCTGTAGTAGCCGTCTATGAACTCGCGGTGGCCGGGGCGGCACAGGAAGTGCTCCTGGATGCCGAACCATCCGCCGGGCATGAGCGCCTTGGCGACCACGTCGAAGAGGCGCGCCCGGTCGGTGTAGCCGCTGCTCTCGTTGGCGTACGCGGCGTCGTACGCGTGGGTGACGTCCAGGTCGTGGACGTCCACCTGGAGGAGGTCCACGAGCTCCTCGACCCCTGCCTGGCGGGCGAAGCGACGGACGATGGGGATGTGCTCCGCCGCGACGGTGAGGCCGGTGACTGCCGCCCGGTGCTCCTGCGCCCAGTACAGCGAAGTGCCGCCCAGGCCGCAGCCGATGTCAAGGATCCGGCGGGGTGGTTCCTCGTACGCGCCCCAGGAACGGGCCGCGTGCTCGACTATGCGTTCCTGTGCGTCGAGCAGGTGCTGCTTCAGCGTGCTCTGGGAGACGGCGGTATGAGGTGGGAGCCTGTCGGGGAACAGCCCCACATGGAAGTGCACGCGGGGACCCGGACCGTACTTCTGGAGGATGTCCTGCGTCTTGCGGCTGTAGTAGAGCCGCACCTGTTCGTCCTCGACTGAGCCCCGGCCGCTGCCTAAGAACGCTCCACGAGGTGTAACGCGCATGGGATGTCCGCCCTTTCGTGGCGTAGGGCTGGTCTCGGCGACGCGACGTCACAGCTCTCCCCGCGTCCCGAACCGGCACACTGTTGAAGCACGGATCATCGTGGCACTTCACGCGTCCCACGTCAGCCCGCTGGACCGGTGCAGATCATCCGAGGGCGAGGGCACATGAGTTCTGTCCGGCCGAGGCGCACAACCCCCGCCCGCCGCGCTGCCCCCCGGGGGCGGGGTGAATCATCTGCTGGTGGGCCTCCTGGACGGTCACCCCTCTGCTCGTGGTGGCCTCCCGACTGCACCTACGACACCCCGCCCTGGCCAGGGCACGCCGATGGGCCGGATGGATCGCGCCGCTCCCACCCACGATCACGATCCTGTTGAGCCTCAGCCTGTAGACGATGGCCTGTCGGCGGCTCCGGTCGCCGCCGATCCCAAGGGCCGCCGTGTCCTCGGCCGATCTTGATCGTTTGAACCGGTGTGGGGATCAGCGCTGAGGTACGGGCGACAGGTTTGACCTGGTCGGCGGCGGGGGCCGTGGTGGCGGTGCTGCTCACCGGAGGCTGCTCGTCCACGACTCGGCTGGAGCTCCCCGCGTCGGAGCAGGGCCGTAGCGACCTGATCAAGGCGGCCCAGCAAGTGCTGGTGGACCGGTGTTTGACGACCCGTGGTGCTGCCGGGCCGCCGCCGCGCCAGGATGCGCTCTTCGGTACCGGCCCGGCCGAACTGTCGATCACCCTTGCCACCGGCTACACCGTCCGCATGCACACGGACGGCTGCCTGGCCGAAGCCCACCGCTTCCTCTACGGAGACCAGGCCCGCTGGTTCCGCGCCGAGGTCACCGTGAACAACCTGCGCCCCGAGGCCCAGGCCCGACTCGCCGACGACCCCGGCTACCGGGCCGCCCTCGCCCGCCGGGCCGCCTGCCCCGACGGGGACACCTCCTGTGCGCGGGCGAGCGGCCTGGAGGAGCTGCGGGCCCGGCTGGAGCCCGTCCGGCTCGCCGAGGTCCGTACCGCGCACCGCGAGGAAATCGCCACCTACCTCCGTCTACGAGACCGCGCCCTGCACCGCTCTGCCGGACTGCTGGCCGGCCGACCCACCCCCCACAAGAAAGGCCATGTCCCCTCATGAAGAAGAGCAGGCTGCTCACCGCGACCGCCGCGGTGTTCCTCGTCCTCACCGGCGGCCTCGCCGCGGCCGGTCCGGCCGGCGCGGCCGACTGCCCCAGCGGCGAGTTCTGCGTGTGGGAGAACGCCGACTACAAGGGCCAGCGCGCCAACTGGTCGGGCGACGACCACTGGTGGGAGAGCTGGATCGCCGACGAGGACTCCTCCTGGGCCAACCACGGCATCAGTGGCCCCGGCGTCAAGGACCACGTGAAGGTCTACTCCCGGGCGAACCTGGGCGGGGAGATGACCATCTGCCTCACTCCCGGACAGGAGGTCAACTACAACGGCGTGGCCAACGACAACGGCGACTCTCACACCTGGGCAATGACCTGCTGAGTCGTGGCGCCCCCTCACGCGAAAGGGTCGTCCCGGGCCTGCCGTGCACCACGGCCGGACTCCCCTGACGCGACGCTGCGGCCCGGCACACCTGGTGGGTGCCGGGCCGCAGCGAGTCGTCCGGACCAGGGTGGCCTTGGGCAGCTCTCGGAGCCGTCGGGGAGGACGGGGGTCGTGCGCTGCCGGCGGGCGGTCGGTCAGGTGATGGCGGGGCTGCGGCGTTCGGCGACGACGTCGCGCCAGGTGCCGCGGTGGCAGCCGATGCGCTCACGGGTGCCGATAACGCGGAAGCCGGCCCGCTCGTGCAGGGCGAGGCTGGCGGTGTTCTCGGGCGAGCAGGGCGGTCAGCAGGGCTAGGCCCACGCCGTGGCCGCGGGCGTCGGGGTGGACGTAGACGGAGTGCTCTTGCAAGGTCGACTGTATCGACACCAGTCGAAACAAACCGTCCTCGGATGGGAGCCCGCCATGTCCCGTGTCCAGCTCGCCCTGCGCGTCGCCGACCTCGAAGCGTCGATCGCCTTCTACTCCAGGCTCTTCGCCATCGAACCCGCCAAGCGTCGCGAGGGCTACGCCAACTTCGCCGTCACCGAGCCCCCGCTCAAGCTCGTTCTGATCGAGGGTGAGGCCGGCGAGGAGACCCGCCTGGACCACCTCGGCGTCGAGGTCGCGACCACCGACGAAGGCCGGCGCCGGATGCGCCTGCACCGACTGACCCGAACCGGCCCGGCCCACTTCGGGTCGGGTTCGGCCGTCGATGACGTTCTTCATGACGAGTGCGACTGCAGGACGCTGGGCTCCGGGGCCGCCGCGAGGCCGGCTCGGCAGCCACCGCAGGAGCGCAATCCGACGCGGTGGCGTCCTGGCCCCCACCGTCAGTTGTATCCGCGTGGTTCGTCGGCTGCTGTCTTGACCTGCTTGCGGTAGGCCCCCGGCGGCGATCCGAAGTGTCGCTTGAAAGCCTTGGCGAACGCGAACTCCGACGTGTACCCCGTGTGCTGCGCGATGATGCTCAGCGGGGCCGGCGATCGGTGCAGCAACCGCGCCGCGGTGGCCATCCGCCAGTTGGTCAGGTACGTCAACGGCGGCTCGCCGACCACCGCGGCGAAGCGGCGGGCGAACGCCGCGCGGGACAACCCGGCGCGGGCGCCCAGAGACTCCACGGTCCAGGGATGGCCGGGGTCGTCGTGGATCGCCTTCAGGGCGGGGGCGACTGCCGGGTCGGTCAGCGCGGCCGTCCAACCCCTGGCCCGCTCCTTCGGCAGTTCGGCGTACCACGACCGGAGGATGTACAGCAGCAGCAGATCGATGAGCGCCGTGACGACCGCGTCGGAGCCCGGCTGCGGCGCGTGGAACTCGGCGCACAGCTGATCGACCGCCGAGCGCAGCACCGGGTGGCGGCCGGGAACCGCGGGGAGGTGGATGACCTCCGGTAGATCGCTGAACAGCGGATGCGGGCGTTCGACGTCGATCGCGTACGCGCCGCACACCAGCACCGTGCGCGGCCCCGGTCCGTCCACGGTGACCTGGCCGATCGGCGAGGAACGGTCCACGCGCTCCGGTACGAAGTCCACCGGAGCGCGGCCCGGCACGTCGCACAGGGTGTGTCCGCTGCCGCGCTGCAGGAACACGATGTCGCCGGGTCCGAGCGCGAGCGGTCGGCCGTGCGGTGGCAGCAGGTGGCAGTGCCCTTCCACGACCACGTGGAATCCGGCTCCTGAGATGGGTTGGAACTTCAGGGCCCACGGGGCGTGCGCGTCGGTGCGCGTCACCATCGGGCGTCCCGTGCGCAGGACTTCGAGGGTGTCGCTCAGGATGTCCATGGCGCCACTCTAGTGCCTGTTTGGTGAGACGATGTGACAGGGAATCGAGATCCGAAGTCATTCATCGTCTCGATGTGCAGGCGTACGTTCTTGCCATGGCGGTTGCCGAACCCCGGCACTGCATGGACGAAGGAACGGATCCCATGTCTCTGGTTGGCAAGAAGATCGTGATCATCGGTGGAACCTCCGGCATCGGCTTCGCGGTGGCCCGACAGGCCGCGGCGGCCGGCGCGGACGTCGTGGTCGCCTCCAGCAATCAGGACCGCGTGGACGCCGCGACGAAGCGGTTGGGCGAGCAGGCCGAAGGCCGCCGTCTGGACGTCGCCGACGGCAACGCCATCGCCGCGTTCTTCGAGCAGGTCGGGGAGTTCGACCACCTCGTCTACACCGCGGGCGAATCTCTGCTGATCAAGCCGTTGGTCGAGACCACCCCGCAGGAGGCCAGGGCCGTCTTCGAGCGCCGGTTCTGGGGCGCGTTCCTCTCCGCCAAGTACGCCGCACCGCGACTGCGCGACGGCGGCTCGATCACTTTCAGCTCCGGCGTCCTCGCGATCCGCCCCCTGTCCGGAACCGCGCTCACGGCAGGTATCACCGGCGGCATCGAGGCCCTGTCCCGGGCACTCGCCGTCGAACTCGCCCCTCTGCGCGTCAATGTGATCCAGCCCGGTGTGATCCGTACCGAGCTGTGGGACGGCAGTGTCCCGGACCCGGAGGCCTTCCTCCAGGGCGCCGGGTCCGAGCTGCTCACGCGGCGTGTCGGCACTGCCGAGGAAGCCGCGGCGGCCTATCTCTTCGTCCTGGCCAACGCCTATGTCACCGGCACCACGCTCGCGATAGACGGCGGCGCGGCACTGGTGTGACATCGGTGCCCCCGCACGACAGCGTCGGGGACTGAATGCGCGGGCGAGACCTGCGCCTTCCCGCACGCCGGGTACGGCCCACGCGGGGGGGCGGGGGGCGGGGACGGCCTTCAGCGCAGCCGGTGATCCGGCGGGACTCGGGCTGCCACCCCGCTGAGCCGCACCGGCTCGTCCGAACGTCTGGCGTTTGATCATCTTGATGTGATGGCCGCGGCTCTCACGGGGCCTGAGTTGCGGCGTGCGCCCACGCCGTGGGGCACGGCATGCCCGTCCCCCACGGCTTACTTCCGCAGAAGGACTTGATTGACATTCCCAACCATGCTGACTTACGTTCTGCACATTACTTGATGACATGAATCATTCAGCTCTTAAGCATCCCTCTTGAGGCAGAACCGTGCAGTCACCGCCGCGCATACGGGAGTCCCGGCTGTCTGGGACCCGAGCGGGCCGGGATGCGGGGGCGTCACCTCGGAAAGGACATCGGCTTGAACCCCGCCGACCATGGCGCGGCCGTCGCGGCCGAGACCGCCAGATTCGCTGCCGCGGTCAAGGCAGCCGACCTCTCCACCCCGGTGCCTTCCTGCCCGGGCTGGACCCTGACCGACCTCACCCGGCACACCGGACACGTGCAGCGCTGGTTCACCGACCTGCTGCGCCGGCGCATCCAGCAGCCGCCGACCAGCCGCGAGGTGGACCTGCGCCTTCCCGAGCAGCCCGACGGCTACCCGGACTGGCTGGCCGAGAGCGCCGCGCAGGCCGCCGAGGTCTTCGCCGTCATCGACCCGGACGCCCCCATGTGGGCCTGGGGACCCGACCAGCACGCCCGGTTCTGGATCCGCCGCATGCTCTTTGAGACCCTCGTCCACCGCGCCGACGCCGAACTCGCCCTCGGACTGACACCCCACATCGACCGCACACTGGCGGCAGACGGCATCGACGAATTCCTCACCAACCTGCCGTTCGCCTCCCCCTTCGCGCCGCTGACAGCCGAACTGCGCGGCCCTGACCAGAGCATTCGCTTCAGCTGTACCGACAGCGACGACGACTGGCTGATCCATGTGCGCCCCGACGGCTTCGCCCTGGCGACCGACAGCACCGAAGCGGGCACCGCAGACGCCACGGTCCAGGGCGCGGCAGCAGACCTGCTCCTGCTCCTCTACGGCCGCTTCGACCGCACCAGCGGCGCCTTCCACCTCCAGGGCGACGCCGACCTGCTCACCCACTGGTTCACCCACTCAGCCTTCTGAGCACCCCGGCACGGACGGCGGCCGCCGGCCATCCGCGGAATCAGCGGCGGCGGCACATGCCCCTACCAGCCACCAGGCCGTTCCAGTCGGACCGCAGTGAAAGGCGCCGGGCAAGAGCCGGCAGATCGCTATTCGGCCGGCGACGGAGTTCCGCTGTGCCCGCACCGCCCGGGCGCCGCGGAGCCGCCGGCGCTGTCGCCCGCCACGCGGCGCCGGACCTGGTCCTCCTGGGCGAGACGCCGCAGCAGCTCGAACACCGGGGCGCAGATCGCGAAGACGATGACCGCCCGCTCCGCCAGGGCCACGGGGTCGTCGAGGCCGGCCGCGCGCTCCAGGTCCAGCCGGGCCACCGACTCGGCCAGTCTCGCGTAGGCGGCGAGCTCGCCTGGGGCGTAATCCGCGTCCAGCCGCCGCAGTTCCTTCAGCGCCACCGTCAGCCCCTGCACATGCGGTGACGTGTCGGGCGCCCGCCAGTCCAGGGCCGCGAGCAGCTCCGCCACCTCGGCCCCGGCGGCTTCGTCGGCCTCCGCCTCCTCCTCGCCGCCCGCCGGGCCCTGGGCCGCCACCGGCACCGGCAGGGCGTAGCTGACCGCGCCGAGAGCGCCCTCGGAGGTGTCTGCCTGGTCGACCGCCCCGAGCACGTCACGGGTGGCCGCGATGGACAGGCCGCCGAGCGTGGTCAGCGCCTTGATCAGCCGCAGCCGCTCCGCATGCTCCTCTCCGTACTCGGCCAGGGTCGCGGCGGTCGCCCGCCCTGCGGGCAGAAGCCCCTGCCGTCGGAAGTACTTGATGCTGGCCACCGGCACGCCGGTCCGCCGGCTGAGCTCCGAGATCTTCATACGGCTTCCCTGCTGGTCACGCGGTGCGGATCCGTCATGGGCGATTGGACATCACCACAAGATACTGCCACTATCCAGTACTGGATACCATCAGTATCCAGTACCGAAGCGCCGCCGCACCGGAGAATCGATGCCCCACCCCACGCCCCCCTCCGTGCTCCGCCGACCCCAGCTGTGGATCGGAACGGGACTCATCGCCGCAGTGGTCTCGATGTTGTTCGCCCTGCTCTACGTCGGCGGCAACGTCAACCCCAGGGGCAACCTGCGCGACCTGCCCGTGGCCCTGGTCAACACCGACGGCGGCGCCGACGCGGGCGGACGCCACGTCAACCTGGGCGAGCAGATCGTCGCGGGCATCCAGAAGACCGCCCAGGGCGACAAGAGCATCGACTGGCAGGTCGTCAGCCGCGAGGAAGCCGACAAGAGGCTGGGCCGCGGCAAGGTCTTCGGCGCCCTCGTCATCCCCAAGGACTTCAGCGCCACGGTGACCGCGCTCAGCGCCCCGCAGCCCGCCCCCCAGAGCAAGCCCGCCCCGCCGACCCTGACCGTGCTGACCAACCAGGCCGCCGGCAGCATCGGCTCCTCCATGTCCTCCCAGGCCGCCCAGAAGGCCGCCCACGCCGCCTCCGCCCAGCTCGGCCAGGAACTCCTCAAGCAGGCCACAGCCCAGAAGGCTCCGCTCCCGACGGCCGCCCAGCTCAAGCTGGCCGACCCGGTGACCGTGACCGTCGCCGACGGCCACCCCCTCGGCTCCCGCAGCGCCATGGGCCTGAGCGCCTTCTACTACGCGCTGGTCCTGGTCGTCTGCGGCATGCTCGGTGCCAACGTGGTGAACTCCCAGGTCGACACCGCCCTCGGCTACCTGCACACCGACTTCGGCCCGTTCCGCAAGCGCGAGCCCGTCCAGCACACCAGCCGCGTGCGCACCCTGGCCATCGGCATGGCGCTCATGCTCGGCCTGTCATTGGTCATGGGCACCCTGGTGGAGGTCGCCACGGTCGGCATCCTCGACATGGACGCCTCCCACCTGGGCCTGCTGTGGCTCTACTCGGTCGCCACCATCGCGGTCGTCGGCATCGGCAGCCTGGCCCTGTTCGCCGCCTTCGGCACCCCCGGCATGCTGCTGGCCACCATCGTCTTCGTCGCGATGGCCGTCCCCTCCTCCGGCGCCACCGTACCCGTCCAGGCGCTGCCCGGCTTCTTCCGTGCACTCGCGGAGTTCGAACCGCTGCGCCAGATCACCGAGGGGCTGCGCTCCCTGCTCTATTACGGAGCCCAGGCCGACGCGGGCCTGACCCGGGCGTGGGCCGCGATGGGGATCGCCCTCATCGCCGCGCTGGGCTTCGGCTTCGCCGTCACCCGCCTCTACGACCGCCGGGGCCTGCACCGCATCCCCCGGCCTGCCGTCGGGACCGAGGCCCCCGCGGAGACTGCGGAACCCCCTGTCTCTGCCGAGGGCGAGGCGCCCGCCACGGCCTGAGTGGTCTCGACGCGCCGAGCTGAGGCGGCCAGCCACTCCGCCCCCTGGCAGGCGGCCTACCCAGGCTGCCTGCTGAGGGCAGAGTGGAGCGTGAACATCTATCTGACCCGCCTCGCCACCGATCGCCCCGACCGGGCATGGCAATCGCTCGTGGGTGGGTTATCTGTCGGCTTTGTTTCCGGGGCGCCGTACGAGGGGCTGCGCGATAGAGCCGGCTATCAGCCGGGTGAAACCGTACCGACGCCGTCGTCAGCGCACGGCCGTTGGCCTCGTGGGAGGTCTGGCACCTGCCCGTCACGCGGGGCGGGGCGGCTCATGGCCAGTTGCCGGCCTCACCCGTCCGGATGCGCCCAACGCGCCGTTGCCGGGCGAGGTCGGCTTACCTGGACGGTGGCAGCGCATTCCCTCGACTCTTTCGAGGAGGCGACATGTACGTGATGTGCGCTGGACTCGCGTTGGACAATGCCGGCCGCCTGGTCTGGCACGTGATGGCCAAGAACGACACGATCACCCTGTGCGGGCAGCCCGCCCCCGCCGATGACGGGGGCGGGGAAGCCGGGCGCAACTGCGCCACCTGTATGGCGAGAGTCCGCGAGAAGATGCAGGTCCGCTCGGCCTGAAACCGTGCCGCGGTCACGTCCGGGCTCAGCCGGGGCCGCCCGCCCCGCCAGATGGAGCCGACAACACGGCGTGGCGCGGCATGGCGGCGTTGTCCTGGCTTGTCTCAGCGACGACAGCCGGGCCCGAGCCTCAGGGCGCAGGACACCGGCCTCTCCGAGCTCAGACGGCGCCGTGCGTCACAGGGCGCTCTTCGTCGCGCTGACGATGACGCATTCCTTGTACTCGCTGCCGTCGCCCTTGCCGCTGTACGTACTTGTGGCCTCGGCCTGCTGAGAGGCACCTGCCTTGACCGTGAGGCCGGTGACATTAGCCATGGCGGTGTTCGTGCCGGAGCCGGCGTCCGGACGGAATTTGACGGTGATGTTGTACGTGTAGTCCAACGAGCCGCTGTTGGTGACGGTGAGCCGGGCGACCAAGTTCTTGCCCGCGTCGTTCAGCCTGCACTTGTCGATCTTGATGTCGCGCTCGGCCTTGTCGTTGCTGCGGGAGCCTCCGGGGGCGGAGACACCGCCCGAGCCGCCGTTGGTGTTGTCGTTGTCGTGGCTGCCACCGGTGCTGCTGCCACTGGAGTTGCTGTGGCTGGAGCCGTGGCTGCCGCCCCCGCAGCCGGCGCCGTGGGAACCACGGGCTCCGGTGAGTGCGACAACTGCGATACCGAAGACGGCGACCGCGCGAACATGACGAAGCTTCACGTTCAACCCCCGTTGAAGTGTGTAGGAAAGAAGGCCCGATTGACGGGCGCACGTCACCCTAACAGCGATACGGAACTACCCGTTCAGCACGCCTCCGCGTGCAGGTCGCGGGCCCTGGGCCGACCTCAGAAGCCGCGGGACCTCGATCTTGTCGTGGACAAGCCCTGGCGGGCCGGCCCGGCGCGGGCCTCGCCGGTTAAAACATCCATCCCACGTCGCCAGCCGGAGCGGTTGGGGGCCTGGCACGGCGTTCTTGGCCTTCGGCTCCTATTCCATGCAAGACGTGGAGAGCGATCGCACGTAATGAAATGATGGACAGTCACATGGCGTGCACTCTGGGCTATTTCACTATTTGACGGCGCGTCTAATGAAGGGCAGCCCACCATCAAGTTTGAGTAAAGTCCACGCGTTCGTCGGGTCGCCGCGATGGCCTGGACCAACGAGTCGCCGTCAGTTAACTAGCCTGCAGCTTAGGTAGATTGACGGTACGTCACTCTATTGCGGCTGATGGTTGAATAAGCGACATCTTTGCGCGTAGAGCACCGGCGTTTAAATCCCCCCTTTCTCTCTGGCAGGATTCCCGCACCCCAGCCACTCAAGGAAAGCGGTGCCGTCATGTCTGGTCGTAGAAGCGGGTCACGTCGCGGCACATCCCCCGTGTGCGGCCGGCCGTAGCAGCCTTCGCGGACGTTCGGACCTCACCGGCATGTGCCTCGCAGGTGACGCGGCACCGGCGTCCGAGCCCACGCAGGGCGAGGCACCCCGAGCGGTGGCTCCGATACCTCAGCTTCGCCACCGGCCCTCGGCCCCGGACTCGGTGTCTTGACGTCGGGCTGCCGCCACCGGACATGAGTCAAGTCCCGGCGGAGCCCTTCTCGTGCGCGCCGCCCGTCCCGCAGCCCGGTCGACCGGCCGGCCGGCGACCGAGCGAGCTCTCGCAATTCCCGGATCAAGGAGCATGATGCACAAACGTCGCACGTCCCGCCGCAAGAAGGCGCTGATAGCCGCGGTCACCGCCGTACTCTCCGGTGGTCTGCTGTTCGGCTTCGGTGCCCTCGCCCAGGCCGATGCGGTCAGCGGCACGGTCATAGGCGGGCAGGGCAACTACAGCACCGTCAACCATCGCGCCAAGCCCTCCCTCTCTGCCCAGGTCAACGGCTCCTCAAGGGTCGGCGACAGGATCCTGATGTCCTGCCGGACCACCGGTGACACCGTGGAGAACAACCCGCGGTGGATCTACACCGGCTCGTACTACATCGCCGACGCGTTCATCCGGGAGAACACCACCGGCCTGCCCGTCTGTGGCTCGAACCCGAAGCCGACCCCCACGACCGCGAAAACGCTCCGCATCGACATGCAGAAGCAGGTCAGGACCCAGTGGTGCTGGGACGCCTCCGGCGTGACCATCGCCAAGTACTGGGGCCGCAGCGTCAGCCAGGAGCAGTTCTGCCAACTCGCCGCCCAGGGCGGCTGGGTGAACTGCAACAACCAGCCCGCGACGCTGGAGGACATGGCCAACGGCCTGGCCAGGCTGGGACTGGGCAGCAGTGGCCGCAGTCTCTACCGCAACGCCTCGTTCAGCGAGTCGACCGCCGAGATCGCCTCAGGCAGGCCGTTCGCCGTCCGGATCGGCTGGCGCAGCGGCGGCGGCCACATGAACGTCATCTACGGCTACGACAGCACCAGCAACATGATCGCGGTCGGCGACCCGTGGCAGACGACCCAGACGTATACGTGGTGGAACTACTCCATCTACGCGAACAACAACTCGTTCCAGTGGACGCACTCCCGCGTCGGCATCCAGGGCTGAGGAGAAAACCCACCATGCAGACCATGCGACGCACCAAGCGCACGGCAGTCCGGGCCGCCGTCCTCGCCACGACCGCGCTCGCCGCCACCTTGTGCGGAAACGTTTCCGCACAGGGTGCGGACGGCGACGGCATCGCGGGTTACCAGTCCGCCCAACAGACCCTGCGGAGCGACCAGCTCCGGGGCGCCGTCTCGCGCTTCCTGGTCTCGACCCGGCAGCCCGGCAGCGCCGCCGCCGCGGACGGCGGCACCGTCGGCACGCCCCGAAGCGCACCCTCCGCAGCCGCCGCGCCGCCCAGGTTCGATCTCAAGGACCCCGTGCCGATGTTCGAGATCAGCCCTGAGTTCGTGGCCGGCAAGACCCAGGCGAGCCCGCAGACCGCTCTGCGGCTCTCCTATCTGGCTTCCCGGGTGACCGCCTCCGACGGCCACCAGGCCGCCGTGATGCTCTCGCCCCAGGGAAACCCGGCTGCGACGGGAAGCGGCGGGCAGGGCGGGCAGAACGTCGGTGCCGAGGGCTGGCAGCTGGCCGGCATCCGGGACGGGGACGCCGAGCTCCGGCTTGCCGAACGCGGCACCCCCCAGGCCCGCACCTTCACCGAGCCGCAGATCCACGCCTGGTACCGGCTCACCGCCGAGGGGTCGGTCGAGCCCCTCAACGAGGAGGCGACCACCAGCCTCGGTGGAAAGCGCTCCCTCACCCTCGCCGCCTACCAGAAGCTGGTCACGACCCGTTACGGGGACAAACTGCCCGGCACGGAGTACGACCGCAAGGGCCTGGCCGGCGGATACGCCGACCTCGTGGAGGACCAGCCGGCCCCGCCCCCGCCCGCGTCCGCTTCTGCGGGACATGCGGCCGAGGCGTCCTGGCAGCCGGCAGCCGTAGCCGGGGCCGCGGCCCTGGCGGCGGCCGGCGGTGCGGTGGTGTACGCGCGCCGCCGAAGGACGGCCGCCACTGGCTGATTCGGGGACGGATGCGGCAGGCAACGCGATCGGCCGCGTCGAAGCCGCGCTCGGCGTTCGAGGGCGGCTGGACGACCGCAGGCCCCCAGATCAGGACCGGGACCGCGTCGATCACCTCAGGTGATCGAGCCACCGCCCACACCTCGGCGCCCGGTCTGGTGGCCTTGCGGGAGGGTTGCGGTCAGGGCCGGACTGCCGTTCGCCCGTACGTCCTCCCTCACGAGGCTAAGCGGACCTGCGGCGCAGGACACGGCTGATCCCGTAGACGACCACGAGCAGCAGGACGACGACGACCGCGACGATCACGAGCTTCTTGATGAACCCGCCGCTCTTCTTCTTGCTCTTCTTCTTGGGCTTCTTGTCTGCGGTGGTGACCCGTACCGGGGACGACACCGATGTACTTGAGGCAGCCGTCGAGTGGGTACGTGCGCTGGGCAGTTCGCCGGGCGTGAGCACCGTCGAGGCTGCCGGCGCCTGTCGGACGACCGGTACGGCCGCCGATGCGGTCGCCGCAGGGCCCAGGAGCAGTCCGGCCAGTACGAGGACCGGAAGGAGCGCCGAGGCTGCGGCTGCTGTCGGGAACGGCTTCACACCGTGGTGTCTCTTCATGTTTTCCCCTTGTTCTGCGCTGACTCGACCGCAGTCTCCGAGCATCGTCGGTGACTTCGACCGCCCCGGCAAGGACATCGACCACTGGGAGCAGTCGGTCAAGGCAGGATCTCCACGTACCCGTCGGTGCCGTGCACGCGGATCCGCTGCCCGTCCCGGATCAGCCGGGTTGCCCCCTCCACACCCACCACTGCGGGCAGGCCGTACTCCCGGGCGACCACCGCGCCGTGCGTCATCAGGCCGCCCACCTCCGTCACCAGGCCCGCGATCCCGACGAACAGCGGTGACCAGCTGGGGTCGGTGAAGGGGGTGACCAGGATGTCGTCCGCTTCGAGATCGGCCTGTGCCATGTCGAGGACGACGCGGGCCCTTCCCTCGACGGTCCCGGCGGAGACCGCCACACCGATCAGGGCGTCGGCTGGAACGTCGTCTCGCCGGTAGGCGCCGGTGAGAGCCTCACCGTCCGAGGTGAGCACCCGGGGCGGTGTGAGCGCGTGGTAGCTCTGGAATGCAGCCTTCCGCTCCTGGATGAGCTGCTCGTCAACCTGGTGCGAGCGCACGGCGTCGTGAAGTTCCTGGAACGTGAGGTAGAAGGCGTCCTCCGTTTCGCGGAGCACCTGGGCGTGCACGAGGCGCTCAGCCTCCGCCAGCAGGGCCTGCTTGTAGAGGAAGTAGCGGCTGATGACGCCGTACTTCGGGTACTCCCGGTAGCCGATGAAGGTGCGGACCCGGTCGACCATCCGCTTGGTCTCGTCGGCCTTCTGCTCCCCGTCCGGCAAGGCGCGCAACCGCGTCAGTACGTCCTCTTCCTTCTCTTGTGCCCTCCGCCGTCCTTCCTCGAAGCGCCGCTCGGCGGCGCCCGGCGCGAAGTTCCGTGCGTGGTCGAGGAGCACGGGCACGAGCGCGCTGGGGCGCTCGCGCCAACGCGGCCTCGTGATGTCGATCTCGCCGACGCAACGCATGCCGTACCGGTCGAGGTAGTCCTCGATGGCGTCGCGCACTTCGGTCCCGCCGGGGAGCTTCGCCAGCTGGTCCAGGTAGGCGTCGTCGTCCCGGACGCCCTGCAGGAAGGCCACCACCTGCGTGTGCGGGCGGATCACGTCCGCGACGTCGAGCAGGGCCAGTCCCATCTCGGAGGTGATGTTGCCGGGGGCGGACAGCGTGAGGACGTCGGCTCCGTTCGTCTCCCCCAGCCATTCCAGCAGCTTGTCGTTCAGCCACCAGGTGGCCTGCATCCCCGCCATGATCGCCTGCATGCTGAGGGGATCGCCGAGGACCCTCTTGTGCTCCTCGAAGGCTTCCAGCAGGAAGTCGAACAGCGCCGGTCCGGTCTTCGTCCGGATGTCGCGCTCCAGGGTGGCGACGGACCGCCGGCTGCGCTCGATCAGCTCGGTGACGATGGCGGGGTCGGTTTCGATCGGGGTGGGCGCAGCACCGGGCGGCGGCCCGCCGGGACTCGTGTCCGGAAGCGACGCAACGAAGTCGTCGCGGTCGAGGACGGTCTCCAGAGCATCCCTGGTCAGCGGATCACCCCTGCCGATCAGGTCCAGGAGGCCGGCGCGGCTCGCGGGCGAGGCGAGCCGCGGCGTGACGTCCACGAACAGCCTCCCGCCGGCCTCGTGCATCGGCACCATGGCCGTCCGCCGCCACATGGACAGCCCGAGCGGCTTCATGGGATCGGTCATCATCTGCCCGTGGCCGACGGAGACGTAGACGTGGTTCTCCTGGTCGCCGCTGTCGGGTACGGGGAAGAGCGTCGTGATCGGCCTGCTCTGAACGATCTGGAAGCCGTCATCGGCCAGACACCATTCGATGTCCTGCGGGCGGCCGAAGTACGCCTCGATCCTGCGCCCGATCCGGACGAGCTCAAGGACCTGCGCATCCGTCAGCGCCGGCTGCTCCTGCCGGTGCGGGTCGACCTGGACTTCCCGGGTACCGCCGGCCGGCAGCGCGTACAGGGCACGCCGTTTGGCGGCGATCGTCCTGGCGACGATCGTGCCGTCCCGGACGGTGAAGACGTCCGGGTTGACCAGGCCGGAGACGAGGGCCTCGCCGAGGCCGAATCCGGCGTCCACGGTGGCCGTCTTGCGGTGGCCCGAGACGGGGTCGGCCGTGAACAGGACGCCGGCCGCCCGGGGCAGTACCATCCGCTGCACGACCACGGCCATGTGCACCGTACGGTGGTCGATACCGTTGCGCCGCCGGTAGGTGACCGCCCGCTCGGTGAACAGCGAGGCCCAGCACCGGCTGACGTGCCGGAGGACCGCCGCCGGGCCCACGACGTTCAAGTAGGTGTCCTGCTGGCCGGCGAAGGAGGCCGTCGGCAGGTCCTCGGCCGTCGCGCTGGACCGGACCGCGCAGGCGGTCTGCCCGCCGAGCCGGTCGAGCGCGCCGGTGATGGCCGCCGCGACGTCGCCCGGGACCGGGACGTCTTCGATCGTGCGGCGGATCTGCGCGCTGAGCGTGCCGATCGCCTCCCGGTCCTCCGGGGACACATGCGCCAACTCGTCGAGCAGACCATCGATCGACGGAGTCTCCTTCATGACCCGGCGGAAGGCGTCCGTCGTCACGCAGAAGCCGCCCGGCACGTCAACGCCTTCGATCCTCGACAGCCCGCCCAGGTGCGCTCCCTTGCCCCCGACGACCGCGCCCTGCGTCTCGTCGGTCTCATGGAGATCCAGCACGTACTGCTCACTCATCGCGCCACCTCCGCAGGGGCGGCGATCGGTCGCACCGGGGTGGCCGACCGGGTCATGGGCGCCGCCGCCTCGGTCGCACTGCTTATCGAGCGCCTTCGCATGGCTGGATGTCCTCTCCGCAGGTGGTGGCACAAGGCGACGATTCTGCGCTGCGACCGGGGCCTTGTGGCAAGCCCCCCAGTGCGCTATAGGTTGAGAGAGGCAAGGAGATTGGCCTCCTTGCCGTGGGCGTCGGCGCTGAAAGCCTTTGTCACCAGCGCCGTTGACCGGGAGCACGCCGTCGAGGCCGGCCCGGGCAAGAAGGCCGGCGCTCCCCGGAAGATGCCGCCGCTCTCGGCGAGCTCGCCACCCGCGTTCCCGACGCCAAGTCCGGCAGTCCACCGCTGCGCCTTCCCGTCAGGGCCGGTCCGGCCGCCGTAACTTCTGGTGCCGTCCGGGCGATGTCGGCTCGTACAGGGGCCGGCACGGCTTCCGTTCGGGCGCTGCGCGGGGTGTCGGCGGGCCTCGTGCCCAGGACGTTCACGGCGGTGATGGGGCCCTCGGGCTCACGGACCGGGTGCTGGACGCGCTCGCCCGGGTGGGGCCGGCCGGACGCGAGCTGCACCGGCCCGGCAGCTGTCCGGCGGGCAGCAGCAGCCGGTGGCTGTCGCCAGGGCGCTGGTCTGGGGCGCCCCCGGTGCTGTTCGCCCGACGAGCCGACCGGCGCGCTCGACCGGACCATCGGCCACGAGATCCTCGCCTTGCTGCGGGCAGGTGTGGCCCGGGACGGCCAGACCTGCGCGGTGGTGACCCACGACCCGGTCGCCGCCGGAGATGCGCGCGCCTGGGCAGCACTCGGTCCGCGGCCGTACATCGGAAGCATGCCTCCACGAGGCCCGTATCCGAGCGACCGGTCCCACGCGTCCGCTTCCGCGACGATCTTCTTCTCGGCATGGATGCCCTGGCTCGCGGCGGGTACCCCGCTCGACTCGCGCCGACGGTGTGAGGCGCGACAGCATGGAGGGAGGGCGGTCGACCGGGCCGGCCCGCGTAAGAGAGCGTTACAGAGTGTGACCAGGCAGCGCTTTGCGTTCTGCGGGGCCGAGCTGGCCGCTGTCTACGTGGTCGCCGAGGGCCGCGGAGAACTGCACCTGGCCGAGATGACCGGAAACCGCTCCATGCTGTACGGGCTGCCCGCGGTCCTCTCCGTGGAGGGGCACTCCCCGGCCGCCGAAGCCTACCGCTCGGGCCGCCCGCTGTGGCTGAACCCGAAGGAACTCGCCGCATACGTGGAGGAGGACCCGCACCACTTCCCCGGGCGGGTGCGGGACGACTCCGTCCAGGCGGCGCCGGCCAGTCTCTCGCTCGGTGCCCTGCCGCTCGGGCACGGCTCCCAGGAGCTGGGATGTCTGATCGTCGCGGGCAAGGTCCCCGACGGGTTCAGCGGCGACCGCCGCAGCCTGCTGGAGCTGTACGCCGACCAGGTCGCCGCCGGAGTGGAATCGGTGGCCGCGCACACGTCCCGGCGCACGGCTGCACGCCCCGTGCTGGGACACACCCTGGTGCCGCTGCGGGGCGGCGCGTTCATCCTGGACCTCGGCTCCGGCCGTATGGAGGCGCACGCGCGCGTGCTGGAGCTGCTCGGCATCCCGCCCGACCAGTTCAGCGGCAACGTGGAGATGCTGCTCGCGAGTGCCGTGCCGGACGACATCCCCGCACTGATGGCCATCGTGGAACCCGACAGGCTGACATCGGAGCCGCAGCAGCTGGCGTTCCGCGTCCGCAGGCCGGGAGGTGAACTGCGCTGGCTGGGCCTGCGGTGCCGGGTGATGACGGACGACGCGGGCAGCCCCGTGCGGGTCCTCGGCGTGGTGGCCGACGCCTCTTACCTCCGCCCCAGTGCCGACGAGGTCTCCATCGTGCAGCGGCTGTCCACCAAGCTGGCCGGGGCGACCACCATCAGGGACGTCAGTCAGATCGTCGTGAACGCCCTGCGCACCCCGCTGAACGCGAGCCGGGTGGCGGTCGCCGAGCTGGAGGGCGACCGGCTCGTGGTCACCGTGCTCGACCCTCCCGAGCCGGGCGCCTGGCCGGGTATGTGGCGTTCGGAGTGGCGGTCCGAGTGGCCGGACGCCTCGATGCACGACCTGCCCACGCTGCAGAACGCACTTCGGGAGGGCCATGTGAGCCTGTGGCCGCCGGGTGCGGACCTCGAACCCCCTCTCGCGGGGATCGGGCCCGGCGGGCTTGCGATCCTGCCGCTGCCGGCCGACGGCCGGATGGTCGGGGTCTGCCTCGTCGGGTGGGACGGTGAGCACCGGTTCGGACCGGAGGAGCGGTCCCTGCTGACCGCCACGGCGGCGCTGGTGGGGCAGGCGCTGATGCGCGCGCACGCGCTGGACGCCGGCCATGAGCTCGCCACGATGCTCCAGCGCAGCCTGCTGCCGCGCAAACTCCCCTCCCTGCCCGGTGGAGTGGCCGTCGCGCGCTATCTGCCCGCGACCGTAGGGCTCGAAGTGGGCGGCGACTGGTACGACCTCATCCCGCTCGGCGACGGCCACGTGGCGCTCGTCATCGGCGACGTGCAGGGGCACAGTGCCGGAGCTGCGACCCTCATGGGCCAGATACGAACGGCCGTGAGGGCCTACGCAGTGGAACGCCACCCGCCCGACGTGGTCATTGCCCGGGCCAACCGGCTGCTCGTCGACATGGAGACCGACCTGTTCGCCACGTGCCTGTACGTGGATCTGGACATGGAGGAGGGCATCGCCTGGTGCGTCCGCGCCGGTCACCTGCAGCCGGTCCTGCGCAGCCCGGACGGCAGCACCGAGGAGATGACGGTCGAAGGAGGACCGCCCCTGGGAGTGGTCACGGACGCCGAATTCCCCATGACCGAAGTCGACTTGCTCCCCGGGACCGTCCTTGCCCTGCTGACGGACGGCATGGTGGAGTCGTCCAACGTCCGTCTGGAGGACGGCATGCGCCGGGTGTGCGACGTGCTGGCCACGGCGGACCCGGAGGACCCGGGGAGAGTGGCCGACGAACTGCTCGCGCGGGTCAACCGGCGGGACGACGACGTGGCGCTGCTGCTCCTGCGCTACGACGGCACCCGCGTCCGGCCGATGCGGACCAACTGGACCGTCTGGCGGCTCCCCAACGCCGTCCATCACGCTCGCCGTTTCACCGCGCGCACACTGCGCTCGTGGGGCGTGGAGGAGGAGATCGATGTCGCCCTGCTGGTGGTGTCGGAGCTCGTCACGAATGCGGTCGCCCATACGCAGGGAGAGGTCCGGCTGGACCTGACGCTGTCCGCGGACCGGCTGCGGATCGCCGTGAACGACGCTTCTCCCCGCAGCCCGGTCAGGCCTGCGGACGTGGACTGGTCGGCAACGGGCGGCCGCGGGCTCCTCATCGTCGAGGCGACGACGTCGTCGTGGGGCTCGGTACCGCTCAGCGGCGGCAAACAGGTGTGGGCCGAGGTGCCGCTGACCACTGCACGCGGCTGACCAGCCGGAACCAGACCGGGGGCGTTCGCACCCACGTCGGAGCAGTCACGAGGAGTCCAGGCAGGTGAAGAATCCGGCTCGTGCAAGCCGTCCTGCGTGGGGGCGCCCGCGTGCAACTCCAGGCTTGCTCCATGACCTCGGGTGACACAGCAGGTGGCCGGGCTCGACGCGGGCGGCTGGAGGCGGCCCATGTGTGGACGGCCACCCTGACCGGTGTGGTGGCGTTGGGTATCTCGTTGTTCAACCTCGCCGAGTTGCAGCGGGGCCCGGATGTGGACGTCACCTTGCCCCACGTGATTCGGATCGAGCCCCACGCGCCCGGGGGGACCGTTCACTTGTTCGTTCAGCCCACCATCGCCACCCGCTTCCGCGCCGAAGACGTCGAGATCATTACGAACATCGGTCTGCATCTGCTCCCCGCCGGGAAAGGCCAGCAGCCGCTGTTCCATTGGAACGAGGTCGGAGCCTGGACGTACGACTTCGCCTCCAACCGGCTCAACTACAACCGGACGGCAGACCCCTCACCTCTCGTGGTCAACCAGGACAAGCCACAGCAACCCACATTCCTTTTCCACAGCAATGACTGGCATCTGCACGCCGGCCGCTATGACGGAACTCTCGTCTTGAGCCGGTCCAGCGACCGGGCACCGGTGAAGAAGCCCTTCTGTCTGGACATCTCCAAAGACGCTCTGCAGACTTTCGCCAAAGCGCCGGAACGCCAGTTCTACGAGCTGCGCAACGACGTCAACCCGGTAACCGGGCGTCCCCAAGGCGAGTCCAGCTGCTACGCCTTCTGAAGGCAACGCCTCATGGCCGGCCGGCTTGCACGCCCCTGCCCCGCTTCAAAGGACGCTGCCCGATCCGCAGTGCCGTGCGCGCACACGGGCACTCCGAGGTGGACACCACCGGCCAGGGCTGCCGCCTGGCCGCCGACGGCGACTGCCGGAGAAAAATCTCGTGAGCCTTGCCCGCTCCGCGGTTATCCTGCGTTGCCCTGAACAAGCGGAGGTCCCCACCATGAGCAGCACCACGTCGTCCTTTCCCGAGCGGATCGAGCTCACGGGGAAGGGGCTCGTCCTCCGCGACTGGACGGAGGCGGACCTGGAGGCGATGCCGGAGCTGTTCGACCACCCCGACATCGCCTACTGGACACCGATCGTCTCCCCCTTCGACGAAGCGGCCGCCCGCGCACGGCTGGACCGGGACCGGCGGTTGCGCGCGGAGGGCACGACCCTCCTGCTCGCCATCACCGTCGACGGCGGCGCACCGCTCGGCGAGGTGATGCTGCGGCGTGCCCCCGAGGGGATGGAGATCGGTTACGCGGTCGGCCCGGCGCACCGCGGTCAGGGGCTGGCGGCGCGGGCCGTGCAGGTGATGGCCGCTTACGCCTTCGAGGAGCTGGGTGCGGAGCAGGTGATCCTGGAGCTGGAGTCCGAGAACGCCGCCAGCGTGGCCGTAGCCACCAAGACGGGCTTCAGACTGCTCGACGTGCCGCTGATCACGGGTGAGGAGAAGGGGCGGCCCTACGCCCTGCAGACCTGGGCTCTGGACCGCCCCTGACCGCTCCGGTCGTTCTCGGGTCGCTTCGCCGTCCGGCCCGCGTGACGGAGGCGATCAGCATGGAGAGGGTGAAGGTCGCGATGAGGCTTACCGTCATGACCATGCCTACGCCGACCATGAAGAGGCCGCTGGCGTCGTCCGACCAGTCGTAGGAGGCGGCGGCGGTCAGACCGGTCGTGATGCCGAGCACGGCCTGAGGAACGCGACGCCGGGACGCAGCCCAGTAGACCGGTGCCAGGAGGGTCAGCGCCAACCCGATCACCTGCCAGGCCGCATAAGGGCCGCTCACCGAGCCGTCGGGGTGGACGTCATGATGCTGGTCCCAGCCCAGCCAGGCGCACCACGCCGCCACAGATATGCACGGCATCAGGTACGGGGTGAGTTGCAGTGATCTCTGGCGCATGGCTCAAGCATCCCGGCCCGCCCCGGTCCTGCGGCAGAGCGCACCTACTCACCTCCCTTTGAGTAGCCGGACGCCCACAGGGCCGGCGGTGACCTCAGCACCCACCGGCCGCCGGCCCGGTGGTACGGGTGACCAGGACGAGTGGGATCTCGCGGCCCGCCGAGGCGCGGTAGGCCGCGTACGAGGGCATGGCCGCCACCACTGCCGGCCAGAGCCGTTCCGCCTCCGCGGCGGTCGCCCGCCGGGCGACCGCCGGGAAGGTCAGGGTGCCGACCTGGAGCGTGACGGCCGGGTCGGCCGTCAGGTTCAGGTACCAGGCCGGATGACGCTCGGCCCCCGCGTTCGAGGCCGTCAGGACGTACGCGTCCCCGTCCCGTACGTACGCGAGCGCCGTGCGCCGCAGCACCCCGGAGCGGCGCCCTCGCGTGGTCAGCAGCAGGTCGCGGATGCCGGGGCGCGGCACTCCGCCGGTCTCCTCGAAGCGGCGGATGTGCTCGGCGACCCAGGGGTCGGGGCTGTCCGTCACGTGTGCGGTCACGCCGCCCGCACCCCCGCATGCGTGGCGTGCACGGTCGGGGCCAGCGCCTCGTCGAGCACTGCCCGTGCGAAGTCCGCATGGGTGATCCGGTCGTCGGCGTCGGCGTCGGCGGCGCAGAAGGCGTAGCCGCCCGTGGATGCGGCGGCGGCGAAATCACCCGACGGGCTCAGGACCGCCCAGTCGAGGCCTTGGGGCGCAGCCGCCCGCAGGGCCTCCGTCCCGGCTGCGTGGCCGGCGTAGAACGGCCGCCACTCCTGCGGGTAGCCCGGTGTGTCCATCAGCAACGCCCCGGCCTCGGTGGGCAGTACGGACGCCAGCCCGACGGACACCAGGCGCCGCACCCCGGCCCCGGACAGGCCCGCCGCGAGGGCGCGTGCGGCTGCGGGGAAGAACTCCCCCGGGTCTGCGGCCAGGTCGTACACGGCGGCCACGGCCAGGTCGTGCCCGGCGGCGAGGCGGGCCACGTCCGCCGCCGACGTGATGTCGCCGTCACCGCGCCCCGCCTCGGTGACTTCCAGGCCCCGCGCCCGCGCCTCGGCGACGACGGCCCGGCCGACGCGGCCGCGGGCGCCGAAGACGACTACCTTCTGAGTGGTCTTTTCCTGCTTCTTCCCCTGGTTCGTCATGCCCCCGACCTTAGGAGGAGGGCTGGTTACCGATCGGATACCGCACTACGGTGGTGATCATGACGCAGCCGCCGCTGAACCCGCCGCCCCTGGACCCGGAGATGTTCGACCCCGTCTGCCCTTCGCCTCTGGTCCCCTTCCGGATCGGCGACAAGTGGGCCACGCTGATCCTGCGCTGCCTCCAGGACGGCCCCCGCCGCTTCTCCGAACTCAAGGTCCCGCTGCGTGAGATCACCGCCAAGTCCCTGACGCAGTCGCTGCGGGGGCTGGAACGGGACGGCTTCGTCGCGCGCACGGAGTACGAGGGCCCGGCGCGGCGCGTCGAGTACGCGCTCACCCCGCTCGGGCGGGGACTCCTCGGGCCGCTGGACGCGGCGTGCGAGTGGACGCGGGAGCACTGGGACGAGCTGCTGGACGCCCAGGAGGCGGGGCTCGCGGGCGCCCGCCCGGGCGACGCTTCAGGCGGATCCTCGGGCAGGCCCTCCTGACGGAATGTCGTCGGGCAGGCCTCGGGCGACCGCTCGGACCCTTGGTCGAGCTGATGACGGCCCTCGAAGGCCGGGGTGTCGCCGGTCGCCTTGTACAGTGCAGGAAGCCGGTAGGGGGCCCGGCGGAACGGGGGGTCCGGTGGCTGCGGTACCGGAGGAGAGGTCCGGGGTGGGTGCGTACGAGGAACTGACCCCGAACCAGCGGATGACCAACCGGTTCCACCTCGCCTGCCTGGCGACCCTGATCCCGTACCACCAGCGGCCCGCCGCCCTGGACGCCTGGCTGGACGTCGACCCGGCCCTGTTCTTCATGGGGTTCGACCCGCCCACCCCCGTCACGGAGGCCGTCTTGCGGCTGGGCGGCACCCGGCTACGGGCCGCCCTCGCGCACACGGCAGGCAACGCCGCCACCCAACGCGCCCTGTTCGACCTCGACGTCCCCGAGATCGATGCGGCGCTGCTGGACAACCACCGGCTGGGGTACGAGACGCGCTGCCTGTTGCAGGTACGGGACCCGATCGCTGCCGCGACCGGCCGTTCGTACCACCAGGACCACCACCGCCGGGCCCTGTTCTCCGGCGACGCGGACCTCGCGGCAGCCGCCCTCCTCGACCGGCGCGGCGAGCACCCGCCGACGGCTCGCGCCACCGCCTGGGAGACCGTACGGGCCGCGGGCGGAGCGGCCCGGGTACGGGCACTTGCCGCACTGCTGCCCGATTGTGGTGACCCGGCCGACGCCGACGTCGTCGCGGCCTGCGCCGAGGCTGATCCGGAGCCGTTCCTCGACTCCGCGGCCGAACGCCGGCTCGGTACCGGCGCGCTGCTGCGCCGCCTGCGCGCCGCACACCGCACGGACTCCCCGCCCTGGGAGGTACGGCGCGTCATGCGGTCGGTCCTCAAGGAGCCGTACCGGATCGACTGGCGGCTGGTCGCGGCGGCCCGGCTCGGCCGTCGGCTGCCGCGTACGGCAGCGGAGGTGCTGCGCTCGCGCCCCGACTGCCCGCCCGAGGTCGCCTTCGTCCTCAGGACCGGCCGGCCGGCCGTCCCCGGCCGCCCATTGCCTCCTCCTGCTCCCGAGCCGGAGGCACCGCAGCCGTACCGGCGCCCCAGCAGCCACTGGGTCCCCCCGTGGCAGCCGCCCGGCGACACCGGGCCGTTCGGCGACACGGCCGAGTCGGCCCGCCAGGCCCTGCGGACCATGACCGTCGTCTACGACGCCCACCGGGATCCGGCCTCCCCCCACCTCGGCCACCTCGGTGCGGTCCTCGAACGCGGGCAGTTGTCGGCGGCGGAGGCGGTCGCCCTCATACGCCCCGCGAGCCTGCTGACCTCGTGGGTCGGCCAGCAATCCGGCTGGACCGACGTCTCGCGCGCGGCCTGGAGCGGCCGCTCCGCCCTCCACGTGGAGACGGCGGCCCTGCTGGCCCGCTGGAGCGCGGGCGGTGTGCCCGCCGAGCGGTGGGCCGCGCTCCTGCCTCGGCTGTGGCACTTTCCGGGCACGCTGCCCGAGCTGCTCACCGAGGTGTCGGCTGCGCAGCCGGACGAGCCGGATCGAGCCGGACGAACACGATGAGTCGGACGAGCGCGATGAGTCGGACGGACCCGCAGGCTCACGTACGACGTGCTTGGCCCGGGTGCACGGCTTCTTACACGTCAGGAACCGGTTCGGCGCCGGTGTTACCTGCTCGCCGAGCCGGCCACGGCCCGGGCTGATGCAGGGGGGTACGAAGCGGATCAGATCGGCAGATGGAAGACGTCGTCCTGGATGTTCGAGATCTGCGTGTTCCGCTTGATCACGTCCGACATCTTCGTGCGCTTGATGGCGGCGACCTCGGCCGGCGTGAGGGCCGGGTCGTTCTCGAACCAGAGGCGGTCGCCGGCTCGCGTCCGCGTGAGCTGGTCGGTGATGACCGCGGTGAAGAGCGGACCGAAGGCCGTGCCCGGGACGTGGGGTTCGGCGAGCCCACCGATCAGCGGGTCGACCAGGTGGATGTCGCCGTACGCGGCGCTCAGCTTCGCCTGTACCACCGGGTCCGGCGTCAGTTCGGCGAAGGTGCGGCGCGGGGACAGCCCGTACGCCTCGCGGCACCGGTTGTAGTCCGGGACACCGTGGTCGCGGGCGCGCTGGATGTCCACCGCCACCAGGTCCAGCGGCGGCGCGCCCGTCAGCTGGATGCTGCGCATCGCCTCGATCACCGAGACGTCCACCTCCTGCATGATCTGCGACGCGAAGCCCTTGAACACCGGCCCGATTCCGTACTGGTTGACGATCCCGATGTTGAGCAGCGCCTTGGCGTGCGGCACGGTCTGCAGGACCTGGCCGCCGTTGTCCACGATCAGCAGGTCGGGCGAGAGCATCGAGTGGCCGAACCGGAAGCCGAACGTGGCGAACTCGGCGCTCATGGTGGGGTCCACGTGGGGGTCGTAGCCTGCGTACGGCCCGATCGCGTCGGGGCCCAGGATCGCCGGGATGAACTCCTGGAAGGTGATCGACCCGATCAGCGCGCCGACCCACTTGCGGGCGTGCTGGTAGACCTGCTCGGCGCCGGCCGAAGGGCGCTCGGCAGCGATCAGCGCGGCCAGCCGGTTGTGCTCGCGGACGAACAGCGAATGGATGCTCATCAGGCCGTACCCGGTGTTGGCCCGTTCGTCGCCGGCCAGGAAGAAGCCGGCCGCCGGCCCGACCGTCTGGTTGAACAGCCCGGCCGTGTTCAGCGGCAGGACGGGTCCGTCGACGCCGGCGCTGGTCTTCAGCCCGCTGGTGTAGGCGGCTATCGGCCCGAAGTTCTGTATGGCGCGCAGAGCCGCGGCCCGGCCCTCGTCCGGGCCGTACACCTGGCTGCCGTCTAAGTACGAGTTGGAGCTGTCGATCTGCTGGCGTGGGTTGTGCGGTCCGGTGCCGGTGGACGGGTCGTACGCCGAGCGCGTGAGCGGGATCTGGCTGCCCGGCGGGAACGCGGTGTCGTCGGCGGGCACGGGGATGCCGAACGTCTCCAGGGGATCCGCGGCCGCGACGAGGTTGACGTCGTGGTTGAGGAACTGCCCCCACATCCACGTCAGGTCCGTCAGGCGCTGGGCGTTGAGCGTGCCGGCCTCCTGCCGGCACACGATGTTGCTGACCACCCGGGCGCTCGGGCGTCCGGCGCCCGCCGGGGCGCTCACGCCGTCTTCGTATCCGACGGGCGCGCGCCGCAGGAACGCAGAGCCGGTGGCCCCGCGCGGGGGGTGTTGGAGGTTGTTTCCGTAGCCGCTCACCGACCGGTTCGTCGGCGGCTTGGGCCCTGCCGGCGTGCCGCCGCCGGTCGGGACCGCGCCGCCTTCGACCTCGATGGCGGCGCTTGCCGTGGTGTCCGGTGCGGCCGCGCCGAACAGTGGGGCCGCGCGACGGTTGCCCTTGGGGTTGAATCCTTCCATCGGGGAACCTCCCGAGAATACGAGGAGCGTGACCGCCGATCGTCCGGACGGCTACCGGCGGTCGGCCAGGGGATGAGCCATCGGCTCGGGGACGAGCAGGTAGTGGTTCCCGACCACCCTCGATTTCGAAACTGCGGCGCTCCGAGCCTGCGCGGCCGCGACGGCGCCTCCTCCGAGACGCGCGCGCCGGCAGTCGGCCTCCGACTCCCGGATGTCGACGCCCGAGGGAACGGCACCACCTCCTACGACGCTACGTCCGCCCGCGCCGGGCGGCGAACGGTATGGAGGCGGGCGGGCAGCAGTTACTGCTCCTGACCACCCAAGCGGAGCCACGAAGTCGGCCGACCCTGGCGGTGGTTCATCCCTTTCCCGTAAGTCGGACAGGTGGCAGTGGCCGGGATGACAGCCGGGACGGGGATGCCCCGGAACAGGCCGTCGGGCCACGCGCGGCCCCGGAGCGACGAACGGACTCTACGTGCTCCTGTCAAAGTCATTGAAAAGCCATGTCACATGTGCCATTTTACAGCGCAACCCGTCGCGGACGGGACCGCCAACTCCCCTCCCCAGGAGTGACTCTTGCGCGCCATGGCCGTCGCCACAGCCCTGCTCATAGCCGCCGTCGCGGCTTCTCCCGCCCAGGCCTCCCACGCCGATCCCAAGCCGGACCACGTCTTCGCGGACCCGGGCCAGCGCCCGGCCCACGGCAACCTCAAAGGCGCTCCAGGCGCCACCGGAACCACCGGCAGCAGGCTGGAATCGCGGATCCTGCCGATCGTCCACACCTGCAGCACCACGCTGCGGATCCGCGCCCAGGAGATGACCGCCGCCCAGTTGACCGCGACCTGCGCGAGCCTTGCCAACCAGGACGCCTACTTCCACAGCACCGTCAAGGACTCGGGGCCGGTCGCGAACGACTACAACACCACCCTGGAGGTCGATGTCTTCAACTCAAGCGCCGACTACAAGGCCTACGCGGGGAAGATCTACGGCATCGATACCAACAACGGGGGCATGTACCTGGAGGGAGACCCCGCCCGGACGGGCAACCAGCCGCGCTTCATCTGCTACGAGCGCACCGACGTGAGCCCCGGCTGGCAGATCTGGAACCTCAACCACGAGTACACCCACTACCTCGACGGCCGCTTCGACCTGTACGGCGACTTCGACGCCGGCCAGACCACTCCGACGGTGTGGTGGGGCGAGGGCATCGCGGAGTACATCTCCTATTCCTACCGCGGTGTCACCTACTCCAATGCGCTGGCCGAGGCAGGCAAGCACACGTACTCGCTGCGCACGCTGTTCGACACCACCTACGCCAACAGCGACGTCAACCGCACCTACAACTGGGGCTACCTGGCGGCCCGCTACATGGTCGAGAAGCACCCGGCCGACGTCACCACCGTCCTCGGCCACTACCGCAGCGGAAACTGGGCCGCCGCCCGTTCCTTCCTCACCTCCCTGGACTACGAGAGCGACTGGAACGCCTGGCTGACGACCGTGGCGACGGTCGCCTGACCCGTACGCCCAGGCTGACGATCACGCTTCGGGCAGCGCGGGCCCCTGCCGATCGGCAGGGGCCCGTGGTGTGCAGAGCCGGGGAGAGCCGGGACAGGACCCCGGCCCGGCAGCCCGGCAGCCCGGCTTGAACAACACAGAGGCAAGACCCGGTTCCCAGGGTGCCCGGCCATCGGACGCGTGATCTGGGCCGCCGGCCGCCTGGAACGTATGATCAAGCGATGTCTGACATGACGGAAACTACGCCCGGCTGGCTGACCAGCGACGAGCTGGACATGGCCAGGGCACGGATGCCGATCCTGTACGTCGAGGCCGTTCCCGTACGCGTGGACGACACCGGCGAAGTCACCAGCATCGGACTGCTCCTGCGGATCGGCACGGACGGAACGATCAGCCGCACTCTGGTGTCCGGCCGTGTCATGCACCACGAACGGGTCCGTGACGCGCTGCTGCGCCACTTGGAGAAGGACCTGGGCCCGGTGGCGCTGCCCCGCGTCCCTGCTTCCCTGCAGCCCTTCACGGTCGCCGAGTACTTCCCCACAGCAGGTATCACCGCGTACCACGATCCTCGCCAGCACGCGGTGTCACTCGCCTACGTCGTGCCGGTGACGGGTGATTGCCGTCCCCGGCAGGACGCTCTGGACCTCGTCTGGTTCAGCCCGCGGGAAGCAGCCTCACCAGCCGTGCAGAACGAGATGCCGGGCGGCCATGCAGTGCTGCTGAAGCAGGCCCTCGCGCATGTCGGACACGCCTACTGAGCTCGCCGCGCACCATTCACCGGACCTGGTCCGCGACCGTCGCCGGGCACCTTCGCAGGCGGTGTTCGCTTCCTCGCGGACCTTCTCGATCCGCGCCCGCAGGTCCTCGGCGGCTGAGGGCGTGCGGCACGCGTGGCCGCCGCATCGACCCGCGAGACCGCCTCACACCAGTTCGGGTTTCCGTTCGCCTCGCGGTTCCGGCACGTGCACCGACGCGGCCACCCGTTCCCACTGCTTGGTGGTCCGTACGAAGCCGTAGGCCACTGAACTCATCGCCAGGATGAGCAGTGGCCCGAAGACCCACGGATACGTGGCCATCTCCAGCGACAGACAGCGATACGACGCCAAGAGCGCAACGAAGACCCCGGCACCGTAGACGGCCAGCTGGATTCCCGACCGGTCCCAGCCGCGGTCGAGCGAGCGCAGCGCCGCCTCGATCGTGATGGTGAACACCACCCCGGCGATGATGTCGGCGCCGTAGTGGTACCCGAAGCCGAGCGTTGCGCCGAGCGTGGCGATCAGCCAGAACACGCCGGCGTAGCGCAGAGCCCGCGGGCCCCTGCGGGAATGAATGAAGATCGCGGTGGCCCACGCCGTGTGCAGACTGGGCATGCAATTGCGCGGGGTGATCCCGTCGAAGAGCACCGGACGCGGGGTACCGACCGGCGGCGGCGTGTCGGGCCAGAGGTCGGCCACGGCCCAGTGCCCCCCGTCGCCGCCGAAGGCGAAGATCGGTCCGACGACCGGGAAGAGCATGTAGATACCAGGCCCGAGCAGGCCGATGACCAGGAAGGTGCGCACCAGGTGGTGCCTCGGGAAGCGGCGCTCGACCGCCACGTTGCGCAGCTGGTACAGCGCGACGGCCACCGCCATGACCGCCAGCTGGATGTAGACGAACTCAAGGACGCGGAAGCCGACCGTGCCGGTGGCCTCCACGATCCGGCCCGCCACCCATGACGGGTTGCCCAACGCGTGGTCGGCGGTCGCCACGTACTGGTCGAGCACCGTCGGGCGCGTCTTCGACGTGATCAGCAGCCAGGTGTAGCCGGTCTTGCGGCCGGTCACCAGCAGCAGGGCCAGCCCGACGCCCTTCAGCAGCAGGGCGCGGTCCCGGCCTGTGCGGCGCGTGACTGCGATGACGGCACAGGCCAAGGTCACCCACAGCGCACCGTTGCCGAACATCATCTCGGCGCCGACCGCCCGACGCACAAGCCAGAAGACGCAGTCGATGCCGATCGCGGCACCGACCGCGATGAACCGCCGACGCCAGCTGAGCACCACCATCACCAACGCCATGCCGGCGTACAGCACGGTCCCCGACCGTGGCGCGAAGATCACCTCTCGCGCCTGGCTGGTGAGCGGTCCCGGTACTCCGTAACGGCGGGCGGCGATCTCCAGTGCGACAAGGAACCCAAGGGCCAGCACACTCACCGCAGCCCACAGCCCGACCCGTGGTTGACGCCACGCAGCGGGCTTTATGCCGCCGCCCATGTTAGAAAACACTCGCGATACCGTTGCTACTTCTTCAGTCGATATTCATATTTACGGCTGGTCACTCCTAAATCGAACATGGTAGCGGAGCGGATTCCTTCCGCTGTTCGCGGGTACCTCGAAGCACGCAGGGACCGCGCCCCGGGGCGAAACCCGGCGGGAGCCGGTGCTCTCGCGGGTCACGGCGGCTGGGACCGGGGCCTCGCGGGCAGCCGCCGCGGACGACTGCGCCTCACGTCGTGGCGTACTGGACCTGCGCTGCTCGGGTCGCCGGGAGGACGCGGCGGCGCCGGGTGGGGAGGAGCATCGTCGGGTGGGCCAGGCCCCAGGCCGTGGACGCGCAGATGAACTCCTTGATGCGGGCGCCGGCCCGGCCGGTGATGACGGTGGACGTCATCTGGTCCTCGTGGGTCACGCGCTGGAGGATTCCGTCGCGGCGTCCGAGGCTGATGCACTGGGCGGCATAACCGATCGGCTTCCGGGGGACCTTGCGGCCGGTCAGTCGCGCGGCGAGGGCGTCGGCGGCCTGCCACGCCATCGGGGTGGCCGTGGCGCAGGCCATCCGCAGGGCCTTGCCGCCCGCGCCCTCGGCGAGCGCGGCGTCGCCGACGGCATACACGTCGGGGTGCGAGACCGAGCGCATGGTGCCGTCGACGACGATCCGCCCGGTGTCCGACACCTCCAGGGTGGTGGCGGCCGCGATCGGGTGCACCGTGAAGCCGGCGGTCCACACCGTGAGCTGGGCCGGGATCTCCCCCGCTGCGCCGGTCACGACCCGGTTCGCTTCGACGCGGGTGATGTCGGCCCCCTCGTGGACCGTGATGCCGAGCCGGTCGAAGACGACGCGCAGGTGGCGCTGCGCCTTGTCGCCGAGCCAGCTGCCGACGCCCTCGCGGGCGGCGATGGCGACGTCGAGGTCGGGTCGTGCCTCGGCGATCTCGGTCGCCACTTCGATGCCGGTCAGGCCGCCGCCGACGACCACTACGGCCTCACCCGCCTGCAGTTCGCCCAGGGCCCCCCGCAGCCGCAGCGCGTCCTGCTTTCCGGCGACGTTGTGGGCGTACTCGGCGACACCGGGGACGTCGTGCTCGGCGTTGGTGCTTCCGAGGGCGTACACGAGGGTGTCGTAGCCGAGGCTCTCGGCACCGTTCTCGCCGCTGAGGCCGACGGTCTTGCGGTCGGCGTCGACCGCGGTGACCCAGGCGGTCCGGACCTGCACGCCGGTGCCTTCGTACACCTCGCGCAGCGGGCGGCGCGGCAGGTCCTGGCCGCTCGCGAGCTGGTGCAGACGTATGCGCTCGACGAAGTCGGGGTCGCCGTTGACCAGGGTGATCTCGACGTCGTCGCGGTGCAGCCGCCTGGCGAGGCGACCGGCGGTGACTGCTCCGGCGTACCCGGCTCCCAGGACGACGATGCGGTGCTTCATGGCTGGCTCCTATCCGGTGGGACTCACCTCCTGAACCGGACAGCCGCACGATCCCTGACAGGCATCGACTGTGACGTGGGTCACGCAGGGTTCACCAGATCTCCGTGAGGGGGCGGTGGGGGCCGGCGGCCGCCCACTGGCGCGTGATGCGCTCCAGTTTGTCGGGGTTGACCTGGATGTGGAGCGCCTCGACGCCGTCGGGGGTCGCGGCGAGGCAGATGACGCCGAGGATCCGCTCCTCGACCGCGATCAGTACGGCAGGAGAGCCGTTGACGACGGCGGCATGGAGGGCGACCGGGCCACCGGCAGCCGCTCGCTTGGCCGGGTGCGGCCGGAACAACCCCCGCAGGTAGCGCGCGATGCCGAGCGCACCGATGACCGGCGTCCTGCGGGCCTGAACCCGTGCACCGCCGTCGGCCACGCTGACCGCGTCGTCGGTGAGCAGCCGGATCAGCGGCTCGGTGTCGCCGCTGAGGGCCGCGGCGAGGAACTCCTCGACGACCTTGCGCGCGGCGGCCGCGTCGACCTCGGTGCGGGCCCGGTCGGCGGTGAGGTGCTGCTTGGCGCGGCGGTAGATCTGCTGGCAGTTCGACTCGGTGAGGTCGAGGATCTCCGCGATCTCGCGGTGCCCGTACCCGAACGCCTCGCGCAGCACGTACACGACGCGCTCGTTGGGCGACAGCCGCTCCATGAGGGTGAGCATCGCGAGGGAGACCGACTCGCGCTGCTCTGCGGTGTCGGCCGGCCCGAGCATCCGGTCGCCCGCCAGGACCGGCTCCGGAAGCCACTGCCCCACGTACGTTTCGCGCCTGACCCGCGCCGAGGTGAGCTGGTTGAGGCAGATGTTGGTGAGCACCTTCGTCAGCCACGCCTCGGGCGTCTCGATCCGCTCCCGGTCCGCGGCATGCCACCGCAGATACGTGTCCTGCACGGCGTCCTCGGCGTCGCCGGCCGACCCCAACAGCCGGTAGGCGATGGCCTCCAGGCGGCCCCTGGAGGTCTCGAACACATCGGTCTCGTACGTGGGGATCGACATGGTGCCATGATCGGCTACGCGCGCCCGCTCCGTCCACCGCCCCGTGACCGCCGGGGCGTTGGCCCCGGTCTCGGCGGCGAACGCGGGGGCGGCCTGCCTGAGCCGCATGCCGTGTGCCCCTCGAAGAGCGGCCCGAGGGTCGCTTCGACGGCTCGTGCGTCCAGGCGGCTGCGCCGGGGAGCAGTCTCACGTACGGAGGTAAGAGGCCCCGTTGAGGTCCAGAACCGTCCCCGAGGCCCATTCCGCCACCGGTGATGCCAGCCACAGCACGGCCGCCGCGATCTCGTCCGGCGACGCCACTCGCCCGAACGGGCTCTGGGCACGGATCGCATCGCCCTCCGCCCCGCTCAGCCGGTGCGCGACCCGCTCCGTCTCGAAGAACCCGGGTGCGACGGAGGCGACGCCGATTCCGTACGCGGCGAGGTGCACGGCCAGGGACTGGCCCAGCGCGTGCACCGCCGCCTTCGTCGCCCCGTACGCCGGGTGGTCGGGCTCACCGCGAAAGGCCCCGCGCGAGCCGACGTTGACGATCCGGCCACCGCCGCCCTGCTCGATCATCCGGCGGGCCGCGAGGTGGCTGAGGTTCGCCGTGGCCAGGAGGTTGACGGATACGTGACCCTGCCAGGCGGCCGCCCAGTCCTCGTACGAGGTCGTAGCCAGCGGATGCGGCAGGTTCACCGCGGCGTTGTTCACGAGCACGTCCAGCCCGCCGAGCCCTCCGGCCGCGGTCTCGGCAACAGCATGCGCACCGTCGGGTGTCGACAGGTCGCCCCCGGCGAGGACGTGTCCCGTACCGACGAGAGAGGCGAGGGTCTCCTCTGCCTCCCCGCGCCGCGAGCCGAAGTGGACGGCCACCCGGTCCCCGTTGGCGGCGAACGCCTGGGCGAGCGCACGGCCGAGTCCGCGTGAGGCGCCGCTGACCAGCACGCGACGGCCGGTCGACGGAAACCCGCGTGCAGAAGGGCACGTGTCAGCGGAAGGGGGAGGCTCGGTGGAGGGGAAGTGCTCCGCGGAAGTCATGTGGATCATGATGCCGCTCGCCCCGCGCGGCCGGATCAGCGCCCCGCCGCCACGCGGCACTGCGGACCGCGCAGCTGGACGGCGAGTCCGTTCCCGCAAGGGTCCGGGACGTGGTGGAACGCGGGCCGTGCAGCGCCGTGAACGGCCGTCGCGTGGAGGCACGAGCCGGTGCTCTCCGTGCAGTCATGCCTGACCGCCTGCCGGTGTCCTCCCGGCGCGGCGTACGGGAAAGATCGTCGGGATGGGGTCGTTGGTGAGGAAGTCAAGAATGAGCCGGTTGACCTGCCCGGGCTTCTCCATCGGCAGCCCGTGAGAGGTTCCGGGGACCACGGCGAGTTCGGAGTTGGGGATCGCGCGGTACAGGGCGACGGTGTGTTCCAGGGTGACCAGGTCGTCGTCACCGGCCAGGACCAGCGTCGGTGCGCTGATCCGGGCGAGGGCGTCGGTCGAGATCGTCGGCTGCGTACGAATCATGTCGGCCACCTTGGCCACCACGACCGGCCAGTGCTCGGCGCCGTCAGGTGACACGGCCTGGTACGCCTCGCGGAAGAACGCCAGGTCGTCACCGTCCGCCGCCATGTCGTCCAGCGCCTCCGGTGCCGCAGTGCTTTGGGGAGCGGGGAGGAAGTTGGCCCCGATGGCCACGACCTTCCGGACCAGATCGGGGCGGCCGATGGCGACCAGCAGGGCGACGATCCCGCCGTCACTCCAGCCGACGAGATGCGCGGGGCCGCCGACGACCGACTCGATGAAGGCGATGGTGTCGTCGGCCATGGCCTCGTACGAGAGCGGTCCGGCGACGTCGGGAGTACGCCCGTGTCCGCGACGCTCGGGCAGGAACACGTGGTACTCGGCAGCGAAGTCCGGTCGCTGGGCGCCCCATGTCTCGTTCGTACAGAACCCGCCGTGCAGGAGCAGCAGAGGGTCACCGGCGCCCTCGGCCTCGTACCACGTCCTCACACCGGGAAGCTCGACGTAATCGCCCACGGTTCCAGGCCTCTCACGAGTGCCGCCCCGCCGTCAGTGTCAGTGTCCCCAGCGATTCGGTGGCCCGCAACGCGGTGGTGCAGCCGTGACCCGGGCGCCGCTCGGCTCGGTGGGCGCGGTGTGCTTGTCGGAGACCGCGTGGTTGAGGCGGCCCGGCGCCTGACCTCACGGCCGGGCTTGGCGGCGGTGTCCTTCGTCGAGGCGGTCATGGCCTCCGCCGGCGGGCTTGCCCTGGCGTACGGCGTCATGGGCGGCCAGCGCGGCGCGCAACGTCAGTACGTCGGCGCCGCGGGAAGCGTCGAGTCCGGTGAACTCCGTCGCCTTGCGCAGCCGGTAGTCGACCGTGTTCGGGTGCACCTGGAGCCGGGCGGCGGCCCGGCGCCGGTCGAGGCTGCACGCGAGGAAGACCCGTAACGTGACGAGCAGCTCCGGGCGCGCGTCCAGCGGGTCGAGCAGCGCGGCGAGCCCATCCCTGGCCGGGCTCGGGCGGCTCAGCTGGTACTCAAGCAGCACGTCGTCGAGCAGGTACAGCCCGGGCCCGCGGCCGGACGCCTCCGCCACCTCCCGTACCTCGCCGGCCAGCCGGGCGGCCTCCGCAACGCCTTCCGGTGCCGCGGCCGCCGCCGCGGCCAGCAGCTCGGCACCGCACATCTGGCCGAGCTGTCCGACCAGCAGCGAGAGCCGGTCCCGGTCCGCGCGGCCGAAGTCGGCGGGCGGCGTCTCGTAGGGGATCAGCACCAGCCCGCCGTCGCCGGACAGCACGGACAGCGGGACCCCCGTCGTCCGGCGCTGGAGCTCGTTGCGCAGCCGCCGGAGTTTGCGGCGGGCGGCGACCGCATGGTTCACGTCCGGCACCAGCTCGTCCGGGTGGGGCCCCACGGTGATGCTCAGCACCAGGTAGCAGGGCGGCAGACGGATGCCGGCTCGGTCGGCCGCGACCTGCGGGCTGCCGCCCTCCAGCAGCCGGGACAGCAGTGCCTGCAGGGCGACCTGCTCGTCACTGAGCGCCGTCTGCCGCTCCTGTACGTACCCGGCCGCGACCTCGCAGCTCACCAGCCGCAGGTATGCGAGCAGTTGGCGCTGGACCAGCAGCACGTCGTCCAGGTCACCCGGTTCGGCCGTCGAGAACACCTGGGCGGCGCACTCCTCCGCCCCCAGGTGGTAGGCACCGACCACGGCCTCCAGCGGCACGCCCTCGTCGGCACGCCGGGCCGAGGACTCGCGGATCGCCGCCGCCTCGGCCTGTCCCGGCAGTTCGCCGGTGCTCAGGACCCCGGCGAAGCTCCGGATGCCGCGGGTCACCTGCTTGGCGATGTCACCGCCGAGGTGTTCCGCCGGCAGCGTTCCGTAGACGGGCAGCCGCTCGACGAGCCGGGCCATCACCGCACGCTCCAGCGACCCGGCGGCGTCCTGGAGCCGTTTGTGGACCGGAACACCACCGAACTGCGGTACCGCGCCCCGTTCCACGGCATTGGGTCCGGTCACAATCCACCTCGCACATCTCTGTTCCCCACCCCGGAGACGCGGCCGTACAACGGCCCTCATGATGTTTCCGGGACATCACCTACTGGTTGGTAACACGACTGGCCGGTGAATGGCCAGATGCGGCGGACCGCGGCCGCATCGTTCACCGCACTCCCCTGCCGGGGACCACCCGCCCCGGCCTGGCGCGCCGGTGCACGCGACCTCGTGCCGATGCGTCAGCCCCCCCACCCAGAAGTCGAGGAACGCATGTCCAAGGCAGCCGTCCGCCTGATCTCCGTCGCCGTCGCCACCGCGGCGGCCATGACCGCCGCCCCCGCGGCCACCGCCGCCCCCTTTACGTCGCCGACAGCGGCGGCGACGGCAAGCGAATCGTTCTACACCTACGCCGGCAGCGAGCCCCTGTCCGCGTTCGCGCCGGGCACGGTGCTGAAGACGCGGACGCTGCAGTACCACCTCATCGGCATCCCCACGCCCCTGAAGGCGGTCCAGCTGCTCTACCGCACCACAGATGCCCAGGGCCGCCCCGCCGCCAACGTGACCACGGTGGTGCGCAGTCCGACGGGCGACCGCAGCAAGGCGGTGTCCTACCAGTCGTTCTACGACTCGCTCAACCCGGAGGACGGGCCGTCCCGGGCGATCGCCGGAGGCGTCACCCTGGGGGGCGTCATCCCCAACGTCGAGGCGGTCTTCCTGGCACCACTCCTGGCGCAGGGCTACGACGTCGTCATCCCGGACACCGAGGGCCAGAAGGCGAACTTCGCGGCGGGACCGGAGTACGGGACCAACACGCTGGACTCGATCCGCGCCGCTACCAAGTCTGCGCAGACCGGGCTGAATCCGGAGACCGCATTCGGTCTCATGGGCTACTCCGGTGGTGCCATCGCGACCAACTGGGCGGCCGCGCTCGCGCCGGGCTACGCGCCGGACGTACAGCGCAAGCTGGTGGGCTACGCCGAGGGCGGTCTGCTCGTGGACCCGGCGCACAACCTGAAGTACGTGGACGGCTCACTGGCGTGGTCGGGCGTCATCCCCATGGCGGTCATCGGGGCCTCCCGCTCCTACGGCATCGACCTCAAGTCCTATCTCAACGACTACGGCCTGGAGGTGTACAAGGAGCTGGAGCACGGCTCCATCATCGACGCACTCGGTCACTACCCCGGGCTGACCTGGAAGAAGATGGCGAAGTCGCAGTACGCCGACCCGAACTCGATCCCCGCGTTCGTGGAGACGATGAACAAGCTCAACCTCGGCTCGGCCCCCACCCCGGCCATCCCCGGATTCATCGCCCAAGGCGACGCGGGCGTTTTGGAGGGCACGTTCGGCAACCCGCCGGGAGTCGGCACGGGCGACGGCGTCATGGTCGCCGGGGACGTGCGGGCGCTCGCCCGGCAGTACTGCGCCACCGGCAACTCGGCGGTCAAGTACAGCCAGTACGAGCTGCTCAGCCACACCGGCGCGTCCGCCGTCTGGGCACCCGTCGCGCTGGGCTGGCTGGGTGACCGCTTCGCGGGCAGGACCGCTCCCTCCGACTGCGGCCGCATCCCCGCGGGCAACTCCCTGGCAGCGGAGGAGCCTGCGTCGCTGTCCTGACGCCCGCCGGGGCGCCGCCCGCGAGCTGCCGCCCCGGCGGGTCAGGCGCTCGCGGCGGTACGCGCCTGGGCGATGACCACGTCCAGCAGGGACAGCAGGGCGTCGCGGACGTCCGTACGGGAGCGGGCGTCGAGCAGGAGGACGGGCGTGGCAGGGTTGCGAAGGTGCAGCGCGGCGGCGATCTCCTCGGCCGTGTACGGCTGCTCGCCGTGGAAGCAGTTGGCGCCAACCACGAAGGGCAGTCCCCGGCTCTCGAAGAAGTCGATGGCCGGAAAGCCCCGGTCCAGGCGCCGCGTGTCGACGAGTACGAGTGCCCCCAGAGCCCCGTTCAGCAGGTCGTCCCACATGAACCAGAACCGCTCCTGGCCGGGTGTGCCGAACAGGTACAGGACGACTCCGGCGTCGGCGAGGGTGATCCGGCCGAAGTCCATGGCAACGGTGGTCAGGGTCTTGGACTCGATGCCGTCGAGGTCGTCGACGCCGACCCCCGCGCTCGTGAGGCGTTCCTCCGTACGCAGCGGCTCGATCTCGGAGACCGCCTCGACCAGGGTCGTCTTGCCGACTCCGAATCCGCCGGCGATGAGGATCTTGACAGGGGACGCTTCCGGGGCGGGAACGTCGGGGGTGTCATATCCGGGCAAGGTTGTCCCTGATTTTCATGAGCAGGTGGACGTTGGTGGTCTGGGCCCCCTCCAGGGGCGGCCGATGGTGGATCATCCCGCGGTCCGCGAGTTCGCCGAGGAGGAGCGTCATCGGAGTGAGGCGCATGTGCATCCGGGCGGCGATCTCGGCGACCGCCAGCCCGCCCGGCGGCGGGCACATCGCAAGGATGGCCCGCCATTCGGTGGGCAGGCCGCTGTGGGCGTCGTCGTCCGCGGTGACCGCCGCCACGATCGTGGTGTCCATCGTGAGGACGGTCTGCGGGGCGGCGGTCGTACGGCCGTCGGTCAACGCGTACAGCCGTGTCCGGCGGGGGCTTCTGCGCTGCGGCTCGTCCGGCATCAGGACGTCGGCGCCGGGGTCGACGCCGGCGCCGGGGCGCGCTCGGGGGTGCCCAGCCACTCGCCGAGTGCCTGGGCCGTCCGTACGGCCTCGCCTCCGAGCTCCCCGAGCCGCGCCTTGCGGGAGGTCACCACGATGAGCGTGCTGCCTTCCCCGCACCCGACGATGCAGAGGTACCGGTCGTCCATCTCCACCAGCTGGCGGATGACCCGGCCGCCGGCGACCTCCCTGGATATCGCCTTCATCGTGGCGGCGATCCCGGAGGACGCGGCCGCGATCCGCTCCGCCTGATCCCGTTCCAGCAGGTAGGCGCTCAGCTTGATCCCGTCGTTGGACAGGAGCACGGCTCCCTGGATGCCGGCGATCCTGCTCAGGTTGTTGTCCAGGACGCTGTAGATCATGTCGTTGGCTGTCGTCGTCATGGCTGATCCTGTCTGAGCTCTGCTTCCACTTTCTGGGTCCCCTCTTCGTACTCCGCCCAGGCGTCGGCCACCTCTTGGGGGGTCGCCGCGTCCCGGCCGACGTCCGGCTCCGGGGCGCGGGGCCCGCGGAGTTGCCGGGTGAGGTGGGTCTGCGGGACGCGCTCGGGCAGGGCCGGCCGCGTGGGATCGCCGGGTCCGGAGCGAGCGGGCGCCGCCCGCTCGGCCGGCCGCGGTACGGGCATGGGCGCGGGGACCGGGGGGACCTCGGGTACGGGTGCCCGTACGGGGGTGAGCACGGGAGCCGGCTTCGGCACCGGCTCCCGCTCGGGCTCCGGCCCGCGCTCCGCCGGCCCCGGCCCCGGCCCCCTCTTCCCGTCGGTGGGCACCAGCACCTCGCTCGGCAGGATCACCACCGCCGCCGTCCCCCCGTACACCGAGCGCCGCAGCGTGACCCTGGCCTGGAGCTGGTCGGCCAGGTGGCCCACGACGAAGAGGCCCAGCCGGTGCGCGTTCTCCGCGAGCACGGAGTACGGCGGCGCCGAGTGCAGACGCCGGTTCATCTCCTCGTACCCGGCGGCCGCCACCCGCGGTCCGCGGTCCTCGATCTCGACCGAGATTCCCTCCGCGACCAGTTCGGCGCGCACGACCACCTTCGACCGTGGCGGGGAGAACCGGGTTGCGTTGTCCAGCAGCTCGGCGAGCAGGTGGCTGATCTGGCTGATCACGTGCGGCTGCACGCTCACCTCGTCCAGCGCCTGCCGTTCGATCCGCCGGAAGTCCTCGACCTCCGCGGCGGCTTCGCGCAGCAGGTCGGCGACGCGCATGGGCTCGGTGTGCGGGTCCGGGACCTCGCCGCCGGCGAGGATGAGCAGGTTCTCGGTCTGGCGCCGCATCCCCACCGTCAACTGGTCGGACCGCATCAACTGGGCCAGAAGCGCTTCGTCGTGGCCGAAAGTCTCCTGGAGGTCCTCGGTCAGACTGAGCTGGCGGCTGACGAGGTTCCCGGTGCGTGCGGCGATGCCGGAGGCGAACAGGCCGAAGCCGTGCCGCTCGGCTGCAAGCTGCCGGTGCCCGTCCACGGACACGGCGACGACCTGGGCGAAAGCGTCGCTGATCCGCCCGACCTCGTCCTCGTGCCCGCGGACGGCCGGCAATGCCTCGGCGTCGACGGCCTGCCCGCGCTGAAGCCGGGACACCACCTCGGGCAGTGTTTCCTCCGCGATGGCGACCGTACGGGTGTGCAGGCGGCGCAGGCGGCGCAGCACCGAACGCGTGGTGAGGAAAACGACCACGGTGACCACCAGCAGGGCGCCGCTGCTGGCCCCGACCAGCCAGTAGACCTCGGTCTCCAGTTGGGTGGCCTTCGCCTCGGCGTGTGCGAGCACGGTCCGCGACCGCTCCGCGTTGAGCGCGGCCAGCTGCGGCGCGAACGTGCCGTGCGCGGCACGCCAGTCGCCGACGTCGACCGGCAGCTTGACTCCGGTCGCGGTGTCCTTGTGGTTGGCGACGACCGCGTTCTCGATGCGGAACTTGGTCTGCCAGGCGTCCGAGCCGGTGAGCTTGTCGTAGGAATCCTGTTCCGCGGGCGACAGGTACGGCACGATCCAGGTGTCGTACAGGTACCGGTGGGCGCCGATGGCGTCGAGGAACTCGGAGAAAGCGGTGGGCGCCAGTTCCCTGGACGGTCCGGCCAGCGCGAGGGCCGTGTCCTCGCGCGCGACCATCTCGGCCGCCGAGAACAGGGCGATGGCGGGCCTGCTCTCCTGGGCGAGTTCGGCGTCCTCGCCGTGGCTGAATCCATCCTGGTACGCGCGGATGATGTCGCCGATCACGCCGGTGTAGTAGCCGACCGCCTGTTCGGCGCTGCCGCTGTGGGCGTCCGCACGTTTGCGGTACGCGGTGAGTCGGTCGAGCCCGTCACCCACCTCGTCGAGGTGCCCGTGGAACTGCCCGGAATGCTGCGCACCGTCGTCGCTGCTGCTGCCCGAGAGCCGCCGGAACTGCGCCGCCGCCCGGTCCGTTGCGGCCCGCTGGTCGCGGAGGTCGTCGTCGGCGACGGGGGTGCCGGCCCACCGCGCCGCCGTCATCGCCCGCTCGGCCTGCAGCTCGGCCATGAGCTCGACCAGCGGTACGCCGACCCGCTCGCCGGCCTCCAGGTCGGCGCGCAGGTGCTCCGACTGGGCCAGCAACCGCTGAGCGGTCACGGCAACCTGGGCACCCATCGCCACGGTCGGGACGACGGCCAACCAGACGAGCATCGTCCGCAGGCGTACGGTGCGGCGGCGCCGGGCGGGCGGCGGGCCGGCTGGGCCTGGGGGGCCTGGTGGGCCTTCGGGTTCCATCGGAGACATCGGTCCTCGGGAGCGGCGGAGCGGGGACGGACCCATGGACGGCCGGCAAACAGTCCTCGGGGAGGACATGGGGAACTGCCGACGCGGCCCCGTGGGGTGAGGGTACCGATCATATCCAGCCAGTCCGAATAAACGGAGAGCTTACTTCCCCACCCGTACGTGGTAGAGGCGCCGATGCCTCACCGTGCCGGCACCATCCGCATGACCCGGCAGACGGGGCCGGGCACGCGAGCGTGCGCCGGCCCCGGTGTGCGGACTGACAGGACCGTCAGCCCACCGACACGGTAGGGGCCGGAGCCGGGTTGGGGGTCAACGACCGTACCTCGAACCCGCACTGGGAGCCCAGCCGCGCCGTGAACGAGGCACGGGCTGCGGTGACCTTGGCTATCGTGCTCCAGTCCTGCGCCAGCTCGTCCCTGTAATAGGAGATGAGCATCGTCACCGTCGTGGCGTGATCGGCGCTCTCGTACGGCAGCAGGACTTCCAGGTAGTCGGCGATCTCCGCCTTGCTGAGCTCACTGCCGGATGCCGCGCTGAAGGGCTCGGCGGCCGCGCAGTACTCCGTGGGAACCGTCTGCGCGGTCACCTTCGCGTAGCGCGACACGGGGTCAAGTCCGGCGTTCTGCACCGCCGCGGGCTCGGCGGTGGCCTGCGCCAGCATGCTGGCCAATGCACTCGCGGCCTGCCCCTTGGCCACGGCCGCCACCTCCGTGGCGTCGAGGCCGGGGCCCTCGACCATCGGGGGCATGGGGCTGGGAGCCTTTTCGATGGTGACGGTCTTGCTCATCACCTCGCCGTTGCCGAGCACCGAGCTGTCGTAGGGCAGCGCGGCGCCGGAACCGGTGCGGGACCACTGTCCGTCGCCGAACCGGGCGAGCGCGATGACGTAGGTGTGCCCGGGCTCCAGCCGGGAAGCGTTCTCACGGGCGATCGGGGTGCGGGTGCTGCCCTTGAACGACCAGCCGTCCACGGTTGAGGTGACGCTGGCGGGCAGCTCGGGCGCGCCGGGGCGTGACCACAGCTTCTGCGCCACGTCGATCTTGACGGTACGGCTGATGTACCCCTCGCCGGCGGCCGTCTCCTCGGCCGAGGGCGCATCCTCGCCTTCCGATACCACGCGCACGACCGCGACGTGGTCGGCGTAGGAGACCCAGTCCCGGGCAGTGGTGGACGGGAGGGCCTCCTTGGCGTGGGCGACGATGACGGACGGACGGCGCGGGGACCCGTCGTCCGAGGTCAGGCCCGTGAGGCACAGAATTCCCGCACCGGCCAGCGAGGCTGCCACGAAGGAGCCGACGACTCTGCTCCGCTTCATGGAGATCATGCCCGTCCCTCCTAGTAGACGCTGTTGATGTTGGTGCGGTTGTTGGAGCCCAGCGAGTACACGTCGTTGTACGACATGCAGCCCACCCGGCTGTCGGTGTTGCTCACGCGGGGATTGGCGTCACCGCCGTGCGTGAGACCGACGGAGTGTCCCGTCTCGTGGCATACGTCGGAGCCGTTGATGGGCCCGACCTCGCTGACGCTGGAGTTGTAGCGGACGTAGTGCTGGTCGCACTTCTTGCTCGTCACGGCGTCGTCGCACCAGGTGATGCCGACCGTGTCGGCGGGCAGGGCGCCGGACTGGTTGATGAGGTCGGTCTCGGAGTTCCCGGTGTAGGTACCCGAGGACTGGAACGAGACCGTCAGGTCCGTCGGGCCGTACTGGTTCTTGATCGTGTTCTTGATGGTGGTCTTGACGCTGCTGGGCACATTGCCCTGTGACCACACGGTGAAGTCGGCGTTGTCCGTCTGACAGAACGTGCCGTTGCTCATGTTGCCGTCGTAGCACGTCCAGCCGTAGTTCGGGTACATGTTGTCCAGAGCCACGGCGGACTGGGCGCCGAACATGAGCACCGCCGCTGCAAGGGTGGCGGTGGTGGTTCCTCTCCGCAGAAGCGGCATGGGTCAATCCCCCCGGAAATGAGGCCAGTTGACTTGCTCAGGGGCCGCGCGGCTGCGCAGGCGCCCCGGTCAGCTGACATCTAAATGGATCAATGCCGCCCGGTGGCGAAACGTGACCAAGATCATGGTCGTCACCCGCGTCGAGCCGGACCGGACGCTTCTTCCGCCGGGGGAACGGAAGGTACCGGGCGATGGGGCGACGTCGGTCAGCCGCCGTCGCCCCACGTGGTCCGTGATCCTCAGCGCACGCGCTCGATGCGTGCCCGCCGGATCAGGTTCTTGCCCGGCTCCCGCACCGTGTCGAAGGCAGCGTTGTTCAGCAGGACACAACTGCCCGACGGGCCGTTCACCGTCACCGTCGTCGCACGACCGTTGTCCAGATTCGTCACGCGCAACTTCATCCCCACCGGGAACGTCCCACTGGTGGCCGCCGGCGCACCCGCCTCACCCGACAACGTCACCGTGGACCCCGGGCACACCACCTCCCCGGTGGCCGGCGGCACCTGTCCACCCGCGGCGCCGGAACCGGCCGCAGCACCGGCCGACACGTCACGGCCGCCGGCCACGCGCTCGATGCGTGCCCGCCTGATCAGGTTCTTGCCGGGCTCCCGCACCGTGTCGAAGGCCGCGTTGTTCAGCAGGACACAACTGCCCGACGGGCCGTTCACCGTCACCGTCGTCGCATGACCGTTGTCCAGATTCGTCACCCGCAACTTCGTCCCCACCGGGAACGTCCCACTGGTGGCCGCCGGCGCACCCGCCTCACCCGACAAGGTCACCGTGGACCCCGGGCACACGACGTCGGGGACGGCGGCATTTCCGGTCGCCACCGTGGCAACGACCCCTCCGGTCACCAGGGCTCCCGCGACGACAGAGAGCACGAGCTTCTTCTTGAGACTCATAGTCCGTTTCCGGGACATTGGCACTCCTCGATCCGATGGACGTTTTCCCTCCCGTCCTCCAAACGGGCCGCTCGACAAGCGAGTTCAGTTCTGTCGCCGGATGACAAATCCAGCCGTGAAAAGGTCTCGGGCGGTTTGCACGGCATATCCTCGGCCGTCCTGGAAGGCGAACGGCCGACCCTGGCTATGCGGCGCTCGTCATGCGGGCGAACACCACCACGTTGCTGTCGTAGTAGTGCTTCTTCGGGTCGAAGTCCCCGCCGCACGTGACCAGGCGAAGGCCCGCGTGGTCCAGGTTCTTGTAGACCTCCAGTGTGGGGAACTCGGCCTTGGGGTACTCGGCGACCCGGTCCACCGTGAACGTGACCGTCTTCCCGTCCCGTCGCGTCACCTTGACGGTGTCACCGGCCTTCATCGTCTTCAGTTTCTCGAACACGGCGGGTGCTCCGTTCCACGTGACGTGCCCGGCGATGACCGCCGGCCCCTGGGAACCGGGGCTCGGCCCCGGCTCGTACCAGCCCGCCAGCGCGGGGTCCTTCGGGGTCTGCATGGTGCCGTCCGCGTTCTGCCGCAGCGTCTCCAGGGAGCTGGACACGCCGAGGGAGGGGATCGTGATCTTCTGCGGTTCCGACCGGGCGAGGGCCGGCTCTGCCCGGCCTGCGCCCGTGCCCGTACCGCTCTGCGATCCGCCCGCGGTCGACGGGGAGTCACTGCCGGCAGGCGCCTTCCCCGTGGGACCGGCGCCGGCGGCGGCCGATGCCCCGCCCCGGGTGGCTTGCCCCTCGGCAGTGGGCTTCGCCGCGGGCCGGCCCGCGCACCCCGCGAGCAGCAGCCCGGCGAGAACGGCTGCCGCCAGTGGGACTGCGGTCCGGCCGCGGCGGGGCCGTGCGGTGGATGCGGAGGGCGCGGGGGCCGACTTCACGCGCCGCCCCTGGTGGTCTCCTTGCGGACGGGAACGGCGGTGGCCCGCCTCCGCGTGACCGCCACGGCGCCGGCCACCACGGCGAGTACGGCGATCGCAGCACTGTCGCGCACCGTCGCCGGCACCGCAGCGCGCTGCGGAGAACCACCGCCGGTCTCGATTCCGCCGACCGGAATGGATCCCACGGCCGCGCCCTTGACCTCCCCGCAGTTCGTCGGAGCCGTGGCCTCCTGCGGCAGCTTCGGGTCGAGCTCGCTCTTGCCGGCCCCTTCGAAGTCGTACTTGTCGTTCTTGTTGCGGTCGATGCCGTGCTGCACGACGTGCAGGTCCTTGATGTGGTCGACCACGTCCTGACCGACGGTGATCGTCCGCTTGTAGGAGAGCCTGCCCTGCTTGTCGGCGACGGGCATGCGCTCCACGGCGAGACCGCTGGTGGCTTCGGTGTCCCCGGACGTCGTCAGGGAGATGTTGATGTCGCCGTAGTCATGCGTGGCCTCGGTGTTACTGAGCACCCCGTCGCCGTCGGTGTCGTCGGTGGCGTCCGGGCAGTGGAAGTCGTGTCCCTTGGTGGAGCCGTGCAGGTGCTGGGCCGACGGCTGTCCGGGCACCATGCCCCGGGACTCGATCTGCACGGTGAGTTGTCTGCCCTTGAGGCTGAGCATGACCGTACCGCTGGAGCCCGATGCATTCAGCTGCGCCAGATCGATCTGGTACGCCTTTCCGCTCTCCGCGAGAGCTGTTCCGGAAAGTCCGAGGGTCAGGGACACCACAGCGGGTACGGCGGCGAGTACCGCGAGGCGACCGGTGCGCTTGACTGTCACATTCGCTCCTGTTCCATGGATTCCCAGGAGGGAATCGCAGATAGTACGGGGTGTGAACGAACTCTTGGAGAGGTCCTCACTCCTGCTTCGGCGCCCCGGCTCCGCCGGGCAGATGCCCAGGTGTGTGATCAGAAGACTGCCGCGGACGACAGCCGTCCACCGGTCATCCAGATGCGTGACATCGCATCGGCCAGGGCGGGGAATCGGGCAGCCTCGCAGAGCATTTCCGAGAGCACGAGGATTCCGTGTGCGGTGCACTTCGGATCGCGGTTCAGATGCAGCCGGATGACCGCTGTGCCCAAGGGTCCGCGCCCCAGGGAGACTTCCGTACGCCGCACGTCGGCGGCCGTCTCCAGGTCGGAGCGGTCTCCGCCGAAGGGCAGGGCTTCCGCTCGGTGGATTCCCGGGGGCACGACCGAGCCCCGCACGTGGCGGACACAGGCCTCCGGCGGGGCCTGCCCGTTCTCGAAGGTGTTGCGGAACCCGACAACGCGAAGGCCCGTGTTCTGCAGGCGCAGCTCAAGGTAGAGCTCGATGAACAGGCCCCGCTGCTGAATGCGCACCGGGAGGAAGGGCGTTCCTCGCTCCGCGCGGTCGGCTCTGCGAAAAAGTCCCTGAGCCTCGTGCGCTCTCGACCGGATGGTCGCCGTCAGAAGCCGGTACTCGTCCACCGATGCGGACGCCGAGGAAAACGACACGGGTTGCAGCACGGCAGCCCGCATCAGGTAAAAGATCCGGAACTCGGACTTCCCGAAAGTAATCTGACCGCCATCGGTTCGATCCTGCTGCACTCACGCATGCACGTCACCGCCTTCGACATCATCCCGATCGCCGATGGGTAACGTCATTCCCGCCGACGGGTTCGGTCCGGTCCGGTCCTTTGTAGTCGTCGTGGCGGTGGCCGGGCGAATAGTTGGCCTCTGATGCTAAGAATCAGCGGGGGGCCTGCGGCGGCCCGACGGCTGCCGTGAGCGTCGGCCGTCGGTGGCCGCGGCATTACGGACCAGTGCTGTGCGGCGAGCGGCGGGGCTGTGCGTCGACCACCGGTCCAGCGGAGCCGAGGGCCCCCGGCCCCGCACGGGTGCGGGGCCGGGGGCCGGTGTCATACGCGAGGCGCCGCTCAGCGCCCCTCGACGAACGTACGGCCGTTGCGGGCCCCGGCGGAGCAGGAACGCTTCTCCGCGGCGGTCATCTTCCGGCTCTTCACCACCACGGCATTGCTCTTGCCGTCGGTGCCGTTCTTGGCCGGGCTGGTGATGGTGTCCTGGAAGAACCAGTAGTAGTGGCCCCACTTGGGGCTGTCGTAGTGGGTCTGCCAGGTACCGGAGACCTTCTGCATCACCTGGGCGCGCGAGATCCAGCCCACCTCGCCCGGCTTCACCGTCATGTTGAGCGAGCTGCTCTCCGAGTGAGTGCTCGACCAACTGTGGCTGTAACTGGCGGTTATGCTCAGGTCCACGATGCCCGCGATCTTGCCGCCGGCGGTGACCGAGACGCCCAACGAGTCGGTGGATCCCACCGTGTCGTCCCACGTCATCGTCTGAGTGGCGTCGGAGGTGGTGCAGTTGAACAGCGAGTTCGACACCTGGCGGAACTCACCCAGGTAGGCCTCCCCGAGCTGGGGCGAGTTGAACGTGCACTTGCCTTCGCCCGAGCCGCAGTCCGCCATGAGCTGCTGCCGTGTCGGCTGGTCGGCAGCGGACGCCGGAAGGGTGGTTGCCGCCGCGGCCGCACAGGCCGCCACCGTCAATGTCAGCGCGCGGGCTGCGTAGCGCTTGACGGGGTTCGTTGTCATCGTGGTACCTCTCACCGTACTGGGGGGCCGGTCAATCGCCGTACGTCCGGGGCCGGTTCGGGCGCCACCGGAGGCACGTTCGATCACCGCCTCTTGCCATCCGAGATTCTCCCGATCGGCCAGAGGGATACGGTGCGAATGAGTCAACTTTCGGCAATGCACTATGTGAGGGCTTCGTTGCGGTCTGTCTCCGCCGGACGATACGGGGTGCCGAGCCGCTGCATCGCCGGCACCGCCGACAGGGCCGAGGCCGGACGGCGCGGAGGCGGTCAGTCGGTGGTGATGACGAGCTTTCCGCGGACGTGGCCGCTGGTGGATGCGGCGTACGCCTCGTCCATGGCGGTCAGAGCGAAGGTGGTCGTCTGGGCGACTTTCAGGGCGCCGGAGGTGACCAGGTCGGCGAGTTCCGCCATGTCCTGGTCGGTCGCCTGATAGTTGAAGTTGACGGCGCGTACGCCGCGAGCGGCGAGTGCGTCGACGTCCGCGGCGAATACGGTGGTGGCCACCCGACCGCCGTCACGGACCAGCGGCGTGATCTTCTGCATCAGGACGTCCCGGCCGTCGGCGAGGTCGAGTACGGCATCGACGCCGTGCGGGTGTGCGGAGCGGACGGTGTCGGCGACGTCGCTCGTGCGGTAGTCGATCACTTCGTCGGCGCCGAGTGCGCGGGCGTAGTCGTGGTCCTCACCTGCGGCCACCGCGATCACATGCGCCCCGCGGGCGGCGGCGAGCTGGAGCACATAGGAGCCGACCCCGCCTGTCGCGCCGACCAGGAGGAGCCTCTCGCCCTCGGCGAGGTCCAGCCACCGGGTCAGTGCCAACGCGGTCCCGCCGGTCATCGGCAGCGCTGCCGCCCGCACCGCCTCAAGACCTTCCGGCCTCAGCGCCAGGGCGGCGGTTTCGGCGGAAGCGGTCATGTACTGGGCGTAGGAGCCGTGCGGATGCCGCGCCGCGGTTCCCGGACGACGCATCCCGAACACTTCCTGACCCACCTCGAAGGGCGCCCCGTCGCCTGCGGCGGTGACGCGCCCGGCGACGTCGAACCCGAGGGTGTAGGGAAAGGGGAAGTCCGCTCCGGGGGGCGCGAGGGCGCCGGCCGCCAGCTTCCAATCGATCGGATTGACCGCGGCCGCCCGCACCTGGATCTGCACTTCGCCGTGTCCCGGCTCGGGCACGGGCAGGTCCTTGAGCTGCGGCGTCTGCGTGAAGGAGTCGATCGCGAAGGCATGCATGACAACACCTTTCTGCCGTTGACGACGGCTGGAGAGGAAAGGCCGCGCGGGGCACACCGCTGCGGTGTGTGGGCGCGCCGCTGCTTTTGCATAGTGCGCGGAAGAGAGACGGCCCTGGCGGCACGCTCGGACAACGAGGCGACTCCCCCTGCCGGCGCAACCGCCGCCATGGGATCGCGACGGCCTCTCACCCGAACCCCTGACCCCGGCGAGCCCGACACAGCGCGCCCGCCGACCTCGTCGCACATGTACCGGAAGGTGGAGTCGTTCCGGTCGGTCCCCGAGGTGATGCGGTCCTGCGCGTCGTCGGGTCAGCAGACTCCTACCGTTACCGTCAACCGGTGATCGGGAAGGCTCGGCCGAGGGCGGCCCCAACCCAATGGGCCGGCAGGCAAGTCCTCTCGCTTTCGGGGGCGATTGTCAGGGCAGCGGTGGCGTGCGTTGCTCGTCGGTCACCTGGGAGGCCGATCAGGTCCAGGGACTGGTCGAGCCGGCCGATCTGGGCCGAGACGCGGGCGTAGTGCTCGCGTATGAGGGCGAGGCCTACGGGCAGGGCGAGTCCGAGGAGATCGTGGGACGGGCGCTGCGGGGGCGCGCGACGACGAGGATGTCTCGGCCGCCACGTGCCAACCGCACGCCCGGCCAGGACGCGTTCGGCCGGGATCCGCCTGCCGTGAACGGTCAGCCGGCATTACGGTGGGACACGAAGACCTCCGTTGTGCGGTGAAGCCGAAACACCTCCACCACACCGGAGGTCTTCGCCATGATCAAGACCCAGGGTCCGTTGACAACGCTCGTGATCAATACACCTAGGCGGTCGGCCGCGGGCGGTGGTGGGCCAGCGCAGCGCGCATGAGGCGGCGAGCACGCCCTGCGGCGCCCTCGTCGCCGAGGAGCTGGATCTCCTGATTCGCGGCCATGGCGAGGCCCGTCAGGGTGGACACGAGCTCCTCCGGGTCGAGCTCCGGGGCGAGGTCCCCGGCGGCGACCGCGGCGGTGATCTGTTCGGCCAGGAAGCGTCGCCAGCGCGTCACCGCCTCGTAGAGGCGGGCGCGCAGATCGCCCGGCTGCCCGTCGAGTTCGCACGAGGCTGCCGTGACGAAGCAGCCGTTGGGGAACGGGCTGTCGGCCAGGTAGGCGCACCAGGAGTCGATGAGGGCGTACAGGCACGGCAGACCCGGCTCCGCCGCGCGGCCGGGTGCCACCACCGCCTCCGTGAACATCTCCACGGCCTGGTCCAGTGCGGCAAGTTGGAGCCCGGCCCGCGAGCCGAAGGGGCCGACCACCCCGGCCTTGCTCATGTCGAGCGTCTCCGCCAGGGAGCCGATGGTCAGTCCGGACAGTCCCGCGCTGGAGGCGTGGGTCACCGCGACGCCGACGATGCGGTCGCGGGTGCGACGGGCCTCCTCGGCCGATTTCCTCATGCCATCGATCTTAGCGATCGAACGTCTGCTAAGTTAGCGAACGATCGTACGGTAAATCGGTGAGGGAGAGGATGTTCGGATGCGCATGCGCTGGCTGGGCTGGGCCGGGGTGGAACTCGAAGCGCAGGGCGAGAGCCTGGTCATCGACCTGCTCGGGCGCCCCGAAGGCGTCCTGGAGGGGACGGCACTGGCGGGGGTGCCGCTGCCGAAGGTCGTCCCGCCCCGCACGGAGGGTCATGTGCTCGCCGGCCTCTGCACCCACCTCCACCGCGACCACACCGACGCCGGCGCCCTGGCCCGCGCACTGCGCCCCGGCGGCACGGTCCTGCACCCGGAGCCCTTCGGCGGCAACGACCACGAGAACCTGTGGACGCTCAAGGCCGAGGCCGAACTCACCGCCCACGACCTGCCCCGGCGACCCATGGCCCTGTGGGAGACCACGACGATCGGGCCGTTCACCATTGCCGCCGTCCCCGCCGTCGACACCCTCGGCGACCCCCAGGTCTCCTGGGCCGTCGAGGCCGACGGCAAGCGGGTGATCCACCTGGGCGACACGATGTACCACGGCTACTGGTGGCGCGCCGCCCACCGGTACGGCCCCTTCGACGCCGTCCTCACACCCATCAACGGGCCCACCGTCTGCTTCCCGCACTGCCAGCCGCCGAGTCCCTGCCCGGCCGCGCTCGACGCCCGGCACGCCGCCGTCGCAGCCCGTCTCCTGCAGGCGAGGACCGCGATACCGATGCACTACGACGGCTTCCACGCCGACGGCTTCTACACCACCCAGCCCGATGAGCTCGCCCGCTTCCTCGACGCCGTCGAGGGCGAGCCGTACGAGGTCCTCACTCCGGGTCTGGGTGAACAGCTGACCCTTTGAGCCGCCGCCCTCCGGCCTGCTGGGGCACCGCAAGACGCCCGGCCGGGAGGTCCCGGCCGGGCGTCTTCGTCTGTCTGCTTCCGCTGGTGGCTTAGTACCAGTGGTGGGCCTGCCAGAAGTTCCAGGCGCCGACCGGGCTGCCGTAGCGGGAGTTCATGTAGTCCAGGCCCCACTTGATCTGGGTGGCCGGGTTGGTCTTCCAGTCTGCACCCGCCGAGGCCATCTTCGAGCCGGGCAGGGCCTGGACCAGGCCGTAGGCGCCGGAGGAGGCGTTGGTGGCGGTGTGGTCCCAGCCGCTCTCGTGGGAGATGATCTTGTCGAAGGCGGCGAACTGGGCCGGGTCCTTGATCATCTGGTGCGCGATCGCCTTGGCGCTCGTCGGGGCCGCCTGGGCGGGAACCGTGGCGAGCATGGTGCCGGCGACGCCCAGGGCGACGATGGAGCCGGCGAGGGTCTTCTTGGAAGCGGCGA
>NZ_JBEXRC010000009.1:0-181533 GCF_040612915.1 Streptomyces sp. NPDC006326 | reverse complement strand
CGCGGTGCAGCCCTCGACTTTTGTCCGCGGACAAAAGTCGGCTCCGCGCCCGACGGCGCGCATGCCAGAGAGCAGCGGTGAGTCACTGCGGCAGCGCTGGAACGGGCGACTCGACGTGTTGGGCGAGGACCCGTTCGGTGATCCTCGTCGTCCCTCCGAAGTCCGGATCGAGCTGGCCACCTACCCGGAAGCCGTGGTCCTCACCGGCCTGGTCACCTCGGCATACTGGCAAGCCCATCCTCAATTGCTTACTGAAGCGGCGCAGCGACTCAACGTCGCACCCCACCAGCCTCCACTACGTGAGGTGGTCACGCATGATCGAGAAGGTGCCGTGACCCTGCTCCCCGCCTGTCAGTGGTGATCGCCATCATGGGGACATGACCGACCCGAACCTGACCACCGGCAGCAACTGGCGGCTCCACCACGGTGACCAGGAGATCGCCCGGCTGACGGTTACCGGCGCCGACATGCCCTGGATTCACGCCGAAGTCGAGACGCTCCCTGGCTTTGAACAGTTCCGCCTTCTCTTCCGTGAGCAAGAGCGAGCTGTCGACGAGGAGGACTGGGAGCAGGCCGACGCCTGCTACACCCAGATCCGCAATGCGCTCACCATGACGTTCCCCGACGGCAGCCCGGTCGCGGAGTTCATGCTGCACATCCACGACGACGGAACCGCCGGCTGGCGCTGGCACGACGAGCCCTTCGACACGGTGAACCAGTGACCTGGGTTCGCTGTTACTGGGGCGAGGAAGCCGTCTGGTTCTACTTCGAGCTGGACACCGATGGGCACGTGATCCGGCAAGTCGAGTTGCAGGAGCCCGGAAACAAGGCATTGGCCGCTGCCTCACTGGTCGAGTGGCAAGAAGCCCAGAGAGACGGTCGGTTGGCCGAATACGAGAGCGTCTATGGTCTGACCGCCGAGCTGCCCATCTCTGAGTGGGAGGGGCACGACCCGCAGCGGTTGTCGGCCAATGAGTTCGAGGTCGTTTGGTCGACCGCCCGTCGGCAGCTCCAGGATCGTCAGCGGCGACATCCTTCCTGAACGCATACTGCCGCGTCCTCTGATCGGGAACAGCCATCTTCAGTGCGAAACCGGGCATCAAGCGTCTCGCCATACTGACAAGGCCCTGGTCAGCGGCATCACCCTCGCCATGATCCATGAGACACGCCAGCGGCACAGCCCACGGGGCTTCCGCGACACGCCCCGCCATCCCACCAGTAAGTCGCGATGCAACCTGTCACCCCACAGGTCAACGGCCCCACACCTGAAAGGTCTGAGACGGACACCGGAGGCCAGATACGGTGCGGGCATGACGCTTGGGTTGCCCTCCGATGTTGCCGACGCGCTCGACGTGCTTCTCGGCACGGAGGACGCGACTCACCTCGCGCTCCGCCGACAAGTACCGCACCTACGGATGGCTGGACGCTGTTCATGCGGCTGCGGTACGACGGACTTCGACCTGGACACGGACACCGTGACGGCGGCGCCGCTCCCGGCCGGCACCGTGGTGGCGGCCGAGGTCCAGCTCTACGACACGGCTGAGCACTGCATCGGTGAGGTCCTGGCGTTCGCTCGGAACGGGTATTTGTCTTGGCTGGAGGTCTGCTCCTGGAGCGATGGCCCCGTGACCTTGGCTGACGCGCTACGGATGCTGCGCTCATAGATGCTCGAACGCCCCGGGTGGGAGGACACGCTACTGATCTGTCTGCCCGTGGGCGGGGACGCCGATGCTCCGTCGCATGATGCGGCGCATCTCGCTGAGCTGGTCCCAAAGCTCCACGATCTGGGTGTGCGCCTGCTCAAGGGACTCGCCCTCCCGGCGCGGCGGGATACCGCCGTCGAGACGGGCACCTACCCTCTCTGGCCCGCTCCGAGTATGGCGGTGCCGTGCAGTCATGGCCGGGCACCCGCGCAAACCGCGACGGTCGGAGAGACCGCTCAGGGGCGCAGACCGGTCCTGCTGGCAAGTCCCCGCCGGACAGGCTCTAGTACGGGCCGCCGCGGAAGAGCACACTGCCGTGGTGGCGCGGGCGGTCGCCGCGTTCGTACGCCGCGTCGGAGCGGTCGGCGGGGGCGGAGAGCCGGGCAAGCTTTCCGAGGGTGGTGAGGCCGGCAAGCACCTCCTCACGCCGATCCGAGGACTTCATCCAGGCCGGAAGCCGGGCGAACATCGACCTCGTCGGGGAGGTGTACCGCTCGCGCAGCTGGGCGCCCACGTACGCGGCAAGTGCTTCGATGTGTTCCTCGTTGTAGGCCCACAGGATCCGTCCCGCGCAGCGGGTCTGCAGCCAGAGCGGACGCCGGAAGAAGGGGTCTTCTGTGCCGCCCGGCACGGCGCCGACCAGGCCGGCATCCCGTTCCTCGGCCGTCCACTCGGCGACCGCGCCGCAGCCGCCACATGTCAGGCGCCGGGGCTGAAAGAGCAGGGCACTGAAGTACTTCGGCTTCGCCAGACGCGGCAAGGGCACGACGCTCGCGCGGCCCCCGCACCGCGGGCAGACCACGAACATCCAGTCCGTGAACTGCACGAGCCACGTGCCGTGGTCGTGGTGGCGGACCGGTGCGGGGTGCGCAGGCTTGGAACTCATGATCGACACCCTGCCAGCCGCGTCGCGCCTCGGTCGACCGAGATCCGGCGGCCCTGCGAGATCGAAGCGGAACCCCACAATTCCAGGACTGTGCCGTACATCGATGGGTGTCCGTGAAGCAGATCGGCCTGGTCGCGCTGCGTCAGTCGACGGCGATCGACGGTCGGGTTCTGCCGCCGACGACCTGGGGCCGAGGCCACCCTGCAAGCCAGCTCTGATAGCCCCCCGAGGGGCCCGACTTTTGTCCGCGGACAAAAGTCGGCGCGAGTACCGAGATCTCGGGGGCCGTCCCAGTCCGAGCGGTACGGACGCCGGACCGGACCCTCCGCAAGTCCCACAGGCCTGTGGTGTCGGACCTGCCTGGCACGATGCACCGCATGGCACTCGCACGCGCACTCGACGGCCTCGACGGTCGCCCCTGGTCACGTCTTTCCCACGCCTACGGCAGCGCCGAAGATCTCCCCGACCTGCTGCGGGCTCTGGCCGGAGCCGACGAGGCGGCGGCTGATGAGGCCCTGTCGGAGTTGTACGGGAGCGTGCTCCACCAAGGGACCGTCTACTCCGCCACCGCGGAGGTCATCCCCTTCCTGGCACGGATCGCGGCTGCCGGCCACCGGAAGGTGGATGTCCTGGCACTGCTCGGCGGCATGGCCGAGAGCGACGACGAGTACGGCGTGCCACCGGGCACGGTACGGGCGGCCGCAGCCGAGCAGCTCCCGCAGTTGCTGCCGCTGCTCGACGACCCGCATCCGGCGGTGCGGCAGGCTGCCGGTTGGGCGCTGTCACACACGCGCACGGCAGAGGCGGTGCTCCCTGCACTGCGCGCACGCTGGGGTCAGGAGTCCGATGCTCTGGTACGTGCAGAAGTGCTCGCCGGGATATCCCGTCTCTACCGGTCGCTGGGCGCGGCCATCGCGACTTCCGTCTTGGACCCGGCCGAGCCGGCCCAGGTGCGGCTGGCCGCGGTTCTCGCCTGCCTGGACGCGGACGTGCCATGGACGGGCATACATACCCGCACCATGTTGTCCCTCCTTCCGGCCGACCCGCTGGTCGCGGACCGCTTCGACCCGGAGCGCAACGAACCGCTCGCCGCCGTCACCGAGACGCTGCTCGGCCGCGGCGGTGATGCGGACCGGGAGGCCGTGTTCGCGCTGGTCGACTCTGCGCTGCGGGACGACCGGACCGAGGTCCGTTCCGAGGGGCTGTGGGCGGCCGAACGTGCCTGCATGCTGTCCCGCAGCGCCCCCGAGCGGCTGCTGCCCGCGTTGGTCGCCACGGCTGTCGACGAGGAGGCCGTGGTTTCGGTGGCCTCGCTCCTGGGTCATCTCGGGACGGTCGCCGCGCAGGCCGCTCCGGTACTAGCGCCGCTTGCCGGCCGCAATCCCGGGCAGGAAGACGACTACGCGGACCGCGCCCTCGCCGCGCTCGTGCTGATCGCCCCTGAGGAGGCCGCCCCGCTCCTGGCCCGCGCGCTGGAGCGGCGCCCCCGCGCGCTCGACGCCGCCGCCGGATTTCGTGCGCCGGCCGATGCCGCCTTCCCGTACGACGACGACCTCCTCGACGCCGTACGACACCGCCTCTCCCACCCCGAAGCGCTGCACGGCAACGAGCCATGGCAGCTGACGGCCCTCGTCATGGGCTGGGGTGGGCGGGCGGCCGCGGCGCTGCCGCAGCTCTACGCAGCGCTCCCTCACCATCCGGACCAGACCGCCCGCGCCATCACCGCCATCGCGGCCGACTGCGGAACCGACGAGCGTAGGGAGGCGGCACGGGAGCTGAGGGCCGCCGCGGAGAACGGATCGCTCCCGGCGGCCAAGGCCCTGTACGACCTGACCGGCGAGGAGCAGCACCTACTGCGCTGCCTTGCGCAGACGCTCGAAGGCCCCCTCCACCAACGCACGCAGGCAGCAGCGATCGCAGCCACCCTCGGCGCCCAGGCCGTAAACCTGATTCCGGTACTCCGCGCAGCGCTCACGGAACCGGACGGCGACACGACCACCCCGGCCCTCGACGCCGACACCGCACTCGCCGCGGCGCTGTGGCACATCACCCAGGACGCCGACACGGTGGCCCCGATCCTCGACTCGGTCTTCGCCCGGGCAGCTCAGAACCCCTGGTCCCAGTGGTCCGTTGCACGGGCGGCCCAGGCAACGGCACTCCTGGGGCCGGCCGGAAGGTCCTTGACCTCACACCTGGAATCCGCCTTCACCCACCCGGTCGCGGTCCCGGCAGCGGCCACAGCCCTGGTCGCCGTGGCAGGAACCGGCACCCTGGACCGGACCTCGCTCGCTACCGCCGTCCTCGACGCAGCCGAGGAGGAAGCCGACCCCATGGGAGCGTGCGACGCCCTGGGAGCCCTTGGCCCAGCCGCACTGTCCGCCGCCCAGGTGCAGCGGCTGGCAGTACTGGCCGAGGGTGACGCACGGGTCATCCGCTCAGGACTGGAAACTCAGATCATCAGCCGGGACGAAGCCTTCCGCACCCGAGCTCGCGCCCTCCTCGCGGCGGCCACCGACCACCCCACTGACTGACTTCCAGTGGTGCCTGACTTTTGTCCGCGGACAAAAGTCAGGCACCACTGAAGAGACCCGCACGGTACGACCGCACCTCAAGTGAGGTCGGCGCTGCGAGAGCGGGGGCGCTCGCGAGCCTGTCGTACCGGGATACGAGGGCGCGGAGTTCGCGGGCACTTCTGGGCGGCAGGGCGTGCATCACCTTGTCGAGGAGAACGCGGCCCTCCAGCGGGTTGCCGCAGCAATACCAGTGCACGTCGTCCCACTCGCACTCGTCCCACTGCCGGCCCTCGGAGCTGCGAACGAACTGCTGCCAGCGGTCGAGGGCCAGGATCACATCCCCTGGCTCCAGGTAGTTCCTCGTGTCTTCGAGGCGGACCACGTCCCGTACCGCATGCGCGGACATACCGTCGATGGACGGCTGCGCGCCCTGGGTGCGGCGCTGCCGGGGATAACCGGCCCTGAGCTCGCCCGGCCGCCTACGCGGCATGGGCCCTTGGCGTTGTCTGCATGCCGCATAGGGTGCCATCCCCTCGGACATCGCCGCCCCGACTTTTGTCCGCGGACAAAAGTCGAGCTGTAGGCGGATCCAGTCCGCGGCACGAGGGAGACGCGGGGTGTCGATGGCCAGCTAGCGACTCGACCGCCGCGGTGCCGAGCTTCTTCCAGGCCCTGACCGGACGAGAGGAGAAAAACAGCGTCGCCGTCGCCTCTACGGAGTCCTTCTCCAAGCGCACATGTTCCGGCGAAGCCGTGCGAGGTGCTGCCTGAACAGCACGGTTCAAAAACGAATAGGCAAGCCACCAGGCTGGACGTACTCTGCGGGCTGTGACAGTGAGATACGTACTGGACGGCAGCCAGGTCAGGACCCTGGAGGACTTCTGGCGGGTCGCCGGCGAGAGCATCGGGTGCGGCGGATACTTCGGCCGGAACCTCGACGCATTCGCTGACTGCCTCCGCGGCGGCTTCGGGACTCCGGACGATGGCGACTTCGTGATCGAATGGCGTGACCACGAGGCCTCCCGCCAGCATCTCGGGCACCCCGAGACTGCCCGGCAGCTCCAAATGTGGCTCGCCCGCTGTCATCCGACGAACAAGGAACGCATGACCGCCAGGCTCGCGGAAGCCCGCGCCGGCCGTGGCCCGACCGCCTTTGACTGGCTGGTCGAGATCATTGAAGAGGAACTTCCGGGCGGCCTACGCCTTCGTTAGCCAGGCCGACTGGTTACCACCCCGCGCCCGCACCAAACAACAGTCCTGGCTGACTCCGGCCCGGGCGACTCGGCCGGCCGAAGCCTGGGATGTGGTCAGCGATAGTCGTTGAGCCAGTCACCCGGGATCAGGTCGCGAACGCGGTCGAGGTCTTCTGCCGTCCGGCCGCGGGCCAGAACGGCCATACCGTCGTCGTCGCGCAGAAGGACGTCCTGGCCCAGGAACCACCGGATGGCGTGTTCCTCCTCGCCGATGGGATACGCGGGGAAGGGCAGCCGGAGGGCGTTCTCCTCCAGCAGCTCGATGCTGGTGTCGTCCGGGTCGAGGAAGTCGCATAGCTCTTCATCGGCCTGCAGAGACTCAGACAATACGATCTCCACGAAGCAGAGGGAAAGGCGCTCCAGCCACTGCTCCCACCGCTCGGCGCTCTTGTCGGCAAGGTCAGCTCGCATGAACACCGCAGGGTCGTCCTCCTGCAGGCTGTCCAGGAGGATGCCCCAGGACGCGGCTCCCTGGTTCTCGTGACGGAAGACCAGGGCCTGGTTGCTGTCATCCATATACAGCTCGGCCGGGCCGAGCAGCACATCGTGGTTGCTCGTGAGATCCCGTCGGCGCCCGAACAAGAGATACGCCTCGCGCAACGCCGCCGGCAGCCGGATTCCCAGTCTCTCCTCGGCAGCCATGAGATCGGCCTCTGCCCACCCATCACCGTTCTCCAGTGCATCAGCCCAGTGGGCAGCGAAGCCCTGGATGAAGCCCCACGCACCACTACGGCTTTCGACGCCTCTGGCAAGAGACGCAGAAAGATCGAACTCTTGTGTCATGCCAGGACGATATCCGTCCCGCTCACGTGGCCCATCCACACCTCGACACGCCGGCCTTTCCACCTCACGCGACGAAGTCACGGGGTCGCCACTCAGGACGCCGTCTTGTCCGCCATGGTCGCTTCGGTCACCCTGAGGACGGCCTGCCGACGCATCCTCGACTTACACCGCTCAGTCATCCCGCCAAGGGGTCACGCGCGCTTCTGCCGTCCGCATACCTCGTCAGAGGTGGACGTCACCGACCCCCTACAACCGTGTTCGCCCGGTCTCCGCCCTGACATGCCCAGCCTTGAGGAGCACTCGCTTGGCCATTCTCTCGCCCAGTGGTTTACACCCCGCTTTGGCCGCCGAGCTCGCCCACCGTGCAACCTGCGACCAGGAAGCCCGAAAGCGCTGGCAGGAAACGCGGAGCACGACCGATGGTGATGCTCTGGTGCGTACCGACGCCGACAACACCAAATGGCTTGCGGGAGTGGTCGCCGAGCACGGGTGGCCCGGGATCGCCCTCGTAGGCGAGGAAGGTTCCGACGCCGCCTGGCTGCTAGCCCAGCACGCAGACGGTGACCCCGGCTTCCAGGCCCGCGCCCTCGACCTGATCACCGCTGCCCACGCGGCCGGGGACGTTCCTGGCCGCCACCTCGCCTATCTCACCGACCGCGTCCGCACCGCCAGGGGCGAGCCGCAGGTGTACGGCACGCAGTACGAGCCTGATGACACCGGCGTCCTCGCCCGCCTTCCCACGATCGAGCTCGCCCACCTGGACGACCGGCGTACTGCCATGGGTCTCGAACCCGCCGCCGATAACGACGCCAGGATCCGAGCGCTCTACCCCTCTGGAGGGAATAAGTGATTGGCAACGTCGACGCGCCTGCCCTGGGGCACGGGGAATGGTCGGCGGGACCGGACCGGGTGCGGGCCGTCCTCGTCACCCCAAGCGCCGGCCTGCTCGTCATTCGCCGCGTGAAACCCGGCGTTGCGCCGTATCACGTACTGCCCGGCGGCAAGGTCGAGCCTGGTGACGACGGGCCCGAGGCGGCCCTGTTGCGGGAGATCCGTGAGGAGATCGCCGGGGAAGCCACCGGCCTCCGCCATTTGCATACCCACCAGGAGAACGGCGAACGGCAGGACATCTACACCGCCAGCATCGCCGTATGGTCATGGGCCGACCGCACCGGGCCCGAATTCACCGAACCCGGGCGGGGCGAATACCACTTGGAGGAGGTCCCACTCACCGCCGGGCACGTCGCTGACCTCAACCTCAAGCCCGAAGGAGTTCGGGCCGTCATACTGGACGCCCTGACCAGCGGCCGCATTCCTACCCGCGACACCGGCAGCACGCAGGGGTACTGGGACCACTACGCCACCGGCTGGGGCGTGATCGACTGGCCCGACGACACCCGGTGGCGCGGCTGGACCCAGTACGAGGGCCACGGGCCCGGCCCGGAGCATCTCGGCACTCCCGGAAGCATCCTCGAACTCGGCTGCGGATCCGCGATCGAGCTGGCGTACTACGCTCGCCGCGGGATCCCTGTCACCGGCGTCGACCTCGCCCCGGCTCACATCGACGCCGCCCGGGCCCGGTGCAGCGGTCTTCCCGCCGACTTCCACAACACCGACATCACCTCGTTCCTCTCCGGCACCGAGCGCTGTTGGGACGTCGCCCTGTCGCGGTTCGGCGCCGTCTGGTTCAGCAACCCGCGCCATCTCCTGCCGCTGATCCTTGCCCGTCTCAACCCCGGCGGCCTGCTCGCGTTCAGCCACGCACCCGCCGTGCCCGGCTGCTACGGCCCGCAGGGCATGTACCCGGGGGCGCTGCGCGGGCGGCCGATCGAAGTCCGCCGCTGGTCCTACACACCCCGGAAGTGGACCAGCCTCCTCCTGGCGGCTGGCTTCGAGCGGGTAGAGGCGGCGGTACTTCCCGCGCCCAACCCAGCGGACCTCGGGACCCTCATGGTCCGGGCGTGGGCCCCGGCTAGCTGATGCTGCTTCGCCAGGCTTCGAATTGGGGGCTCCCTCGTAGGGGAGCCGGCGAGAGCTACCTCGGCTCTCGTAGCGCGGACGAAGGAACCCTGCGACCTGTGCGACGCACGTGCCAGCCCAAGGCAGGGCAGCCCATGGATGAACGGGTTTGCAGCGCAGGTGCGGGCTTCCGGAGGGTAGCCTCCTCCCGTGTCCAGCTGCTTCGCCGTTCCAAGCAGCTCACCGTTCCCTGCTCGTCGGGGATGAACCCCGTGCATGCTCACCATGCCGTTGCTTCCCGCTCCCCGCGGGGATGACCTACGCGTCGTTACACCTCTGCCGGTCACAAGGAACCGTGCATGCTTTCTATGACGAAATGGCGCCAACATAGTGCAACAGCACGGTACTTGTGCAGTTTCCGGATGCTGCACGGTCAGCGCTCAAGGCGCCTCAGGAGCCCCTGGCGAGCCACAGATGCGCTGTCGCGCAGCCGAGCCCGTCATCCACGTCCTGGCATACAAGCGACGGGCTCGGCCTCAACCGCAGAAGGGATCCGCGAATGTCCCGTACATTACGTCCACGCAACTTCCAGATCAGCAGCGGGCAGCAGTCACAGTCGTGGCTGCTGCCCGTTCTCGTTGCCGTCCTCACGGCCGGCGCAGGATCGCAGCTTCCGGTGGACGGCTGGATCCGGGCCACCGTCCTCGTCATCGTGTTGGTCGTCGTAGCGCGGGCTTCACTCACACGAGTGGTCTTGGCGAAATGACGTTCGGGGCAGCCCTGCTGCCCTGATCATGAACGGGCTCCTGTCCCAGCTCGCACGGGCACGGGAGCCCGCTCTCCGGGCGGGACGGGGACTCCCACCGGGGCGGGGAGAACTGCGGTCCTGGGGGGATCGAGATGCATCACGGAACACCACCGCACTGGGGTGCTGCGCTGTCGCCTGCTGCGCGCAGCGTGTGGGCGAAGCACGACCCGAAGCCGGCGAAGTGGCTCCCGCTCTGGAGGCACATGGCCGACTCGGCTGCGATGGCGGAGCGCTTATGGGACGAGTGGACGCCGCACAACGTGCGCAGGCTCGTCGCGGAGAGCCTGCCTGGCGCGGACGACGACGCAAGGTTGCTCGTGGTGTGGCTGGCGGCCATCCACGACATAGGCAAAGCAACGCCGGCCTTCGCCTGTCAGGTGGAGCAGCTGGTCAGCGGCGTGACGTCGACAGGCCTGGCGATGCCTACCGCCAAGCAGCTCGGGGACGACCGCAAGCGCGCTCCGCACGGGCTGGCCGGCCAGGTCATCGTGGAGGAGTGGCTGGAGGAGAAGGGATGGTCCCCCCGGGCGGCAACGGCCCTCGCTGTGGCAGTCGGCGGCCATCACGGTGTGCTTCCCGGGCACGAGCACTTTCACTCCCTGCGTCAGCACCCAGAGCTGCTGCGGACACCCGGTCCGAGCGAACGGCTCTGGGGTGATGTGCAGACCGAGCTCTTGGAGGCGTGCACTGCGGCCTATGGCGTTCAGGACCGGCTGTCGCACTGGAAGTCGGTCAAACTGCCACAGCCCGTTCAGGTCGTGTTGTCAGCCCTCGTGATCCTGGCGGACTGGATCGCCAGTAACTCGGACCTCTTCCTGCTCTATCCCGAGGAACAACACCGCAGCGACACAGAGCGCATCGAAGCCGCGTGGCGCGGTATCGAACTGCCGCCGCCCTGGTCGCCGCCGACGGTGACGGACAGTGCGCAGGCCATTTTCGAAGCGCGCTTCGCGCGCCCCGATATCCGGCCTCTTCAGGAGGAGGCCGTTCGGCTGGCACATGCAGCCCCCACCCCGGGTCTGATGATCATCGAGGCGCCGATGGGAGAAGGGAAGACCGAGGCCGCGCTCGCGGTCGCAGAGATCTTTGCCTCCCGTACACGCGCCGGCGGCTGCTTCGTGGCATTGCCGACGAGGGCCACGGCCAACGCGATGTATGGACGCCTGCGCAGCTGGCTGAAACACCTCCCCGGTGATGAAGTCCGCACCGTCTCCCTCGCCCACTCCAAGGCTTTCCTCAACGACGACTTCGCCCAGGATCTGCGCGCCGGTGCCCGCACGATTGCAGCAGTCGACCTCGATGGCACACCAACAACCCATCGTTCCGCTCGTGATGACCAGTGCGCTGCATCGTCTGTTCTGGTCGCACACCAGTGGCTGCGGGGCCGCAAGAAGGGCATGTTGGCGCCGTTCGTCGTCGGCACCATCGACCAGCTGCTGTTCGCCGGGCTCAAAAGCAGGCACCTTGCACTGAGGCACCTCGCTCTGGCAGGCAAGGTCGTCGTGATCGACGAGGTCCATGCTTACGACGCATACATGAACGAGTACCTTGAGCGAGTTCTGTCCTGGCTCGGCCACTACAAGGTTCCGGTCGTCATGCTGTCGGCCACCCTGCCTGCCGCCCGCCGCCACGCCCTTGCCCTCGCCTATGCCGGTACGACGGACGAGCCAGATGCGCTGCCGCAGAGCAGCGCCTACCCCCTGATCAGCCTCATCTCCGGGGGCCAAGAAGCGATCGTGGGTACTCCGCCGGCCGCCGTCGACCGCCGCACTGCGATCACCCTGGAGCGGCTTGACGACGGACTGGGCGCCCTCGCCGACCGCCTCGAACGTGAACTTGCGGAGGGCGGCTGTGCGCTGGTGATTCGCAACACCGTCGACCGAGTGCTGAGAGCGGCGGAGGTCCTGCGCGAACGCTTCGGACCGGATGCGGTGACGGTGGCCCACTCGCGGTTCATCGACGTGGACCGGGCCCACAATGACGAGAAGCTCGTCGCCAGGTTCGGTCCCGGCGGTGACCGCCCGACCGGTCCGCACATCGTTGTGGCAAGTCAGGTTGCCGAACAGTCGCTCGACATCGACTTCGATCTCCTGGTCACCGATCTGGCCCCGGTCGACCTGGTTCTGCAGCGCATGGGGCGCCTGCACCGGCACCACCGAGGTGAAGGGCAGTGTGACCGCCCAAAACGGCTTCGGACCGCCCGGTGCCTTATCACGGGCGTCGACTGGGAAGCTGGGCCGCCGGCCCCTGCCGACGGATCGGTCGCGGTGTACGGCAGGCACGCACTCATGCGCTCCCTGGCGGTGCTGCGCCCTCACTGGCGCGGACTTCCCGTGAATCTCCCCGAGCACATCAGCGCGCTGGTGCAGAGCGCGTACGGAGATTCGACACCTCATGTGCCCGACAGCTGGGCGAGCGCCATGGAAAGCGCCCGCACCGCACACGAGCAGGCCATGGCAGAGCAACGCCGACAGGCGCAGGCATTCCGAATCGACGAGGTGCGCAGGCCGGGACGCTCCCTCATCGGTTGGATCGACGCCGGCGTCGGTGACGCAGACGACACTCGGGCAGGCCGAGCCCAGGTCAGGGACAGCGAAGAGTCGCTTGAGGTTCTTGTCATTCAGCGTCGCCGTGACGGCACGTACGCCACGCTGCCATGGCTGGACCGTGGGCTGGGGGACCGGGAGCTTCCGGTCGATGCCGTGCCGCCACCGCGCGCTGCTCTGGCCGCTGCCGCAAGTGCGCTGCGGCTCCCGTACCACTTCAGCAAACCCTGGCTCATCGATCGCGTGATCAGCGAACTGGAGCTGTTCTGCCCCGAGGCCTGGCAGGCCAAGGAGAGCCACGTGCTCGCCGGGGAGCTGTTCCTCGTGCTCGACGAGGACTGTCAGACCCGCCTGGCAGGCTTCGAGCTTCATTACAGCGAGACCGACGGCCTGGAGGTCACTCCAGCCGGCACCAAGGATGTGAAGTTGGTGAAAGGCGTGCCCTGTTTTGATCTCGTTTCCCGTCCGTGGCTACCCGTCCAGTTATGCGACGGATCAGCGGCGGAGCTCTCCCTGAAGGAGGTCTTCGCCCGCGCCGCCGACATCCGGCGGCTCGTGGGTGACGTTCCCACGCAGGAGTTCGCTCTCATGCGGCTGCTGCTGGCCATCCTCCACGATGCGGTGGACGGCCCCCAGGACATTGACGCCTGGCAGGACCTGAGCGAGAGCCCGCACCCGCTGGCTGCCGTCAGCTCCTACCTCGACCGCCACCGGGAGCGGTTCGACCTCCTCCACCCGACCCAGCCGTTCTTCCAAGTGGCGGACCTGCGGACGCAGAAGAACGAGGTGGCTTCGCTGAACCGGATCGTGGCCGACGTCCCGAACGGCGACCCCTTCTTCACGATGCGCCAGCCCGGTGTCGAGCGGCTTACGTTCGCCGAAGCTGCTCGCTGGCTCGTCCACGCCCAGGCTTTCGACACCTCCGGGATCAAGTCCGGGGCGGTGGGTGATTCGCGGGTCAAGGGAGGCAAGGGGTATCCGCAGGGTGTCGGATGGGCGGGAAACATCGGCGGCTTGTTCGCCGAGGGGGACGACCTACAGCAGACTCTCCTCCTCAACCTCGTTGCCTTCGACTCCTCCACCCTCATCACGGACAAGGACGACCGTCCCGCCTGGCGCCGCGAGCAGTGTGGTCCGGATGTGCAGAGCGACCTTGCTGCCAGGCCCACCGGCCCCCGCGACCTTTACACCTGGCAGTCCCGCCGTATTCGCCTCCACCACGACAGCCAGGCGGTCCACGGGGTCGTGCTCTCCTACGGAGATCCCCTGCCCGTGGCCGATGCCCACCGACGCGAACCGATGAGCGGCTGGCGTCGAAGCGTCCCGCAGGAGAAGAAGCTCGGCCGCACTCCGGTCTACATGCCGCGCCAACACGACCCCGCCCGCTCCGCCTGGCGCAACCTCGCATCCCTCCTTGCCTCCGCCACGGAAGAGCAGCCTGCCCAGCGAGGCGAACCCGCCCCGTACCTCCGGGCCGGAATCCTGAAGTGGATCGCCGAGCTCACCCATGAGCGCCTCCTCCCACGTGATCTGCTGATTCGTCCTCGCCTGATCAGCGCGGTCTACGGAACACAGCAGTCGGTGATCGACGAGGTCGTCGATGACGGGTTTGCCATGTCCGTGGCCCTGCTGCACGAGCGCGACCAGCGCTATGCCCGGCAAGCCATCGCGGCAGTCGAGGACAGCACGAAGGCCGTCAACGCTCTGGGAGACCTCGCCGCAGACCTGGCAGAGGCCTCTCGACGGTTTACCGAGGCGCCGCGGGACACGGCACGCGACCTGGGCTTCGGCCTGCTCGATGGCCCGTACCGCCAATGGCTGGCCGGCCTCGGCAGCGTAGAGGAACCCATCGATGCCCGCGCTGCCTGGCAACGCACGGCGTACTGGGTTCTCCGCCACGCGGCCACAGGACTCATCTCCGAGGCCAACGACACCGCCTGGCTCGACAACGCCCGCTCGGAACGCATCTTCCATGCACGGCTCAACAAGGCCCTCCCCCTGCGGGTCACCACGCCAAGCGACCCAGCCTCGGCAGAGGGGAAGGCCGTCCTCAGCAAGGAGACAGTCCAATGACGGAGACCGCGCCGCAGATTCCGGCGCCCGCGCCACCACAAGATCACAAGCAGGTCCAGGCTGCAGGTAAGGGAAACGAGTACGGACAGCTGCGTCAGGCCGTTGCCCAGCGCATTCGCATCCTCCAGCACGACTACCGCAACGACGGCTCGCAGGCCGTACAGGCCCTGGCGCGCCTGCGCAGGGGCATCGGCCGGCAGGCAACCGAGACGCCGGAGCTGTGGGGACTGGTGGGCATGGAGCAGTTCTACGCGGCTCAGCCGCAGGGACGTCGCATGGACGAGGCAGAGGCGCTGCGCGCCGAACGGGCCGCTCATGTCGCCGTGACCCTCTGGGCCCTGCACCAGCAATCCAACCGGACGAAGCGCATGCACGTGGAGGACGGCGCTTCCTTGGGCACAGCCGTACGACGCCTGATGTCAGGCACCGACTCCGACGAGCCGATCCGTAAGCGGCTCGTCCGCGCGGGTACGGCGACGACGTTCGACGTGCTCGCTCAGCGGCTGCGCGAGCTGGTTGTGCTCCTGCGCACGGCCGAGATTCCCCTCGACTACGGCCTCCTCGCCGAGCACCTCGACCGGTGGCAGCTGCCGGGCGGCCCCAGCAAGGTGCGCCAGACATGGGGGCGCAGCTTCCACTCATACCGGCCACCGACCGACCCCGGCCCGCAGAAGAGCGCAGCACCCGGAAAGCCCGAGATCGACGCCAGCCCGAACGACACCAAGGACGAGACATGAGCCGCACCATCCTCGACGTACACATCCTGCAGACCGTTCCCCCGAGCAACATCAACAGGGACGACACGGGTGCCCCCAAGAGCGCTGTCTTCGGAGGGGTACGCCGTTCCAGGGTGTCCAGCCAGGCCTGGAAGAAGGCAACCCGAAACGCCTTCGAGGAACTGCTGGACCCCGCAGAACTCGGTGTGCGAACGAAGAAGGTAGTGGACGCCCTAGCGCAGCGCATCACCGCACGCGAGGTGTCCCTGACGACGGAGCAGGTATGGCCGATGGCGGCCGAGATCATCCAGGTGGCCACCGGCGCCAAGATCGAGGCCCCAACGCGCAAGAGCAACACAAAAGGCGCCAAGGGGGACCCGGGCGACGAGGCGCCAGAGCCACAGGCTCCCCAGTCCTCGTACCTGCTCTTTCTCAGTGCCCGCCAGCTTGACATGCTCGCCGACCTGGCCATCGAAGGCCTCGCCAAGACGTCTGAGCCGAAGGTCTTCCTCAAAGAAGCCGAGGTGAAGGCGCGGGCCAAGAAAGCGGCGGCCACCCGGCACTCCGTCGACATCGCTCTCTTCGGGCGGATGGTCGCGGACAACACCGACATCAACGTCGACGCCGCTGCCCAAGTCGCCCATGCCCTGAGCGTGCACCCCGTAGACCTAGAAGCCGACTACTTCACCGCGGTAGACGATCAGAACAGTGACGCCGAGCCCGGAGCAGGGATGATCGGGACGATCGATTTCAACTCGGCCACCCTCTACCGCTACGCCGCAGTCGACATCGACCTGCTGGCCAAAAACCTGGATGCCGGCCTGACCGATGAGGAGCGGAAGACCAGGGATCCTGTGCGCCGAGCAGTCGAAGCCTTCATCGAGGGCTTCACCCTCTCCATGCCCACCGGGAAGCTGAACACGTTCGGCAACAACACGCTCCCTGACGCCGTCGTCGTCAAGCTGCGCTCCGCGCGACCGGTCAGTTTCGTCGGGGCTTTCGAGACGCCGGTGGCCCAGCAGGGCTCCATGGAAGGCCACGTGCGGGCGGCCTGTGAGGCCCTTGCCGCGCACATCCCAGCGGTCGAAGATGCCTTCGGTGCAGCTGCAGACCACACCTGGATCGTGCGCGTGGGCGAGCAGACCCGGGCCCTGGCTCCGCTTGGCGACCAGGTCAACCTGCGCGAGCTCGTAGCCGCGGTGGGCGAGGCCGTCACGGAACGTCTGGGGAAGCGAGGATGAGCGTCCTCACCCTACGGCTGGCGGGCCCCCTCCAGGCTTGGGGGTCCTCCGCCCGTTTCGCCCGCCGCACCACGGAGACGGCACCGACGAAGAGCGGCGTGCTCGGCATGCTCGCTGCCGCCCTGGGCCGACAGCGCACCACTGACCTGTCTGACCTTGCCGCACTCTCCTTCGCCGTGCGGATCGACCAGCCGGGTACTCGTGTACGGGACTTCCAAACCGCCCGCCACGCTGATACCGGAAAGGCGATGCCCGTCTCGGAACGCTTCTACTTGGCCGACGCGGTATTCGTCGCAGCAGTCGCAGGCGAAGACAGTTTCATCCGTGCCCTCCACGAAGCTGTAAGGGCCCCCGCCTACCTCCCGTACCTGGGACGGCGGTCCTGCCCACCACAAGGCCCCGTCGATCTGGCTGTCACAGACGGGGACGACCCGGCTGCGGCACTGCGCGACGAGCCGTGGCAGGCCGCCGCTTGGCACCAGGAACGCCACCATAAACAGGCGTTGGTTTCCCTGAACATCCTGGCCGATGCCTCCGCGGGGGATCTGACCGGAACAGCTCTTCGGGATCAGCCACTCAGCTTCGACCCCTCGCACCGGCGCTACGCCCTGCGCAGCGTCGTGGCAACCTCAGTTGACGTGCCGAACCCGCGGTTCCAACCAGACAAGCAGCCGCGCAACGCGGGCCGACGCCAGGTGCCTGCCCCTCGTCACACACCTGAAGCCCACCTCACGCAGCTACCCTCACAGCCCCCGCTGGACGGTCACTGATGTACCTGACCCGATTCCGAATCAACACCGCGCGCGTCGGCTCACGCCACCTCCTTGCATCCCCCCAGCGCATGCACGCCGCTGTGATGTCATCCTTCGCCGGCGCACTGCCCAGCGAGGAGAACTCGACGCGCATACTGTGGCGCCTCGACCGCAATTCCCGCGCGGAGGTCCAGCTCTTCATCGTCAGTGAGGAGCGTCCCGACCTCACCCATCTTGTGGAACAAGCCGGCTGGCCCACAACGGCCTCATGGCAGACCTACGACTACAAGACGTTCCTCGATTCCCTCGCCAAGGGCAGCACGTGGGACTTCCGCCTGACGGCGAACCCCGTCCATCACGTACGCCGCACCCCGGACGAAGTTCGCAAGCGAACAGCGCATCGCACCCCTCGCCACCAAATGGCATGGCTGCTGGAGCGGCAGCAGAAGGCCGGCTTCCGGGTCCTGGAAACCCCCGCGGAGCGCCGCCGGCTCGCACAAGGTGACGAACACCAACTCATGGTCCGCGACGAGCAGCGACACCGTTTTGGCAAGACAGAGGTCATCACGGGCCGGGCTCACCGGGTGCCGCTGGTGACGGTGACCTTCGACGGCCGACTGGAAGTCACTGACCCGACCCTGTTGCGGCGCACCCTGACGCTCGGCCTGGGCAAGGCCAAAGCGTACGGCTGCGGCCTGATGACCCTTGCGCAGGGACGGTGAAAGGTGACCACTGTTGCCCAGCGCCGTGCCTCGTCTCCACGCGAGCTGACGCGCGTCGCAGAGCGGATCTCCTTTCTCTATCTGGAGCGGTGCGTCGTCCACCGAGACCAGAACGCCATCACAGCGGAGGACGCCGACGGCATCACTCACATCCCCTCGGCCACCATCGGCACCCTCCTGCTCGGGCCTGGGACGCGCATCACACACCAGGCGATGAGCGTCCTTGCCGAAAGCGGTGCAGCCGTCGTCTGGGTGGGTGAGCACGGTGTGCGTTATTACGCCGGCGGACGAGCCCTCAATCGGTCCTCAGCTCTCGTCGAGGCGCAGGCCACTCGCTGGGCCAACCGCCGCACCCGCCTGGAAGTCGCCCGCGCGATGTACCGGCTGCGTTTCCCCGACGAAGACCCTGCCGGGCTGACCCGACAGGAACTGCTGGGCCGCGAAGGACGCCGCCTGAAGGAGTGCTACCGCCGCGAAGCCGAGCGCACTCGTGTGCCCTGGCGCGGCCGCCAGTTCGTCCCCGGCGACTTCAGTGCCGGCGACGCTCCCAACCAAGCCGTCACCGCGGCCGCCCAGTGCATGTACGGCGTCGCCCACGCGGTAGTCGCTGCGCTCGGCTGTTCGACTGGCCTGGGCTTCGTTCACTCAGGGCACGAATTGTCCTTTGTTCTGGACATCGCCGACCTCTACAAGACGGAGATCGGCATCCCCGTCGCCTTCGACGTCGCAGCCGAAGGCGAACAGGACGTCGGCTCCCGCACCCGCCGGGCCCTTCGCGACGCAATCAACAGGAGCCGCCTGCTTGACCGCTGCGTAAACGACATCAAATCGCTGCTCCTCCCTGACGGGCCGCCCGCCGTCCCGGATGGAGGAGAGGACGTGGTCATGCTCCAGTCGGACCGTGATGCCGCTGTAGCCGCTGGCCGGAACTACGCCGACGAGGTGACCTGGTGACGGTCATCGTCCTGACCCAGTGCCCGGTCGGTCTCCGAGGCTTCCTGACCCGCTGGCTCATGGAGATCTCGCCGGGAGTCTTCGTCGGAGGGCCGTCCGCCCGGGTCAGGGCGACGCTTTGGGAAGAGGTGAAGCAGTACGCCGGGATCGGACGAGCCCTCCTTGCCTACAACGCTGACAACGAACAGGGCTTTGCTTTCGAGACGCACGACCACAAGTGGCATCCGGTCGACCGTGAGGGCATCACCTTGATTCACCGCCCTAACGACCGCGTTACTCGGCAACCGTCACCATCATCAGGCTGGAGCAAGGCAGCCAAGCGGCGTCGCTTCGGCAGCCGATAAGTGGCTAATGCTCAACTATGTCGCAATTCTCGAAAGTGAGTAAAAAGGAGCCCTGTCGGCTAAGAACCTGCAGCTCACGAAGCCTGCTCCCCGGACCCGCGGGGATGACCCCAAGAAGGCGCATTGGTGGAGCGGCGACATCGACTGCTCCCCGCACCCGCGGGGATGACCCCTATTTCGGCCATTCGGGTGGCCAACACGCTGACTGCTCCCCGCACCCGCGGGGATGACCCCACCGGGAGCATGGTCGCGCCGAAGTTCCGGCCCTGCTCCCCGCACCCGCGGGGATGACCCCTCCCTCCCCGGACGCTCCAAGGCCGGAGTCGGCTGCTCCCCGCACCCGCGGGGATGACCCCACTTCGGCGACCGGCACGCCTTCCTTGCGGAGCTGCTCCCCGCACCCGCGGGGATGACCCCGGCTACGCCTACTACACGGGCGCGGTGTACTTCTGCTCCCCGCACCCGCGGGGATGACCCCACCAACTCCGGCGGTGCATACCAGGGGGACGGCTGCTCCCCGCACCCGCGGGGATGACCCCAGCATCAGCCCGCGCCACCCACCCCCACCCGACTGCTCCCCGCACCCGCGGGGATGACCCCGCGGCCGTGGCCAGCATCGGCACCGACGAGAACTGCTCCCCGCACCCGCGGGGATGACCCCGAGACCGGCATGCACGACATCAAGAACATCTTCTGCTCCCCGCACCCGCGGGGAGGACCCCGCCGCCGACGTTGCGGGACGTCTCGGTGTACTGCTCCCCGCACCCGCGGGGATGACCCCGGTCTGCGGAGAGGCTCGGTCGAGTATCCACACTGCTCCCTGCAACCGCGGGGATGACCCCCACCCCCGCACTCCCGAATCAGGTACGCCCGGCTGCTCCCCGCACCCGCGGGGATGACCCCGCCCCCCGCCGGTCAGGCAGCCCCTGGCCCAGACTGCTCCCCGCACCCGCGGGGATGACCCCACGTTCACGAAGTCGGAGGAGGAGGAGACCACCTGCTCCCCGCACCCGCGGGGATGACCCCAACATCGAACTGGGCCCCGAGTTCACCGTCGACTGCTCCCCGCACCCGCGGGGATGACCCCATCACGTCGAGCGCGCCCTCGGTCTTGCCGGACTGCTCCCCGCACCCGCGGGGATGACCCCGACGACGTGACGAAGGCGCTGCTCAACATCGCCTGCTCCCCGCACCTGCGGGGATGACCCCACCCGGCGCGTCTGCACCGTGGCGGACGCGTCCTGCTCCCCGCACCCGCGGGGAATGACCCCTCGACGAGTTCGTGGAGGATCACGACAGGTCCTGCTCCCCGCACCCGCCCGGATGACCCCCACACCGCGGCCGCGGACTCCCACGAGTCGTACTGCTCCCCGCACCCGCGGGGATGACCCCGGCCCCCGGTGGTGCTAGAACACCGACCGAGGCTGCTCCCCGCACCCGCGGGGACGACCCCATGCCGGGTTAGTCGGACGGGGCAGGCCCTCCTGCTCCCCGCACCCGCGGGGATGACCCCGTCCGCGTCCCCCGCCCTGAGGGATTGGCGGAACACGAGGACTGCTCCCCGCCCGCGGGGATGACCCCTCCACAGAGGACGCACCGCAACCTGCACTGGGCTGCTCCCCGCACCCACGGGGACGACCCCTGGCCGGTGGCCCGGGCGACGATGCCCGGTAACTGCTCCCCACACCGGCGGGGATGACCCCACCACGGCCCATAATCCGGTCGGACTCGACAACTGCTCGCCGCGGCCGCGGGGATGACCTCAACTTCGACGCGCTCGGCGCCTGCGCCGGGTTCTGCTCCTCGCACCCGCGGGCATGCCGGCTGCATGAGTACTGCTCCATGCCAGGCGTCGGACGGCGGGCCTTCGCAAGGCTCATGCCAATAGACCTCAAGACGCCTGGAGACGTCCTCCGCAACCTCGAACAAGTGCGCTTCGTCACTGTTGCCGACAGTCGGGACAGCAGAACGTTGCCGTCCCACTGAACGGATCAGATCCACCTTCCTGTCACTGTCGGGCGACATCGGATTGTCACTCGCCGACGACACGAGATGTGTCAGTGGCTTGAGGTTCCGGGTGTCGGGTGGCCGCGGTCTTCGGCCTCTTGCGTCGTGTCACGATTCGGTGAAACCCGTCCAGGCCCGCTGCCCCCGCTCGCCGGGGGCGTATCGCCGCGGGCGCGGAGTCCTCAGTTGGCTTGGGGGCGGATGAATTGGCCGACGGCTCCCACCGGTACACCTTCCGGATTGTTGGTGACGTCGAACTGCGCCACATCGACTGTGGTGACCTGTCGCGCTCCAGTTCTCCCGGGAGGTTGCCGCTCACAGGATCCCTGACTGCGGCTGGCCGCGCCGCACCAAACTCTGGTGCGGTACGCACTACGCACGGTGGCGCGCGGGCGGCGACACAGGCGAGGAACGGCGCATCCGCGACAGCAGGCAGACATGCATCGGAGAGTGACCGTGGCCCCCGGCCTGCCCGGGGGGAAGGCAGTCCCCAATCCGAGTGTCATCAGAACTTCGGCCTGGCACGCCATCCGGCCGGTGTAGGGGCGCCCCCCTACCGTGTCGCCATGACGATGCTGACCAGCTTCCTCGACCACCTCAGCACCGTCCCCGCCCCGATCCCCTCTGTCACTCTGGCATCGAACCAGAGCCCCAGCTCTGGGAATCCTGTCTGGGTGACGCTCCTCGTGGGTCTCGCCGGTGCCTTGCTCGCTGGCGCAGGAGCGTTCGCCGGTGCTTGGCGCTCTTCAAGAGTCCTCCGCCAGAACACTGAAAGAACCCTGGAACACGAGCGGACTCGCCTGCTCAACGAACGCTTCAGCACCGCGGCCGAACTCCTCGGCCACAGCGAGGCAGCCTGCCGCCTCGCCGGCGTCCACGCCATGGCCGGACTCGCCGACGATTGGACCGAACGCCGACAAACCTGCATCGACGTTCTCTGTGCCTACCTGCGCATGCCCTACCCACAAGACCCCGAAGAGGACACACCAGCTGGCGAAGACCCAACCGGACAAGCCAACCGCGAAGTCCGCCTCACTGTCATCCGGACAATCCGTGACCACCTCCTACCCGCCACCCCACCCGAGACGGCCTGGAGCGGATACGACCTCGACTTCACTGGCGCCGTCTTCGATGGCGGTGACTTCTCTAACGCCAGCTTCTCCGGCGGCAAGGTGCGTTTCACCGGTGCCACGTTCTCCGGCGGCACGGTGAGCTTCTACGGCGCCACGTTCTGCGGCGGCGCTGTGGGCTTCTACGGCGCCACGTTCTCCGGCGGAGAGGTGAACTTCCGCGGAGCCACGTTCTCCGGCGGCACGGTGAATTTCCGCGGAGCCACGTTCTCCGGCGGAGAGGTGAACTTCCGCGGAGCCACGTTCTCCGGCGACGAGGTGAACTTCGGCCGCGCCGAGTTCTCCGGCGGCGAGGTCTCCTTCTACGGAGCCGAGTTCTCCGGCGGCGAGGTGAGCTTCTACGGCACCAAGTTCTCCGGCAGCGTGGTGAACTTTTACGGCACCGAGTTGTCCGCAGGCGAGGTGAACTTCGGCCGCACCACGTTCTCCGGCGGCGCGGTGAACTTCCGCAGCACCACGTTCTCCGGCGGCGAGGTGAGCTTCCACGGCGTCAAGTTCTCCAGCGGCGAGGTGAGCTTCTACGGCGTCAAGTTCTCCAGCGGCGAGGTGAGCTTCTACGGCGTCAAGTTCTCCAGCGGCGAGGTGAACTTCAAAGGCGCCAAGTTCTCCGGTGCCTGGGTGACATTCCATGCAGCACAGTTCGATGGCGGTGTCGTCGACATGCGAGACGTGGCAACCTGGTCGAGGCCTCCATTCTTCGACGACGGCCTCCTAACAGCCCCACCCGCAGGACTACTCCTGCCAGGCCCGCTGCCCAAGCCGAAACCTTGAAACCGCGGACGGCGGCTCGCCCCGTCAGGGGCAACCTGGATGCCGATCCCCGCGGTCCACTGCCGCTACTCGGGGCGAGTGGGTCGCCGACGCCGTCGCCCGGCGGAAGAACCCCCGCCCCGAGATCCGCGGCTCCAGCCAGCCGAGGCCGAGGTACTCCTCCGCGTCTGGGTCGACGGCGGCATCGACACGAACGACGCCGCCCAGCGACATCCCAGGACGTCCGGCTTTCGCGCCCGCGTGCTTCCGGCGCCGCGGCTGTGCGCCTGGGCGCACTCGGTCCGCGGCGGTAGGCCGGAAGCATGCCGACGCGACATCCGTATCCGAGTGATCTGTCCGATGCCCGCTGGGAGTTGATCGAGCCGGTCCTTGCGGCCTGGCGTTTCGAGCGCCGTGGCAGGGCCCTGGACTTCGGCCGGCCGCCCGAGCACGACCTGCGCGACATCATGGACGCGATCTTGTACGTCGACCGGACCGGGGTCCAGTGGCGCTACCTCCCACACGACTTCCCGCACTGGAACACGGTCTACGGGTACTTCGCCAAATGGGCGGACGAGGGCGTGTTCGCCCAGCTCAACGGTCTTCTCCGGCAGCTGCTGCGGGAGAAGGAGGGACGAGACGGCGAGCCGTCGGCCTGCGTGATCGACGCACAGAGCGTCAAGACATCTACCAGCGTTCCCACCGCCGGCCAGGGCGTCGACGCAGCGAAGAAGATCGTCGGCAGGAAGCGGAGCATTGTCACCGACACGCTCGGACTCCTCCTCGCCGTGCTGGTCACCGCGGCCAGCGTGCAGGACTCCATCGCCGGCACCCGCCTCCTGGACCAGGTCGCCGCCGACCACCCGGGCATCCGCAAGGTATGGGTCGACGGCGGCTACCGCCAGCACCTCGTCGAACATGCCGCCACCCTCGGCATCGACATGGAAATCACCGCCCGCAAGCCCGGAACCAGGGGATTCACCCCGATCCCGAAACGGTGGGCGGTCGAGCGCACCTACGGCGGCTGGCTCATGCTCCACCGCCGCCTGGCCCGCGACTACGAAACCCTGCCCACCCGCTCCGAAGCCGTGATCCACCTCGCCATGACCGACCTCATGGCCCGCCGTCTCACCGGCGAGAACACCATCTCCTGACGCGACCCGACGAAGACCACCAAACGCCCCATCCAGGGATGAAACCTCGGACGAAAACGACCTCTTATGACGCCGAGTGAGCAGCCAGAGAGTGGTCGCCCGGTGAGCACTGCGAGGCTGTCGGCTGCACAGGCCGTTATGTCACATGCGGCCGTTCTACGCGAGGCTGCCTCCACGTACCGGTACCGGTACAACCTACAGGCGTCAGCACATGCCAGCTCCACTTGCGATCCGGGTTCCACCTGTCATAAGCGGTGCCGCTGAGAAAATTGTTCCTATCCAGGCTGCCCGAGTACACATAGGCACTACCCTTCATCGGCGTGCCTGTGATTGCAAAGTTAACCCCAGTGCCGGAGACCGTCCCCTGTACAATTCCTTGCCTACCGGGTGTTTGCGGCGCACCATGATGCTCATCCGTAACCCTTCCAGAAATGTGCTGCGTACCACCGGCGCTCGCGTCAGCATGACTGCGACGCTGGACCGAAGCAAACCGGAAGTTAGTAGAAAGCGGCTCCAGGTCGTTGACGATGGTGACGTCGTTGAGGTCGGGGAACCCGATAAAACATATGGCCGGTGCGCTCGTGAGACTATCGGCCGTCGCTGTAGACGTTGCGGTGGCAGCACTTGGTGCAGCAATGGCCAGACCGCCTGCGAGCCCAGCAGCGAGGGCGACCGCCGCAATATTCCTTGAGGCGGCTCTATAGACGAGTCTGCGGCGCATAATCCGCCCCTCTCCCGGCTTTCATGCGATCGTAGTCATCGAAGAGTTCCGCATTACAACATGAGTTGTGAGTCAAGGTTTTCAACGTCATCCCGGATTCGGGCGATTATCTTTAAGCGTGGGGCCCGGGTCTTGTTCTTCTTTGCGGCGTCATCTGAGGCAGTCCTGATACTGAAGTAAGGATGCCGTGATAGCGGTCAGCGGACTGAGCACACCCGACATGGTGGCCGTTTGGGCCTCACCCTTTGCCATATATGCGGCCACCACGGCAAATCCCGATGACGACGACATCCCAGCGATTAGGGCTAGAAGGCCAGCCTTCGACGACGGGTCTTCGCTTAGAGCACGGGCTCAGTTAAGTCATTGTCTCGCAGGACGCTCCCGTTTGCATTCCGAAGCGGCTCATGCTGCTTCGATCGTTGCCTCATGGGGGCTCAGCGGCAGAATCAGACCCGAAGAGGCACCTTCAGTTTCTGAGCGAACCACAAAGAGGCGCTCACACTCCCTTACAGGGGGTGTGGGCCCACGGGCCGTCACCCGTCATCGGCGCACGAGCACACGTAAACCCGGCCGTTCAGGCTTCCTAGCTGCATCTCTAGCGCACCGCGTCACTATGCCGCGTCGCCCTCGTCCTCCAGCGACTTCGCAATCTTCGCGTTGGCGGCTTCCTCATGGCCGTCGATGCATCCGTGGTAGCGGCGGTTGATGACCTCCGGCGTGTTTCCGACGCGGCGGGCCACCTCAGCGATGGGCACCCCGGCGTTCAGCCACCCCGTGATGCACGCGTGCCGCAGGTCGTACGGGCGCCCGGCCAACGGCGAATCGAGCCGCTGGGGCGGCAGGGCATTAGTTGTCGGAATCGAGAAAAGATGTGGGAGCACCCAGGTATCGTCGATCTGCGATCAAGGATATCTAGCTGGACGGATGCCGGGGCGGGGGTGGAGTCGTGGGGTATGCGACGCCCATCTACGCCCGCGCACAGGTCGACTACCGCCTCGCCGAGGACTGCGGGTGTGACCGCGTTGAAGATGCCCAGGTCGAGCAGCGGCTTGCCGGGCAGAGCACGCTGCGGTGGATCGGCAGTGGCCTCGCCGAGGTAGGGCTCGCTTTCGAGGACCCGGTCGACCCGGACATCGCGCATGCCGTGATGGACGGGCGTGACTGGCGCACCGGAGCGCGGCTCGTCGTTCGGAAGCAGGAGCTCGATCCGCGGGGCAAGGTCGTCGCCCGAGTGCTGCTCGACGCGGTGAACGCGGAAGCGGCCGCGGCCGGGATGTCGGGGCCCGCCTACCTGGGCAGGCCTGCGTTGGCGAAGCGGTTCGAGCGGGCCGAGCGCGGGCTGCGCCGCGATGGCGAGCGGCATCTGATTCCAGTGGCTGACGCCGAGCGCCTTGCCGCGGCCGCCGGCCTCTCCTTAGCCGGGCTGTACGGGGAGAGCACCGTCGCTGAGGCCCGCCGGTTTATGCACCACCACATCGAAGTCGGCCTGCGCGGCGTGGACATCACCCTCGACCTGCCGAAGTCCGTCTCCGCCGTGTACGGGCTCGCAGGCCCCGAGCTTGCTGCCGCCATGGAGGAGGACTGGCTCGCCTCGGTCGGCGAGGCGGCCGCCGCGCTGGAGGAGTGGACCGCGTACGGCATGACCGGCCACCATGGTGACGGTGCCCAGGCCCAGCGGATCACGACATCGGGCCTGATCGGATGGACCACCCTTCACCGTTCCGCGCGGCCCGTCGACGGCTCGCCCGGCGACCCGCACCTGCACGTCCACGTCAACATCGCGCACATGGCCCGGTGCGCCGACGGCGCGTGGCGCACGATCGCCTCAGGCGCGGAAGACCTCCACCGCTACGCGCACCTCACCAACGAGGTCGCCGAGGGCCGGCTGCGCGCCCGCCTCATCGAACGCTACGGGGCCCGCTTCGTGCGTTCCGCGCGCACCGGTGCCTGGGAGCTCGCCGGTGTCGGCGAGGAGCTGTGCACCGCGTTCTCCCGCCGGCACCGTCAGGTCGTGGCGGTGGCAGGAGAGGGAGCATCTCGGGAGCAGCAGAAGGCCGCGGCGCGGGCGACGGCGGAGAGCAAGGAGGAGACGGCGCCTGGTGCCCCGCGGGAGGGTTGGCGGGTTCGCGCCGCAGCGTTACTTGGAGGCGCGGGGGCGGTTGACGTGATGGTGGCGGCCGCGCTGCCCGCCTGGGGCGGACCCGCGCCGGACCCGTACGCCTCTGTGGGCGGCGGTCCGCGGATGCCGGGGCCGGAGGAGATCGCCGCGCAGATCTGGGACGTCGAGCGCGGGCTGGCCGTAGGGCGAAGGGCCGTCTCCCACGTACACGTCATGGCGGCCGTCGCGCAGACTCTGCCGCGCCTTCGGTCGGCGGCGGAGTTGGCGGCGTTGACGGACGAGGTGTTGGCCGTGCGCGGGCACGCCGTACGGGTGACAGACTCCCGGCGGGGACACCGCACCCACCGGCAGCGTTACACCCACGGTGCGATCATGGCCGCCGAGCGGGCCGTCACCGCATGCACCACAGCCGGCTTCGCGCGCGGCCTGGCCCGGGTCACCGCCGAGGCCGCGGAGATGGCCGTAGCCGCCGTCGAGGTCGCGAACTCCACCGCCGAGCGCCCCTTCGTCTTCAGCGCCGAGCAGCGCGCCGTGGTCATGCGGCTGTTGACCGCCGGGCACGCCGTCGACGCGGTGGTCGGAGTTCCGGGAGCGGGTAAGACCGTCCTGCTGGAGGCGGCCCGCGCCGCGTGGGAGGCCGCGGGCCTGCGCGTCGCCGGAGCATCGGTCGCTGCCACCGGCGCCGCGAACCTGGCGGCCGTCACCGGGGGTGCGTCCGGCACGGTCGCCGCCTGGACCCGCGATATCGGTGAGGGGCGTGGTCTGCAGGGAGTGGGGGTCCTCGTCATCGACGAGGCCTCGATGGTCGATGACCGGGCACTGGCGGTGCTCCTGGAGCATGCCGCCTCGACCGGCACGAAGGTGGTGGCGGTCGGCGACCTGCTGCAGGGGCGCGCGGGAAGGGCCGGTGGGGCGTTCGTCCGCATCCACGAGGTTGTGGGCGGTCCGCAGCTCACCGAAAACCGGCGCCAGCGCGACGTCGTCGAGCGTGCCGCCCTCCAGGACTGGAGCGACGGCGGCCGCACCACCGCTCTGGCTGCGTTCGCCCGCCACGGCCGCGTCCACGCCGCGGACACCGCCACTGACGCCCTCACCGCCCTGCTCGGCGCCTGGAACACCGTCCGCGCCCGGTGGGAAGGCGACCCGCACGGTCAGCTCGGCGGCCTGCTGATGCTCGCCGCCCGGCGCGCGGACGTTGCAGCCCTGAACGAGGGAGCGCGCGCCGCTCTCGTGGCGGCCGACGAGCTGGCGCGGGGACGTACGTACGCGGTGGCGGGCGGAGAGAGGCGGTCCTTCGCGCCTGGTGACCTCGTCCACGTCCACCGCAACGACTACCGCACTCACCGCGGCGGCGGCGTCGACGCCCTCTACGGCTTCCGGGGAGTCGTTCTGGACGTACGCGAGGACCACGGTGTGCTCGTACAGGGGCGCCGGCGCCGGCCTTCGGGAGGGTTCGCGCTTCACGAAGCGTGGATGGGTCCCCGCGACATCGCCGCGGGCCGCCTCACGCACGCGTACGCGATGACGATCGCCTCCGCTCAGGGTCTGACGACTGAAGTCACCCTTGCCTACGGGCTCCACGCCGACTCACACAGCGTTCACACGGCCCTCTCCCGGGCCCGCGAGGAGAGCCGCCTTTACCTGCCGCTCGACGAGCTAGAGGACTACCCGACCCGAGCCAGGCTCGGGCGGGCCCGTTCCGAGGCTGAACGCGTGGAACGCGCGGTCGCTGCGTACGGCCGGCTGCTGGCGACGGACTCGGACGATTTCATGGTCACCGACGAACTCGCCCGGCCCCAGAGGCTGCCTGCCGCCGGCAATCAGCTTGAGGGGCTTCGGACGCCGGGAGCCACGGGCGGGGTTTCCGCTGTCCCACCCTGGACCGAGCGCCCGTACGGGCACGTCGTCACGGGCAACCTGCTCCGGTATGCCGAGGCCGCCGAGCAGGCTGCTCGGCAGGCGGCTGACCGAGCCACCCGTTACGAGGAACAGGCAGCCGACCTCGCGGCAGTCCTCGGCACGGACCGGGCACCGGGACGCGCGGTGTACAGACGGCTCGTTGAGAGGCTCGACCTCGTCGAGGAGCGGCTGCTGCGTGCCGGCCAGGCCGAAGAACAGGCTGCCGTCCTTGAGGAGCGCATGGCGGCGCTGTACGAGACCAACGGGACGGAGGCCACGCTGGAAGCCAAGGCCCGTACCCGGGCCGCTCTCAGGCGGAGCGCGCTCACCTTCCAGCGCTCCGGCCTGCTGGAGGCGGCCGACGCCCTGGCCGGGCGCATCGCCGAGCGCACCGTCGAGATCCAGGCACTGACCCAGAAGAGGACGCTCCTGCAGGGCGAGGCCAAGCAGCTGCGTGAGCAGGCCAGGGAGCAGCAGGCCCACCTGGCAGGCCGGGGAGTAACTGCCGCAGCCGTCGCCCAGACCATCGCCGACCTCCGGGCCGGACTGCCCGCCACCCTGGCCCGGCTGGAGCAGGCCGATACCGACCGGTGCGCTGAGCTGGCGCGCTCTGTCCGTACCGAGCGAGGTATCGAAGCCAAGCGAACAGTGGAAGCCGCGGGGCTGCGCGAAGAGGCCATGACGCGTGCCGGGCTCACCCCGCACGCGAATGCAGCCGAGGACGCGGGGCGGGCGGCAGCCGCTCGTCAGCGGGTAGTCTCCGACCTTGCCGACCGGGCGACCACGCCGACCCCGCGCACCCCGCCCTGGGCGGGCCCATCCCGCGGCGGCGGAGGCCTTGGCCGGTAGTGAGCCCGCGGGACGGCACGCACTGATGGGTGGACGGCGCGCCGGGTCGGTAGCTCCTCAGCCCTGGCGGGCTTGCGGTGCCCCGCCGGGGTGGCTGGACACCGTGGGCGTGTGCAGCCCGTCTCGCTGTTGAGGGCAAGTGGCGTGGCTGATACCGGACGTGGCTGGGGCGACCGCTGACCGACCTCGTCCGTCTGACCCGCCGCCTGGGCTGGCTTTCGGTGGTGCAGGTCCAGGCAGCTCGCAGCACTGAGACGGCCCTACCACCCGTGAGATCGGTGATGACCGCTTGCCGCCTCCGGCAGCCCGCTGCGAGGTCGCGCCGGCTCATGCCCGTGTTTGAATTGTGATTATTTCTCTGGAATGCCGTTCTCTGGGCAAGTACTCAGAAACGCTTCCGTCGTCCCCTAGAGTGGCAGGTCAGCAAGCCTGCTCCCCGCACACGCGGGGATGACCCCGATCGATGTCCGTCCTGTACAGGCCGCTGCCCCTGCTCCCCGCACACGCGGGGATGACCCCGTCTCGGTGCCCGTGGCCGTGGACCGGTACACCTGCTCCCCGCACACGCGGGGATGACCCCCGCTACACCCAGGCCGTGCACGAGGCCATGGACTGCTCCCCGCACACGCGGGGATGACCCCGCGCTGCCGGGCGGGTGGGTGTCGAGCCACCACTGCTCCCCGCACACGCGGGGATGACCCCAAGGGGCAGGCCGGCTCAGGGACGACCACGGTCTGCTCCCCGCACACGCGGGGATGACCCAGACTTCTACGACCACCTCCAGGACGGACGGCACAAGCTGCTCCCCCACACGCGGGGATGACCCCATGGGCGCTCTACCCGGACCACGGCACCATGCCTGCTCCCCGCACACGCGGGAATGACCCGGTCTTGATCGCGGCGACGACGCGATGGCGATCTACTCCCCGCACGCGCGGGGATGCCCCAACGCTGTATTGCCCCCAGCGCTGCCCTGCGGGCTGCTCCCCACGCGCGCGGGGATGACCCAGCCCACGAGGCAAGTGCCGACGGTGTGGTGTCAGCGCCGTTGGCCCGGGCGGCGGCCCGTCCCCAGCTGCCCGAGGTGGCTGCCAATGGTGTCGCGCACATACCCACGTGGCCAGGGGCTGGACGCCGAGCCGTCGGACCCGCGCATGCTGGAGATGGATGAGGGCGGCCAGCGCGGAGGCGGACCATGTGCAGGTAGCAGCCCACGGCTGACTGTTGGTTCCCGCGCAAACTGGCCAGGTAGCCGCGGACTTCCCGGATGTCGGCAAGGGCCGGGGTGACCGTGTGGCCGTCGACGGCCCGTGTAGTCCGCATCGAGCTGCTCGGCCAGCAGCACGGCCTTGTCGAGGTCTCCTTCTGCAGCGAAGGTGGCGATCGTGGCGATCCGTTCAGCCACCTCCGCCTCACGGGAACCGGAGCCGGAGGCTCAGCCGAGACCTTCCAGAAAGCGGGCGTCACCACCCCCCAGGGACCGAAGTTGTCCCCACTCACCAGCTCACCCGCGAACGGCCGGCCCTGGCCGGGGCCCGAGGGGTTCGCCCCCGCCCCGCCCATACGGGGAAACTCGCAGCCTCGCACGGCTTCGACCGGCGGCTGCCGACGGTCGATATCACCGGCGGAGCTCAGGGCGCCCAGGAGATCAACGGCGTCGTCTGGGATGTGCTCCCGTGGCTCCTGTCAGCGGCGTCCGGCTGAGCCGTGCCCTCGGCAGGGGCCACAGCATCGGCCCGCCTACATGACTATCGCGCATGCCGCGCCGTCCCGGCCGGGGGTGCAGGCGGGTCGTCCGGCCTCGATGGGGTCGTGTTCCCGGACCTGGTCTCCTACCTGCATACCGGTCTGGCTGGCGTGTTGCAGACCGTAGGTGGCCGGGGAGACGCCACGCGAACGGATTGCCGCGAGCCCGTCCGGCAATGACACACGGCTCCTGGTCGCGTCAGGCCGGCACAAGGCACCGGCACCCCGCTGGTCGGCGGGGGTCTCGTCGTTCCCGGGTCAGGCTGACCGCAGCAGCGGGCGGCCCCGCTCGTACACCTCCCTGGCGTGGGCATTGCCGAGGTGCGGGCGGAGGGAGGAGAGCATGGTCCTCACCCGGTCGTCGCACCGTCCGGACTGTACGAGCGGGTAGTCGTCCAGGACTCGGTGCCAGTCACGGCACGCCTCTTCCAGTCGCCCGATTTCCAGCTTCCGTTCTGCGATCATCGCGTTGTACCGCACACGGGTCCGGCGGTAGACGGGCTCCCTCAACCGATCCGCCAGCTCCATGGAATCGATCGACCCGGCGACGTCGCCCAGCTCGTACCGGACTTGTCCGATGTGGTAGTTCAGCGCCGAAGGGTCGTATGAGCCGAAGGCCTTCGCCCTCGACTCCGCCTTCTCCATCGCGGTCTCCGCTTCCTTGATCCGCATGAGGGCGCCGGTGCGGTCCCGGGTCTGGGCGGCGGCGTGGGCTTGCTGTCCGGTGAGGAAGGCGAGCATCCTCGGCCCGGCCTGCGGGGAGGCGGAAGCGGCGGCGTCGGCCAGGCGTAGCGCGAGGGGACCGTGACCGAGGTCTACGGCCTGAACGCTCATCCCGCGCAACGTGGTGCAGTACGTGAGGTGGTCACCTGCGGCTCCGGCCAGTTCGAGGGCCTTCATGTAGTACTGCTGGGCGAGGCCGTCCTGGCGCTCGTCCATCGCCATGTAGCCCGTGAGGTAGCAGTGATCGGCGGCGGCCGAGCGCAGCGCGTTCTTTGCGCTGTCGGAGGCGGTGGCCTTGAGTGCCGGAACGATGGTGTTCACGAGGAACGCGGCAGCCACGGGCCTTGCCATTCGGCCCCCGAATTTGTCGTCCATATCGCTTATGTGCTCGGTCATCGCGATGATCGTGTCAACGTCCGCCATCCCGATCCGGGTGTGGGGGTCGGCCTGGATCCGCTCAAGCCTGCCTTGTACGTCCGGCCAGCCCGGGATAATCGCAGCAGCCGAGAACAGTCCCGCGCGGAGAACACTCCTTCGTGAAGGGTCCATGTCTGCGCTCCCGAGATCGACCAGTCCAGCCACGGTATCCGGCGACTGATCCGAAAGCTCGGGCGATTCGGCGAAACCGGCCGTGCAGGCGGTGACGGGCCTGCCCAGCTTCCGTGACAGCGCTTCGAGGATCAGCGGCCGGACCGTCTTACGCGGCAACGTCCCGCCGAGCCACTTTGGAATGGCTGTCTCGTCGTAGCCGAAGGAGATGCCCACCTCGGCGCCCACGCGGTCGATGGCCCGGATGAACTGCCCCCGCGACCAACCGGTTTCGTCGAAGAGGGCCGCTAAGGCTGTGTTCGGTGTGCGTGCCGTCATTGTCGTCCCCCGAACTTTCACGGCTTTCACGGTCCAGTCCCGCTCCAACCGTACTCACTATCCGTGGCTGCCGGTTGACTGAACACCAGGCCGTCCCCACTGGGGCGGACGTCCCCCCAGCAGCGGGTCGCAGGCCCTTCCTCGCGCCGCGCTGCGGCCCGCTGCGTCCCCGTCGGACAGGAGCCAGGACATGAGCACCCCCCTCCCTGCCGTGCCGGAAGCGCGGGGCGAGCGGACGCACCCTCGCCTTGCACGATCCGAGCCCGCCGAACCGGCCGCTGTGGTTTTGCGCGGCCGGCGGTCGGGAGAAGGTCATGGGCCGCGCCCATTTCGAGACGGGGCTGGATGGACAGGCCACGGTGGGCGGATCGGTGGTTCCGGTTGGGCTGGCGACAGTGGATCTTGCAGGCGTTGACCGTGCTGATCGTGTTCGGACTGATGGTCGCGTACTGGTACGCGAGGGAGAGAGGGGACGATGACCATGGAGCACACAAGGGCGGAGGAACCGGGCCGGCTGCCCGTGTGCACGCCGCAGCAGGAGTTACGGGGAAGGCGGGTCCTGGAAGAACTGGAAACCTCCAAGGACCTTTTTGTCGATGCCGGCAACGAGTACCTTTCGGCGATTGGCGCCGGTGAGGCCCGCCCGACTTGCCAGGGCGGCACAGAGTGAGCAGGCTGCCGACCCTGTCGAACTCGCTTGGCTCGTCCTCCCCCGTGCCGGCTGACCCGATCGACGCCCTGCGCAAGCGCACCGCCTGGGACCGCTTCTACTCGGCATCGCATCCGCAGGAACACCTGCCCTTGACCATGTACGAGCTCGATGGCATCCAGCGGCACGTCCTCGGGGCGGGGATGAATACGGCTGTAGACGTGGGCAGCGGCTGGGGGGTGCTGGCAACGGCACTCGCCCGCGAGGGCCTCTGCACGACTGGCTACGACTGGTCGCCGGTTGCGGTAGAGCGCGCCCGCCAGACCTGGTCCGGCGAGAAGCGGCTGTCTTTCGAAGTTCACGACTTCCTGACGGGCAACGCACCTCAGGCACTGGTGCCGGGCGGCGTGGACGTATTGGCCTGCCGGCTGGTGCTGCCGTACCTCGATGTGCACCGCTTCATGACGGACGCCCGACGCTGGGTCAGGCCCCGGACGGGCGTCGTCTACGTGGTGGTGCAGGTATGGGAAAAGCAGCCCGATGGCTACTTCCGCGGCTACCCGAACGAGCTGATCGAACAGCTGCGGAAGGGGTGGCTGCACACAGAACGCTGGGATCTGGACTGGTCGAGCGAGTTCACAGCCCTGGCGCTTACCGGCCCGACAGGCTACTGAGCCACATCACCGAGGGGGTTTGCGCCAGTCATCAGGGGCTGTCGCGCCTTGCGGCGCGTACCCGGGCGCCGGGACGGCGGCCTGCTGGCGTCGCCGCACACCGTCCCACCCCCACCGCAGTTCTCCACGTGCGGTGTCCCGGCCCACGACCCGCTGAGGGGCTGGCGGGCGGGGGCTTCCAACCACTCCACCACGACAAGAAGACAGGTAGCCGAATGACCCATGGTGCAACTGCCTCCCCCGAGGCGCTGCGTACCGCAATGGTGGACCAGCTCGTCAGGGCGGGCACCATCCGCAGCAAGGCGGTCGAGGCCGCTTTCCGGACCGTTCCCCGTCATGCTTTCGCCCCGGAGGCAACGCTCGTCCAGGCGTACGCCGCCCACGATGCCGTGGCCACGAAGAAGAACGAGCACGGCATCGACGTCAGCTCCGTCTCGGCCCCCGACGTCCAGGCATTGATGCTGGAGCAGGCTGAGATCCAGGCGGGAATGCGGCTCGGTGAGGTCGGCTCCGGTGGCTACAACGCGGCTCTGATGGCGGAGGTGGCAGGACCGGACGGCTCGGTCGTCACCATCGACATCGACCGTGACGTTACCGACCGCGCCCGACGGCTGCTGGACGCGAACGGGTACGAGGGGGTTCGGGTCGTCCTCGCGGACGCCGAGCACGGCCTCCCCGACGCCGGCACTCTGGACCGGCTGATCGTGACCGTCGGGGCCTGGGACATCCCCCCTGCATGGACGGATCAGCTTGCAGAGGACGGCCGGCTGGTCGTGCCGCTGCGCACGCGCGGCCTGACCCGCTCGATCAGCTTCGACCGCGACGGCGACCGCCTCGTTTCCCGGTCCGCCGAGGTCTGCGGATTCGTCACCATGCAGGGCGAGGGCGAGCACATCGAGCGCCTGCTGCTGATCCGGGGCAAGGAGATCGGGCTCCGCTTCGATGAGGGATGGCCGGCCGACCCCGACGCCCTGAACGGCGTGTTCGACACCGACCGGGTGGAGAAATGGACGGGGGTCACCGTCGCGCCGGGCGAGCCCATCAAGGGCATGCAGATGTGGCTGGCTTCGGCCCTCGACGGATTCTGCCTGATGTCCGTGGACACCGAGATGGACACCGGCCTCGTCGCCCCGCAGAACAAGCGGGCGAACATCACCCTCCTCGACGGCGACTCCCTCGCCTACCTGGCCATCCGCCGGACCGGGGACGGCGCCGAGTTCGGCGTCCACGGCTACGGGCCGAATGCGGCAGAGGTGGCCGACGCCCTCGCCGAGGAGCTCCAAACGTGGGATCGCGATCACCGGCAGGACGAGCCGGTCATCTACGTCTACCCGGCCGGCACCCCCGAGGCCGACCTGCCCCCCGGGCGGGTCATCACCAAGCGGCACCGCCGCATCGTCATCTCCTGGCCCCAGGAGGGCCAGGTCAGCAAGAGCACCATCACCGAGAAGGGGAAGTGATCATGGCACACCAGATTCAGCAGGCCACGACCTGCGCCAGCGAGTTCGACCTCGACGTGCGGGTGGTCGAGGCGGGAGCGCCCATCGCAAGCCTCCTGCAGGACACCGGCGACGGCTGCGGCAGCACCTGCGCCAACGGCGCCACCGCCTGCGTCTCTCTCAGCGGCGACGCTGCCTGACCGGGGCCGCCGCGAGGTGAGGTAGAGCACCAGTGCCGGCCGCGGTGCTCCACCTCACCTCCCACCACCCGACGCCGGGCACACGACGGTGTGTCCGGCGGCACCACGACGACATCGAGGAGGCACAGGACATGGCGGGCGGAGCGCGGCTGTACCGACCCACGCGAGCTTTGTTGGTGCGAGCCACCACCTATCCCGGGACAGGCGTCCCGGAAGCGGAAGTAGACCTCTGCGGGCCCGGAGCCGCCGAGCGCGGGCGGACCTGGCTGGCAGCCGTCTGGGAAAATCCGCAGGCCCGCCAGGCGCTCGAAGCCGCGAGCCTCGTCCTGGCCACGCAGAGCGTCGCCATGCTGACCGCCGACTCGCCAGGGGTAAAGGAGGTCCGGCGGCTTGTGCACTCCACCGCCGCCTACCTGCTGCGCTGGCAGGGCCGAGCGACCCCCTTCGGACACTTCGCCGGCGTAGCACCCGCGCGCACCGGCCCGCAGCCCGGCGCCCAGTGGGGCGGCGGACACCGCACCGTACTGCGCCCGGACGCCACCTGGCTGGGGGCGGTCGCCGACCAGCTCACCGCCAACCCCGAGAGCCTGGAGTGGCTGCCCGTCGCGGCGAATCCAGCAGCCGTCACCCGGGGCGGGCGGATCGTCGCGCCCGGCCGTACGCCCGCCAAGGGGCTGGCTCCGCTAGAGGTGTCCGTGGCAGCTACCGGCCCCGTGCGCTCCGCGCTCGCCGCCGCCTCGACCCCTGCCGTGTTCGCCGACGTGGTCAAAGCCGTCTCTGCCGACTTCCCCCACGTCGACAGCGCCACCGTGCGCCGGCTCCTGGCGCAGCTGCTGGAGCACGGCGTGCTGCTGTCGGCTCTGGACGAGGCGGCCACCGCCACTGACCCCGTCGGAGTCCTTAACGCGGTGACCGCTCCTGCCGCTGCCGATCCGGTGCCCACCCTCGCGGGACAGACGGTCGGAAGTCCTTCGTCGTCCTGGCCGGACACCGCCCTCGACGCGAACATCACCGTCCCCGAGGCAGTCCTGTCCGAGGTCGCGAGCGCAGCGTCCGCCCTTGTACGACTCTCGCCGTACCCCTCGGGTCCTCCGGCGTGGACGGACTACCACCAGTGCTTCTTGCAGACGTACGGGGACGGCGCAGCCGTGCCGGTGACCGAGCTGGTCGGCGACGCCGGGCTCGGCTGGCCGGCTGGTTACCTCGGCGCCGACCGCCCGGCCCCGGCCCGAACGCTGTCCGCCCGTGACGAAGCGTTCCTGGCCCTCGCCCAACAAGCCGCCCTCGACGGGGCCCGGGAGGTGGTCCTCACCGAGGAGCTCATCGCCGAACTGGCCGTGGTGGACGCGGCCGAGCTGGTCCCGCCGCCGTGTGTCGAGGTCGCTTTCCAGCTCCAAGCAGACACCGCGGATGACGTACGGCGGGGCCGTTTTGAGGTGTGGCTGACCTCCGCGGCCCGTCCCGCCTCCTCCATGGCTGGACGGTTCGTCGACCTCCTGCCCGGCTCTGACGCCGACCGGCTGACCGCCGCCCTCGCCGGGCCGCCCGGGCCGCTGCCCGCGCAGCTGGTCTTCCCGCCCCGCAGACGCCGCAGCACCAACGTCACCCGTGTTCCCCGCCTGCTGAAGCACGCCATCGCGCTCGGCTGGCCTGAAAAGGGGCCGGGCAGCATCGCGTTGAACGACCTCGCCGTCACCTGCGACCCCGAACACCTCTACCTCATCCGGGCCTCCACCGGCCAGCTGGTCGAGCCTCGGGTCCTGCACGCGCTGGAACCCCGCGTACTGACGCCTCCGCTGGTGCGGTTCCTCGCCGAAGTTTCCGGAGCCCGCCGTACTGTATGGCGGCTTCCCGAATGGGGCGCCGCCGCCCGGCTCCCCTACCTGCCCCGCCTGCGGCACGGCCGGACTGTCCTCGCCCCGGCCCGCTGGCTCCTGGTCGCCGCCCAACTGCCCGGCCCGTCCGCCGAGCGGCTCGTGTGGGAGGAGGCGTTCGACCATTGGCGCACCCGGCAGAAGCTGCCGGCCCGCGTCGTTCTCGTGGAGACGGAGATGCGGCTGCCATTGGATCTGAACGTGCCGTTGCACCGGGAACTGCTGCGGGCCCGGCTCAACAAGGCCCGGGAGGTGGAAGTGCGCGAAGCGCCTTCGCCGGCCGCAGGCTCCATGTCACCTTCCGCGGGCGGGTTCATGGGTCGCGCCCACGAGTTCCTCACCGTCCTGCACAGCACGGCTGCCACCGCTGCCCGGCGGGTCGCGCTCCCTGTCCTGATGCCAGTGGCAGAGTTACCTGGGGCCTCCCGTACGGTGCGCGCTCGTCTGTACGGGCACCGTGACCGGCAGGACGAGATCCTCACCGAGCACCTGCCCCGGCTGCTGGCCGGATGGCAGGTTGCCCCACCGTGGTGGTTCACTCGCCACCGCGACCACGCCTCACACCTCACGCTCGTCCTGCGGCTCCCCGACCAGGCCGCTTACGGGCACGCCACCGAACGACTCGGCGCCTGGGCCGACGAGCTGCGTCGCCAACAGCTCGCTTCCGGCCTGGACCTGACCACCCACCAGCCACAGAACGCCCGGTTTGGCCACGGTCCGGCCCGTGCAGCCGCCGAGCTGGTGTTCGCGGCCGACAGCGCCGCCGCCCTCGCCCAGATCGCGTACGCAGTGCGCACCGGAACCCCGGTCGAAGCGCTCACCGCCGTCTCCCTCGCCGACCTCGCCACCGCCTTCGCGCCCACCCCTGGTGACGGATGGTCCTGGCTGGCCGCGCACCTGCCGCGCGAACGCGGACCATTGGACGCCGGGCTCTCCCGGCAGGCGCAGGCCCTCGCAGCGGCCGATGCCGCCTGGCGCCGCCAGCCGGACGGGCATCCTGTCACGGCCGCGTGGGCGGCCCGCGCCAAAGCGCTCACCGCCTACCGGCACGCCTTGGCCGCCGAGCACGACCCGGCGACCGTGCTGCGCGCGCTGCTCCAGCTCCACCACCTGCGTGCCGTCGGCGCTGGTTCCGAAGCTGAGCGGACCACCCACCGTCTCGCCCGCGCCGTCGCCCTCGGGCACACCCACCGTCGGAAGCGCCGCCCGTGAACACGGCAACCGCTCTCCAGGCCCGATACCGCCACCTGCACGCCCCCGACGAAGGGCAGGGCACGGCGCTGGCCCAGTCGTTGGCCAAGGGCCCGGCCGGAGTGGCGCTGTGGCACATCGAGCAGGCCCTCAGCGGCGCCGGAGGCTGGGACCCCGCGAGGGCGTGGCTGGCGGCCGCGACCCGGTCGGAGGTGACCGCAACCGACTCCGCATGCCTCACCTACGGGGCCCCGGCCCTGGCGTTCGTCCTGCACGCGGCCGGAGCCGACGGACAGGACCGCTACCGCGCGGCCCGCGACAAGCTCGACGCCGCCACCGCCGCCATCGCACACCGCCGGGTGCAGGCCGCCCACGCCCGCATCCGGCGCGGCGAACCGGCAGCGTTCGCCGAGTACGACCTCCTCCACGGACTCGCCGGCATCGGCGTGCACCTGCTCCACCACACCCCCGGCGATGACGCCCTGGCCGCCGTCCTCTCCTACCTCGTCGCCCTGACCCACCCACTGACCGTGGACGGCGAGAGACTGCCGGGCTGGTGGTGCGCCCACGATCCCCACCGCCTCTATACGTCCGGCGGACACGCGAATTTCGGCATGGCCCACGGCATCACCGGCCCCCTCGCCCTCCTCGCCCAAGCCCTGCGCCGGGGCGCGGTCGTGGACGGCCAGCGGGAGGCCGTCCACGCCATCACCACCTGGCTCGACCGGTGGCAGCAGCACGGGGAGCGTGGCCCGTGGTGGCCGGAGACGATCACCCGCGAGGAAGCCGCCACCGAACGGCCGCACAGCTCGGGCCCGGGCCGGCCATCCTGGTGCTACGGGACCCCCGGCATCACCCGCGCCCTCCAGCTCGCCGCCATCGCCACCGCCGACACCGGCCGCCAGCGCGCCGCCGAGCACGCGCTGGGCGCCTGCCTCGCTGACGAAAGCCAACTCGTCCATGTCACCGCCTCCGGCCTGTGCCACGGTACGGCCGGCCTGTTCCAGACCGTGTGGCGGGCCGCCCAAGACGCCCGCGCACCCGGTCTTGATGCCGACGCCCGCCGTCTTGCCGACACCCTCACCAGCCAGCATGCCTCCGGAAGCCCCGATTTCCTTGAGGGCGCCGCCGGCCAGGCTCTGGCCCAGGCCACCGCCCTCAACGACCGGCCTCCTGCCTCCCACTGGGACGCGTGCCTCCTCATCGACTAGCCAGGCCCCAGACGGTGCGCAGGTGCTCCAGCCCTATACCCGCCGGCCGCCTGCTTCCCGCCCCCTTCTCTGGAGAGGACCCCAGCCCCGATGAACACCCCCTCCGCCTCCCAGCAGACCGAGCACGCGGTCCTCGCCGTCCTCACCGGCCAGCCGGTTCCCGACATCGCCGCTCGCACGGGCATCGACCCCGCGGAACTGGGCGACGCCGTCGCCCTGTACCGGGCCGCCGGACGGGACGCTCTGGCTGCGCAGGCCGCTCGCCTCGACTGGCACCAGGTCCGCGTCGAGTTCCCCGACTGGAACCGCTGTGAGGACGCCGCCGCCCTACTCGCCCGGAGGCTCGCCGATGCAGAACGAGCCGGGCTCGTCGGCGCCTGGTGGTTCGTCCGCAAGGCCCCCCAGTGGCGGCTGCGCGCCCTGCCCGGACCCCACAGGACCGACCGGCTTCCACACGTCCTCGCGGGCATCCTCGACGCCCTCGTGGAACATCGATCGATCATCCGCTGGTGGCCGACCGTCTACGAGCCCGAGGTTCCCGCCTTCGGAGGGCCGGACGCCATGGACATCGCCCACGCCCTGTTCCACGCCGACAGCATCCACATCCTTGACCACATCCAGGATGCCGAGCCGCCCATGGGTCGCCGCGAACTGTCCGTGCTCTTGCTCTGCGCACTGTTCCGAGCCGCGGGCCTGGAGTGGTTCGAGCAGGGCGACGTCTGGGACAAGGTTTCTCGCCTGCGGCCCCTTCCGGCGGACGTGACGACCATCCAGCTTGCCGAACTCGGCCACGGTATCCGCACGCTGATGAACGCCGACCCCTCCCCTCTCCTGGCCCCCGACGGCACGCTGGAAGCCATCGCGCCGTGGTTCGGCGCTTTTGAGACCGCAGGACGTGCCCTCGGCGAGGCTGCAGCAGCCGGGTCTCTCGAACGGGGCCTGCGGCAGGTTCTCGGACACCATGTGATCTTCCACTGGAACCGGCTTGGGCTCAGCGCCCGCCTCCAGGCCCTCATTGCCCATGCCGCCACGCACACAGTGATGAACCCGGACGCCCCCCTGCAGTGCGGTTCTTCCTCGCACCCCGGCCATCCCGGTGATCGACCGCGTCGAGAAGGACGACCGTGTAAGCGCTGACCTGGCCACTGGTTATCCTTCGGGACGCCCTGGAACTCGCCAACGCAGGCCTGGACCCGGACCGCGTCACAGCCTACTTTCGAGTGGCTGAGGAGATCCGTTCCGCGACCTGTCCGGCCTGCGCCGTGGAGTCGGCGGGCGAGGAGATGTAAACGGCGATGGCCACCGACCGGCCAGCCGGGGTCCGGGTGGCTGACAACGCCCAGGCGGCCGATGCGGAAGGCACCCACGTGCCGAACGAGTCACCGAGGACCGACCGCAGCTGATCCGCAGTGCGCTGGGCGACCACCCGCTGGGCGGGCACAGCGGCCTTCGAACCGGTGACGAGATTGGGATGGACGCGACTCCCGCCGTTTACGAGGAGGGCCATCACCATGGCCATCTGCACCGGGGTCGCCTTCACCTCGAACAGGCCGTTGGCCATGAGGGCGAGCTGGGTGGGATTCTCGGGCTTCTTCGGCCAGGTGCTGTCGAAGGCACGCAGCGGCGTATCCATCATGTCGTTGTTCAACCCGAACGTCTGGGCCGTCGATGCCAGCGCGTCGGCGCCGAGGTCGGAAGCGATGCCGGCGAAGACGTTCGCGCACGCGTACCGCAGGGCAGCACGGAGGGTGGCGTCGGTGCAGTGAGCCGGATCGCCGGAGAACTGGGTGGTGCTGTTCGGGGCGACGTAGACGGCCGGGCTCCGGGTGGGCGTGTCCACCGACGGAAGGAGGCCCTTCTCCAGGGCTGCGGCCGCAACCAGGACGTGGATGGCCGACCCTGGGTTGTCCACGTGGCGCAGGGCCCGGTTGGTGAGGGGCCTGTCGTCGAGGTCCTTCACCTGGACCCACGCCCGTTGATCGGCCATGGAGTTCCCGCTGAAGGAACCGGGGTCGTACGACGGGGTGCTCACCTGCCCGAGGATGTCGCCCGTTTCCGCGTCGAGGACGATCGCGGCTCCACGCTGACCTCGTAGTCCGTCATAGGCGGCACGCTGCACAGCCGGGTCGATGGTGGTCACCACATCCTTGCCCGCCTTGATGTCGTCCGCCAGGAGAGCATCAAGCCCGGAAGAACCAAAGGCCATGGACCAGTACCCCGTGACCGCGGCGTACAGCTCACCGTCGGTGTAGGTGCGTTTGAACGGAGCCTTGGGGATGCCGGACCGCTCCGATCCCGTGATGGGGCGCCCGGCGACCAGGATGTCGCCGGGGCTTCCGTCCTGTTTGGGAGCGCGCGGCTTCGCATCTGGCGTTGCTTCCCCGGCTTTGCCCCCAGCCGTCGAGCCGGCTGTCGTTGGGGCCCCTCCCTCAGCGGTACACCCTGACACGGACATGGCGAGCAGGGTGGCGAGCGCGGTGAGTAAGACGCCAGAGGGACGGAGGCGAAGGGGCATGCCTGCATTTTAGAGGTCGACAAGATCCATACCCGCGGCGATGCCCGCAGCCGGGGTAGCTGAACTGCGTGGGCGGCTGGCTCGAAGAACCGCTGCACCGCCACCCGCTACGGCGTGGGCCGAGTCCTTGCCACCGGCGAGGCCTACAGCCGCCCCACCCACGACGGGACAGGCACCAGACCCAGACGTGGCGGGGCGGCAGATGCCGACCGGGCCCACCAGTCCGGCCGGACCGTCGACTGATACGGTCCCCGGCCGTGACAGAACTTCCCGTCTTTCCCTACCACCCGGACCCCGTGGCCACCGGTGCTGTCGTGCGCTCGGAAGCCACGTGCCCATGCTGTGGTCAGGCACGCGGTTACGCCTACACAGGTCCGGTGTTCGCAGTCGAGGACCTTCGGGGGCAGCTCTGTCCCTGGTGCATCGCCGACGGAAGCGCCGCAGAACGCTTCGAGGCCCAGTTCACTGACGTGGTGGATGACGTCCCCGTGGACCGCCTGCTGAAGATCACCAGTCGCACGCCCGGATTTGCCGGATGGCAGCAGGAACGCTGGCTGGTCCACTGTGGCGACGGCGCAGCATTCCTCGGAACTGCCAGCGCCGCAGACCTCGCCAACTATCCAGAAGCCCTGACTGCCCTCCGCGAAGACCTCGCAGAGTCGTGGCCCTCGGCTCAGATCGAGAAGTACATCAGCGCCCTGTCCAAGGACGGCCAGCCGACCGCGTACCTATTCAGGTGCCGCTCTTGCGGAATCCACCTCGCATACTCGGACGCCACATAAGGCAGCCAACGCAGTCCGAGGTTAAACGGGAAGCTGGGGGAGGGCGTCCATGCGTCGTCCCTACGCACCTGCGGGTGACCCCGCGGTGAGGTCCCGCGTCAGCTACGACGCCAACTGTTCCCCACACCCGCGCGGGGATGCCGCCTCATACCGCTGGATTCCCCGGGCGGCATGTCCTGGCCTTGGCCTCGCCCACCAGACCAGGAGAGCCTCACGCCGCAGCATGCCCGAGCGGCATCAACGTCGTGGGCCCGGGCGGCGGACCGTCATCAGGTCCTGTGGGACCGACGCTCTCGGTACGGGGCGTTGCGGTGCCTGGACTTGGTGGGGTGGGGCCCAGCGCTGTTCGGCGGCGATGGCCTGGTGTGCGGAAGCATCGAGTACGGCGCGGGGGACGGTGGTGCCGGCTCGGCGGGCCGCAGCGAGCAGCGTCCCTGCGGTTCTCTGTTCCGCAGCCATCACTGCGGAGTAGGCCGCCGTCAGCGCTTCCACCTCGCGCCTGTGCACCGGGTAGAAGCGAAACGCCTTGTTCCAGTCCGTTGGTCGGTGGCCGGGGGCGTTGGACACCAAAGTGGCTCCCGCTCGCTTGATCGTCCATGGGGCTGCGGCTGACATCTGCCATCCGGCTGAGGGCAGCCGGTACAACGAGGCTGCCAGAGGGCCTGGTCCACCGGCGTCCGCGAGGATGTCGGCGGCCGATCGTCTTGGCCCTGGTCCGTGATCCGGGGTCCACTCTGCGCCGAACAGCAGCTGCCCCAGGCGCGTGGCTGATGTCCGTGAGATCACCGTGGCCGGGTGCGGGTCGGGCGAAGGCATCCGGGCGACCCGCCCGTGGCGGACCACCTCGTAGGAGGGGGGCGCAAGGGCGGGGTGCTCGCGAGGATCGCTGGTGTCGACCACCACCAGCCACTTGCCGACCGCGTCTTGCCATGCGTGGGAGGACTCCCGTAGGGCACCGGCGGCGTCCTTGAAGGCGCCGGCGACGTCCCCGGCCGGAAGTTCTTCAGCAGTCTTCAGCGCAATCCGGCCGGCCAAGAGGCGTGCCATCGACGTCCAGTGGGACAGCTGCTTGAGGTCGGAGCCGCTCAGACGTTGTTCGTCGCGGTCGTGCAGTGCCGCGTAGGCGGCCCGGGAGAGACGCTCGCTGTCCTCCGCGAGGCGCGTGGTCACCGCGCTCGTGGGATCGCTCGGCGTGGCCTGGACGGGCAGGACCGGCAGGGCGAGCGGGAACGCCGCCCAGTGTGCACCGGCCTCGCGGGTCGCGGCTCGGGTGAGTACGGAGGCCTTGTCCAGGGAGACGCGAGCTGCCTCGAAGGCCTCGGCAGCCCCTGGGTGTTCGCTGTTCTGGGCGATCCGGTGCACGACCTGCCCCGCCGCCCGCGTCACCTCGGCGTAACGACCGGAGAGGTAGTCGAAGGCGCTCTGATGCCGTAGGAGGTAGGCGTACGGCGTGAGCGGAGCCCGGTCCGGGCCGAGGTGACTGCTGATGGTGTCACGTACCGTTCCAATGGCCTGGGCGGCACCCTTGATCCGCGCACCGGCGCGTCCTGCGCCGTCAACTCCCGGAGCCAGGTAGCCCTGTGCCCGGCCCAGCCACGTCGAAGCCTGCGTCAGCCAGCCCGCGAGGTCCTTCTCAGCCGATGTAAGGAATCGCTCCTCCGTCGTCGCTACCGGCGTGTAGGCCCCGGGGCCCAGGCCCCGTCTGACCTGCTGCAGGACCGTGTCGACGTGTCCAGCCAACGCCGCTCGCTCTCCCGGGCCGACAGCCGGCATCGGTTCGCGGGCTGCGTCCTGGAGCTGGGTGATCGCGGCGTCGAACAGCTCGCCTAACGTCGTCACCTCAATGCCCCCGTACGGCGACGAGTGCCGCAGCGGCGCCCTCGGCCAGCTCCGACGTGAGGACCAGCGAATGCTTGCCTTCCTCGCTGCCTTCCGCTGTCGCGGCCAGGTGTGTGAGCGATCTTCCTACGTGCTTGAGCAGCTGCACGTACGGGGTCAGGCCCGCGGCGCCCGGCGCTGGATCGGGGGCTGGGACGGGTTCGCCGGTGGTGGGAAGGGGCAGTCGGCTGCGGCCTTCGATGCACTTCTGGGTGGCGATCATCGCCTGCAGTTCGTCGCTGCTTTCTTCGAAGGTGATCGCGCTGGACAGCTGTGCGGCCAGAGTGAAGACGTCCCAGGCCGCCGCCAGCACCGTGAGTGTGTCGTCGGAGTCGAGCTGCGCGGAGAGACCCATCAGGGCGGATGAGGGCATCGAGGTTCCTTCCGTTGTGTCGAGGTCGGCATTGCGTGATCGTCCCACCCGGAGCCGGGGCGCGTGGAAAGGCTGTGGACAACCACCTGGTTGTGGAAACCGGGGCACCCGTTCGGGGTGCACGGCTAGGCAGGAGGTTCGAGCGCGGGTCTCGCGAGTACCTGGCGGATGCGTACGGCAGCCGCGCTGTGCGGCCCCTGGAGGCCGATGACCGAGGTCAGCAGCTCCTGGCCGAGACGGTGGCTGAGTACCGGGTTTCCGATTCCCCGCCAGAGGCTGTACGTACGGCGTACGGCTGCCTCGGTGTCGGGGTGATGGGGCCCGTGCAGGCCGGCGCGGAGGCGGACCATGTGCAGGTACCAGCCCACGGCCGCCCGGTGATCACCGCTCAGGCTGGCCAGGTAGCCGCGGATCTCACGGATGTCGGCGGTGGCTGTGGTGACCGTCCCGCCGCAAGCGGCGGTGTGGTCCTCGTCGAGCTGCCCGGCGAGCAGCGTGGCCTTCTTCAGGGCGCCCTCCGTGGCCAGGGCGGAGATTTCCGCGATCCGCTCGGCCACCGGGACGTTCGAGGGAGCGCGCAGGCCGGGGACGGCCTCGGTCACCGTCCAGAACTCCGGGGTGACCACGCCCCACGGCAGGAAGACGTCGTCGCTCACCAGCTCACCACCCGTCGTACCGCGGTCACCCGGGTCATGTGGTTCGAGGAGTTGCGCCAGCTGCCGTACGAGACGATGCGCGTACGGACCCCCGTACGAGGCGACTCGATGAGCAGGCCTGAGCCGATGTACATGCCGACATGGCCGGGGCTGGCGGCCGAGCCGTCCGACCCCGCATTGAAGACCAGGTCCCCGGGTTTCGGGTTGTCCAGGTCGACGTGGATCGGCAGGTTCACCTGATCGTAGGTGACGCGCGGGATGGAGATGCCTGCCGCTTTGTACGCCTGCTGCATGAGGGAGGAGCAGTCGCACCAGTGCTGCGGCTTGGTGCCGAGCGCGTCGGTGCAGTCGCCGCCGAGCTGGTACCAGCCGCCCTTCTGCGCGAGGGCCGAGGCCACGGCGGTGCGGACCTGCGGCGGGGTGTCCGGGGGCAGGGCGAAACCCGCGGGGAGATCGACGGGGCCGCCCCCGCCGGAGGGCGCCGTGTACCGCGCTGACTGCGCCATGATCGCCTTCACGTACTCATAGGTCTGCCCTTCGGCGAAGCTTGCCGGCGGGAGACCGCGGAATTGTTCGACGCGGCCCCAGCCGGCGTTGTAGCCGGCCAGTGCCAGTTCGATGGGTGATCCGCTGAACTCGGAGTGCTTCTTCGCCGTCTTCAGCAGGCTGCACATCATCCGGCCCTGAGCGGGGATGGCGTCGACCGGATCCATGACGTCCTTGTCTCCGTCTCCGTCTCCGTCGACTCCCTGAGTCGCCCATGTGTCCGGGATGAACTGCGCGATCCCGTAGGCGATCGGATTTCCGGCGCGGTCTTTCGAGACGGCGGAGGGATCGAAATTGGACTCGACCCACAGCTGTGCGGCGAGGATCGCCGGGGGAAGTCCCTGGTCACAGGCTGCGGCCGCTGCCAGGATGAGGGGCGCGTACTGGGCGGGCACACCGTCGGCGCCGCCGATTTTCAGCGCTCCCGCTGTGGGCCAGGTGCCGACGCGGCTGCTCTTGTCGTCGTCCTCCGCGAGCGCTGCGATCAGCATGACCACGCCGATCCCGAGAGCCACAGGGGTGGCCACCGCCCCCGCAGCGGCCAACCCTAACCAGCGCTTCGCCCGCATTCAATCCCCCCAACGAACATCCTGTTTGCGTCCACGAAGGAGCAATTCGGCCACTGTGGCCAGTACTTGATCTCGCTTTGGTTCCGCAACGGATCGTGACACTATGCCATTCCTGCTCACGAGAGGGCTGCCGAATATCCCTCAGTCGGTCGGAATGGCCGGTGTAGGGTGCCGGTGCGATCCGTCTTTGAGTCGACAGGTGTGTGAAATTCACACTAGTAATGGCTTGTGTCACGTGTTTCGGGGGATTCATGGGGAAGAGGGACGGCTCGCCGTTAGCGAGCCCGCCGACCCTGCCGGAGCGGGCGCGCCTGGTGGTCCCGGTCATGGCTGCCGCCGGGGGCAGCGCACGCTCCACCGTGGCGCACCTGCTCGCCGACGAACTCGCGCGGGCCGCCGACACCCTGGTCGCGGACTTATCGCCGCGCCTCGCATCCCCCTGGCCCGCGTTGACCGCTGGAGCCGGGCTGCAGGCGCCGGGCCTTGCCGCCCTTCCGCCGGACCGGCCCATGCGCCGTGAGGACATCCGCAGCGCCGCAGCGGTCCGGCAGTCCGCCCACGGCGCATGGGCCGTGCTGACCGACGCACGAGAATGGCACGCCGCCCCGCTGGATCTGCCGGCCGAGCCCGCCGCCTGGTACCAACTGGCCGCGGCCGGCGGATGGCAGGCCCTCCTCGCGGACACCTCGCACCCGGCGGCCCACGACCTCATCGAGTCCCGGTGCTCCGGAGCCCCGAGCCTGACCCGAACCTGGTGCGCCCTCCCGTTCTCCGTTCCCGTGCTGTGCGCGCAGTCGACTGCGGCCGGAATCCAGGCCCTGCAGCAGGCCGTGATGGTGCTGAACGCCGAGGACATGCCGCTGCACCGCACCGTGGTCGTCCTCGCCGCCACCGCGGACGGCCGGCCGCCGGCCGTCGTCCGGGCAGCCGCCACCATGCTCTCCGTCCGTGCGGCGGCCGTGATCCACCTGCCGTACGACCCGGACATCCGCGCCAACGGACTGCATGCCCAGCCGTCCCGGATCCGTACGCGCACCCGGCATGCGGCCGGAGAGCTGGCCACCGCCGTGCTCGCCGCCGCCCGCGAAGCCTTCGGCGACCCGCTGCCTGACGCCCCGCAGCCCGCCACTCGCCCGCTCTCTGCTCCCGCACTTTCCGTCTGACGAGGAATCACCCGATGAGCCAGATCCTGATGAGCCTGCACACCCTCGCCGCGGACCCTGGTCTGCACGTTCTGGCCGATGGCCCCGTGCCGGCCTTCTCGCCGTCGCTCCCCGAAACGGTCAACAGCCCGGTCAGCACGATCCTCGGGTGGACGGCAGGCGGTGGCCTGACTCTCGCTGTGCTCGGGGGCCTGAGCGGCTGGGCGCTGACCGCCATCGGTCACAACACGGAACGCGCTGCCCTCGCGGCGCGGGGTAAGCAGGGTGTGCTGTGGAGCCTGATCGGGGCGGGCGGCATCGGCGTCACGTCGTCCCTGGTCCTGGCGGTATACACCATGTCCAAGGGGAGCTGAGCGTGGACTCCTCCTCCGGACTCAAGGCCCGCCAAGCCCGCTTCGCCCTGGCCGGCATCGCCGTGGCGGTGGCCGCGCTCCTGGTCGCCGGCGGCTACACCGCCGCCACCTTGATGCGAGACGGCAAGGGACAGACACACGCCGACGCCGGCCCGTCGGCCAGTGCACCTGCGCCGACGAGTACCGCTGTCACCGGTCCGGTGACCCCGGAGACGGGGCAGAAGACCATCCTTCGCAAGCCCACGGGGCACAAGGACGGGGTGGCCACGGGCTTCCCCCGCTCACCCAGCGGGGGGATCTCTGCTGTCGTCTATTTCTGGGAGGAGTACGACTGGCTCGACGACGAGAAGGCCAGACAGCAGCTCACTGCGGTGGCCTCCAAGGACTCGCCTGATTACGTCGACAAGCGGGTCTCCGAGATCCGCAAGATGCGCGAAGCCCTCGGCCTGGCCCCCTCAGGCGGCATTCCGGCCGACATCACTTTCACGACGTCTGTCAACGCCACGCGGGCCACCACGGTACAAGCGCCCGGCCTACCGGTGGGCCATGTCATGCAGGTGTGGATCTCGTACGACCGGTTCGCCACCGGACCGAAGGGCGGCCGCGACGAAAACCCGCTGCGCGGAGACATGGTCGACTTCATCGTGAAGTGGCAGGACGGAGCTTGGAAGTTCACCGACGAATTCGACGCTCTGCGCACGTTCCCCGTCGCTTACGAGCCCACCAGCCGCTTCGCCTGGAACGACGGTTGGGTCCAGGTACGCCATGCTGACTGACCGGTTCCAGCGCGCCGCTCGTGCTCTGGTCCTGCTCTGCGCCCTGTTCTCCTTCCTGAGCGCCGGATGCACTCTGTCCGTCGCCATCGCGGCCGACGATCCGAAGTACCACTCCTCCGCGGGCCCGCCCGACCCCATCCCCAAGGAGTGGGAGCAGTATGTTGTCGGCCTCGATCCGAAGGGGAAGTACTGCCTCGTCGAGCAAATCGACGACACCGATCTGTGCCACAGGCCGGGTCCAGCCGACCCGCCAATTCCCGGCAGGACGATTCCCTGTGAAGGCGCGGACGGCAACGGTGCCCGGGACTGCTCCCCGGAGGACCGGACGGAGGCTGAGCTCCGCCGTGTGGAGAGGTGGCGCAAGGACTTCCCCGACAAGCAGTGGAAGAACTACGAGCCTCTCAACCAGTACATCACCGACTGCGTGGTGAAGGAGAGGAAGCCGTTCACGGCGTGCCGGGATGCGGGAGAGGGGAAGTTCGGCACGCCCGCCAAGGGGCCGCTGGAGTGGGTCGCGGGCAAGTTCTCCGAGTTCGCCTCCAATGCGTTGAAGGAGGCTGCGTCCTACATCGGCAAGTCGGTGGTCTGGCTGCTGTCGGAGTTCGCGAAGCTCTTCAACCAGAACTCGACGATCGACCTCGGCAAGACGGGTCTGGGGAACATCACCGGGCTGATGACGGCTCTCTCCGCTGTTGTCGCCACCTTCCTGTTGCTGATTCAGTTCGGGAAGGTCGCGGTCAGCCGCGATGGCGGGCCGGCCGCTACCGCTCTCACCGGTCTGGCCAAGTGGGCGGTGATCTCCTCCGTCTATCTCGTCGTGGCGCAGACCGCTTTGACCTGGGCCGATGCGGTGTCGACCTGGATCATCAACTACACGTTCGAGGGCGGGGGCAGTGGGCCCGACTCCGCGACGGCGGCGATGCAGAAGCAGCTCGGAACGCTCTTCGGCGGTCTGATCACGGGAGGAGGCGGGACCGCCACCATCGGCGGCGCGATCATTTCCGGCGAGGGCGTGGCGGCCTCCGCCGTCGGGGTCGTCATCGTCGTCGGGATCGTCTGCATCCTGGCGATCGCCGCCCTGTGGGTGGAGATCCTCCTGCGTCAGGTTGGCATCATGATCATCATTGCGACGATGCCCATCACGCTCGCCGGGCAGCTCTCCGACGCCACTGCCGAGTGGTGGCCCAAGGCCCGCAACGCGTTCATCGCCCTGGTGGTGATGAAGCCGGCGATCGTCACATGCTTCGCGATCGGCTTCTTCGCCATGTCGACGGGCGAGGGCGTACAGAACATGATCGTCGGCTTCGTCATGTTCCTCGCGGCCAGTCTGTGCTGGCCGGCCCTGGCGAAGTTCATGGTCTTCACCACCAACGGCGCGGGCGCTGCCATGGCCTCCGGCTGGCTCAGCTCGATCGGTTCTTCCGCCTCCTCGTCCTCCGGCGGATACCGGCACGACCCGAGCGGTGCCGGATCCGTCGGCGGCGGTCCCGGCTACACCAAGGCCCTGGAAGCGGAGAACGCCCCCGCAGCCGCTCCCACGGTCGGGGGCGGCGGCGCAGGGGCCCCCAAGTCCGCGGCCCGCTTCGGCGGCAAGGCGCTGAGCATGGCCGCCTTCGGGCTGCAGGTCGCGGCGGTCGGAAAGGACTCCCTGGAGTCCGGTCTGGGGAACACGGCAGCCAACGCCGGCCTCGACCACAGCGCCGGCGGTGGCCGGCACGTGGTCATCCCGCCGCGCAGGCAGCCGTCCCCCGCACCCGCTCCGGTCGGCGCCCCGACCGAGGCACCGACTTCCGGCCCGCAGCCCACCCCGGTCCCCCGAAAGGAGGGATGACATGTCCCAGCCCGTTTCCTACGGCGGCTGGCAGTCCGAGACGACCGGCTTCATGGGCCGGCTGTCCGGGCCCGGCTTCGCGATGGTCGCCGCCGCTTCCCTGCTCGCGCTCCTGCCGTTCAACGTCGGCTGGCAGGCCGCGTTCGTGTGCGTACCGCTCGCGCTGCTCCTCCTCGGCCTTGCCTTCGGGCGGGTCATGGGTCTCAGCGCCGACGAATGGATCTCTCTCGCAGTAAGGCACCAGATCTCCGTGGCTACCCGACGCAACCTCTTCTTCTCCGGCGCCTTCGCCCCGCGCTCCGCGGCCACCGGCCGTCAGCCCATGGACCTGCCCGGCGTGCTGGCCCGCCTGCGGATCCTCGACGCCCCGGACGGGCTCGGCGGCCAGCTCGGCGTCGTCCACGACCCCGTGGCCGGCACCTACAGCGCCGTCGCACGCATCACCTTCCCCGGGCTCGCCCTCGTCGACACCGACAAGCAGACCGCCCGCGTCGCCGCCTGGGCGCAGTTTCTGCGCGGCTACTGCACCGAGGACTCCCCCGTCGTACGGATCGCCGTGCACCAGAGGTGCCTGCCCGACGATGGCGCCGCCCTGGCCTCCTGGACCGCCCGCCACGTCACCGCGGACGCACCGGCCGCCGCCGTGACCGCGCTGACCGAGTTGATGGACGGCGCCGGCCCGGCCGCGGCGGCGCGCGAGACGTACCTGACGGTGACGCTTTCCGCCGCCCGTGCCCGCCTCGCCATCAAGGGCGCTGGCGGCGGGCAGGTCGGTGCCGCGGCCGTACTCGTACGCGAGCTGCATGCGATGGGTCAGGGCCTGTCCACCGCCAGCCTTCAGGTCGTCGAGTGGCTTTCACCCCGCAAGGTGGCCCAGACCGTACGGACCGCCTACGACCCCGAGGCGCAGCAGGCCCTCGCCACCCGCAACGCGGCCGCGCAGGCCCCCGACTGGACCGGCACACCGCCCGGCGTCGACCCGGACCTCGCCGGTCCCGCCGCCACCGAGACAGCATGGGGCGTCTACCGGCACGACGGCGCCTGGTCGGTGTCGTACCAGGTCCGCACCTGGCCGCAGGCCGAGGTGTACGCGACGATCCTCCAGCCCCTGCTGCGCCCGCGGCAGAACGCCCGCCGGGCGATGAGCCTGCTCTACGAACCGATCGGACCTCGCCGCGCCCGCCAGGAACTGGCCCGCGACAAGGCCAAGCGCAGCTCCGCCCGCCACCTGCGCGCCAAGTCCGGCCGCGACGAGAGCGAGGACGAGCGCCGCGAGGAGGCCATCGCCCGGCAGCAGGACGCCGCCCGCGCCTCCGGCCAGGGCGTCATGCGGATGACGGCCGTCCTCACGGTCACCGTCACCGAGCTGGACGAGCTGGAGACGGCCTGCGCCGAACTCCAGGCCGACGCCGCCGCCTCCGGGCTGGAGGTGCGCCGCATGTGGGGCGCCCAGGACACCGGCTTCGCCACCGGCGCCCTGCCGCTCGGACAGGGCCTGCCCGACCGACGGATGGGGTTCTGAGATGGGCCTCTTCTCCCGCCGCCCGGCCGGGGACACCCTCCTCGAAGCCATCGGTATCGACGAGGCCGCCGGCGTCGCCGACCGCCCGCCCGTACCGCTCCCGCCACAGCGGACCGCCCGCGAACGGCGCCGCGCCCGCCTCCTGGAGGACCCGGCCACCTCGATGCGCGTCGCCCCCAGGAAGGGCTGGAGCCAGCCCTTCGCAGGCCGGGCCGCCGCCACGCCGCGTACCGAGGTGGTGCGCGCGGACACCGCGAACGCCGCCGGCCTGTACCCCTTCCTGCACGCCGCGAGCCTGCCGCCGATCGGCGCGTACATCGGCCGCAACGTGCTGACCACGGAGGCCTTCAGCGCCCACCCGGCGGTCTGGGTGAAGGAGGGGCTGTGCACCAACCCCAACGTCATGATCACCGGCATCCCGGGCTCGGGTAAGTCCGCGCACGTCAAGGCCTTGTCCCTGCGGCTGATGGCGTTCGGCCACCGCACGCTGATCGCAGGTGACGTCAAAGGCGAGTACCAGGCCCTGTGCCGTCACCTCGGCGTCGAACCCGTACGCCTCGGCCCCGGCCTGCCCGGCCGCCTCAACCCCCTGGACGCGGGCCCGCTCGGCGCCGGCCTGGAACTCATCAAGGACCCCGCCGAGCTCAAGTCCCGCCTCACCGAGATCCACCGGCGCCGCCTCACCCTCCTCAAGGCCCTCCTCGAACTCCAGCTCCGGCGCACCCTGCTGCCGCAGGAGGAGGAAGCCCTCGACGTGGCCGTACGCGAGGTCACCGGTGAGCTCCACGGCACCGGTACCACCCGCTTCGCCGTGCCGACCCTTCCCCTCGTCTACGACCGGCTGCGCGATCCCACCGATGCCATGGCCCGCGAGCTGCGCATCCGCGACGGCGAAGTCCAGCGGGCGCGGGAGCAGATGGCCTCCATCCGCTCAGCGCTCGGCGGCATGGTCACCGGCCATCTCGGCGGCCTTTTCGACGAGGCGACCTCCATCGACCTCGACTGGGACGCCCCGATCCAGTCCGTCGACATCTCCGCCCTCCAGGAGTACGGGGACGAGACCGTCGCCATGGTGCTGTCCTGCGTCTCGACCTGGGCCCAGTCGGCCATCGACCAGCCTGGCCAGCGGCCGTGGATCGTCGTACGCGACGAGCTGTGGCGGCAGATGCGCTCCGGCGGCGCCACCATGGTCAAGAAGATCGACGCCGACCTGCGCCTGTCCCGGGCGACCGGCACCATCCAGGTCCTGGCCACCCACCGCCTCTCCGACTTCGAATCCGTCGGCGCGGCAGGCTCCGAGGCCGTAGCCATCGCCCGGGACCTCATCGCCTCCTGTGAGACCCGTATCCAGCTGGCCCAGGACACGCGCCCCCTGCAGATCACCCGCGAGGCCATCGGACTCACCGACTCCGAATGCAACCTCATCGGCTCCTGGGGCGCCGGCCAGCGCGGCCGGGCCCTGTGGAAGGTCGGCCGGGGCGGTGGCTCCCATGCCGTCCAGCTGATGCTGTCCCGTACCGAGGAGCGGCTTTTCGAGACCGACGAGAAGATGGTGATCTGACGTGTCCGAGCGCCGTTCCGGACCGGCCGCGGGCGGGCTGGACGACAACACCCTGCTCGCCGCCTACGGCGCCGGCCTAGTCGTCACGGTCGGCGGATCCGTCCTCCTGGCGGGGCCGCTCGCAGGCCTGCTGTCCGGCAACGGCTGGGTCCGCAGCGCCGACAGCGTTCCCGTCACCGTCATGTCGGCGCTCGTCAAGGGGCCCGGCTCCGTCTACCATCCCGCCCCGCCCTCCTGGCTGTTCTACGGGCTGACCGCCACGCTCGTGCTCGCACTCGGCGCCGTCATCGTCAAGGTCGCCACCCTGGTGTCCTTCGGAGGGAAGGCGGGCGGCGCCCAGTGGGGCGGCGCGAGGGTCGAGCGGAAGATGTCTGCGGCGAACGACCCCATGAAGCGGATCAACCGCATCACCGCGGGGCGCGGCCTGAGGACGAAGGACGTCGTGGCCGCCCAGCCCAACATCTCGGCCACCGTCTTCGGCGTCCCGGGCTCCTCGAAGACCACCGGTCTGGTCCTGCCCAACGCCGCCGAGTGGCAAGGCCCCCTGGTCGTGACCACCACCAAGGCCGCCGACCTGGACGTCATCTACGCCCGCCGCCGCGCCGTCGGCCCGGTCTGGGTCATCGCCCCGGCCGGTATCCCCGGCCCCGCCACGGACCACTGGTCGCCGGTCGCGTACTGCACCGACGCCAAGGCCGCGGACCGCATGGCCGCCTGGCTGGCCGAGGCCTCCCCCTCCGGCGACGACAAGCGCGGAGCTCCGTGGGTCGCCCAGGCCAAGAGCGTGCTGAAGGGCATCCTGCTGGCCGCCCAGCTCTCCGGCGGCGGCATCGGCGACATGCGCCGCTGGATCACCCTCGGCAAGGACGCCGTCGACCACGTCCGCGCCGTCCTCCTCGCCCACGGCTACACCGAGGTCGCCGACGACTACGCCTCCCCCTGGCTGCGCCTGCACGAAGACGGGGTCGGCTCCATCCAGTTCAGCCTCAACGTCCTGGCCCGCGTCTTCGCCGACGAGGAGGTCCGCGAGACCTGCGCGCGCTCCGACTTCGCCTTCGAGGACTGGCTCGACCGCCGCGGCACCATCTGCATCATCGCCTCCGAGGCCGACGCCGACCGCTTCGCACCGCTGATCAGCTCCCTGATCGCCGGCGCCATCCACGCGGCGGAGGCCCGCTACAACACCTCCGGCCGGCCCATCGATCCCGCTGTCGGGATCCTCGTCGACGAAGCCGGCAACATGCTGCGCTACCCCCGCCTGCCGAACATCCTGACCACGGGCCGCGGCATGGGCATCACCCTGCTGACCGTCTGGCACGACCTGTCCCAGCTCCGGGAGTCCCTCGGCACCCAGAAGGCCAACACGGTGCTCTCCGCCTCCGGCCTGCGCATGCTCCTGCCCGGCTGCGGCGACCTGGAGACCCTGCGCTACTTCTCCGGCCTCTACGGGCGCACCGAGGTCATGAAGACGAGCCACGGCCGCTCCCGCGGCGAACACTCCACCAACACCCAGGCCATCGAGACCGACCTGGCCCCCGTCCACTCCCTCCAGCAGCTCCCCGACTTCACCGCCATCGCCCAGTACACGAATCTGCCGCCGATCAAGGTCAAGATGCGCCTCACCTTCCGCGACAAGGACCTCAAGAAACTCCTGGACCCCAAGGCCGGCATCGCCACGAAGTGACCGACGACGACATGACCGCACGGAGGTGCATGTGTCCGACCCGATGAACCCCGCCGACCTCTGGCCGATGCCGCCGGGCCCCGCCCGGACGCCCGAACCCCAACGCTGGGTGTGGGCGGCCATGGAACCGGCCGAGCGGCGCATCCGCATGCGGGAGCTCGGCGCATGGGTCGACTGGCTGCGCAGGACCTTCGAGCTCCACAACACGATCACCCACTGCTGGTACCGCCACTCCCCCGTCGTCGAGCACCTCACCGCCCTCTACACGGGCTGGATGCGCACGTACGCCGCAGAGCAGGAGCCCGCCCGTGAGCTCGCCGAAGCCGACTGGATCAACACCCTTCACGCCTTCACCCCGCGCCTCCAGCTCGCCGCCTGCGCGACCGGCACCCACCAGGAACCCCCGATGGCCGTCCCTCCGCCCGCCGGCGGCGCCGAGGACTTCGAGCTGTACCTGACGCTGTCCGACGCGACGACCGCCCCGGCGGCCCACCCGGCGGCCGCCGAGCTCCACCGCCGCGAAGCCGAGCTCAACGCCCCGCTGTAGCCGCGTCTCAGATGAAGGAGGCCGAGATGGCCCTCGTAAAGCCGTCGCTCCCGGAACCGGCGTCGGAGCCAGAACGGGAGCGCAGGCGGGAGGCGACCCCGACACCGACCATCCACGACCCCCTCGACGAGTCCGTACTCGAAGCCGTCCTCGAAGCCACCGCCACAGGGCAGACGGCGCACGACACCACGGAGGTACCCGCCATGGCCACATCGACGAATCCGACGGCCGGCGCTGCCACCGACGAGCACGAACGCTCGGGAAGCGGCTCGATGCCGCTGTGGCACGATGCCGACCTCCCGGGCGACGTCCCGGTCCAGCCGAGGCCCGCCCCACACGGCGCCGCTCCGGACGAGGACGTCTGGGCCGCCTGGGACGAGATTTGCACCGGTGTGCCCGCAGCAGAGGTCCAGGGCGCCGTAAGCGCGGATGTGGCGGTCCTGAACCGGACGGCGCAGGCGTCGAGCACAGAGAAGCCCCGGGCGGCAACCGAAGCAAGAGCTACATGGGCGCCGGTGGAACCGGCTCCCACCCTCCCGAGGGTGGCAGAGGCGGTGGCAGCGGTTGATACCGCCGCGGCCGGCGCCGACTCCCACGCAACGAGCCTCGAAAGCCACCCGGAATGGCAGCGCATCCAGACGGTCCGCGGCGCCCTGCGCCATGTGTGGGACGTCATGAAGGAGAAGGCAGGCCCAGCCTGGGACAACCTTCGGGCGGACGTACGGTTCCAGGGCTTCTGGAGGACCATGTCCATCCGGGCCTGCGAGGCGATTTCGGTCCAGGCGGCGGCACTGGCGAACCGCCTCCGCTCCGGAACCGGCGAGCTCCCCGCTGCCGACGCCCTGCTGAAGCTGTCCGACACTACCCTCACCTACAGCACCGTCGCCGAGGTCCACCCGGTATCAGCCTCTGCACCGGTCCGAGAACCGGCCGCCGCCGAGCCCCCCATGCAGCGACTCGTCGAACCGAAGGGCCCGGCGGCGTACGCCACCCGCGAGGACGCCGCGCGGGCAGCGGCAGAGATCAGCGCCCACTTCCAGACTTGGATCAGCAGCCCAATGGGGCAGGAACTCGCTGCCTCCGATCACGTCCGGGTCACCGCATTCCGGGACGCCTGGCAACAACTGCCCCCGCACGACGCCGGCCCGGGCACGGTCGTCGGCCCGTACGGCGCTGTCGCCGAGCGCGCTCAGGCGCTCGCCACCACGGCGGTCGCCCAGGGCCGCTTCGCTCCCGGAGATCTGCAGGCTCTGCAAGCCCTGGCCCAAGCAGCCGACCACCACGCCGCCCGCCTCGCGGTGACACTGCCACCCGGCACGGCCAGGCCGGTCCCGAAGACCGCCGCTGCGGCACCGGCAGTTGCCGCACCGACGCCAGGGCAGGCGCAGGGTGAGGCCAGGCGGCACACCCAGTAGCCAGCCTCGTGGAGGCTGCGCGAGAAGTCCTGCCGGTAGTGGAGCAAACGACGTCGGAACCAACCGCTCCGTCGCGAGTCGCCCATGTCGCCCACCTGGCGGCCAGCGGACGGGACTGGAGGATGGATGGGCGCCCTACTCGGCGGGCGGCTGGCCAATTTGCCCGGCCTCATCCAGCTCCCGGCGGCATGGCGGCATTCGTGTGCGCGATGACCATCGACTGAGTCGGCCGTAGGCCTGCCCTGCTGACCGGGACGTCACTCATAGCCGCCGGGCACGCCATGATGATCAACGTCTTCGCGGCCGACGTGCCGGAAGGATTCGGCTTTGCAGGACTTGCCCTCTTCACGATCGGCGCCAACTTGGCTTTGTTCACCAGAACGGGCTCTGGTCCAACTTCTGTGATGTGACTACTCCCTGTGAATGGCGGCCTTGCTGTAGGTCTCGGCGAGATCGTCTGGAAACTGACGGTGCCGACCGTGTTCGGGCTGATGGTTCTGAGCTGTGGGCGAGGGACTGCTCCGGCTGGAAGAGCTGCTCTTCCTGGCGGATCCGGGGATCAGGGTGGAGTCGGTCCAGGACGATGGCGAGGCGATCCGAGTCGGTGTCAGATGCCGGACGGCCGGTGCTCGGTGCCCCGGCTGTGGAAGCTGGTCCGGGCGGGTGCACGGCTCTTACCTGCGGTTTCCCGCTGACCTCCCTGTGGCGGGACGGCGAGTGGTGCTGCGACTTCGTGTCCGGCGCTTCACGTGCGAAGACGTCTCCTGCAGGCGGCGGACGTTCGTCGAGCAGGTCGCGGGCCTGACCCGGCGGTACAGCCAACGGACCGAACGAATGCGATCGGTGCTGGCCGAGGTCGGCCTCGCCCTGGCCGGTCGTGCCGGTGCCCGGCTGGCCGACGTCTTCGGGGCGAGGACCAGCCGGAACACGCTCCTACGGCTGGTCGATGCCCTCCCGGAACCCCAGCCACAGGTCCTGCGTGTGGTCGGCGTCGACGAGTACGCGATGCGCAAGGGCCGTGTCTACGGGACTGTGCTGGTCGACGTCGAGACCCGCAGACCGGTGGACCTCCTGCCGGATCGCGAGGCAAGCACTGTCGCGGCCTGGCTGGCCGAGCACCCGGGGATCGAGGTCGTCTGCCGCGACCGTGCCCCGTTCTTCGCCGAGGGCTCCAGCATCGGGGCGCCCACCGCGGTCCAGGTCGCCGACCGGTTCCACCTCTGGCGCAACCTCGGCGAAGCGGCCGAGCGGTGCGTCTCCCGCCACCGTCCGTGCCTCCGCGCGACCTTCGCCGCATCGGAACCGCAGAAGTCTCCGGCTCCGGCACCGTCCGAGAGCGAGTCGCCGTGGCCCACCGGGCACCGGTTCGCCGACCGCACCCGCGCAAAGCACGCCATCGTCCACGCGCTGCTGGCCGCCGGCCACAGCCGACGCTCCATCCAGCGACAGCTCGCCATGACCTACCGCACCGTCCAGCGGCTGGCCGACGCCGCGAGGCCGGAAGACCTGTTCCAGGGGCAGTGGCAGAATCGCAGGACCAAGCTCGACGACTTCAAGCCCTACCTGCACGAGCGATGGGCCGAAGGCTGCACGAACGCCTGGACCCTCTGGGAAGAGATCAAGACGTACGGCTACACGGGCGGCTACGGCGCCGTCCGCGCCTACCTCCAGCCGTTCCGCACGTCCCCGACCGCACCTGCAGCCCGTCCGCCGTCCTCGCGCACGGTCACCGGCTGGATCCTGACTCACCCCGACACCCTGCCGGAGAGTGAGCGCCTGAAGCTTAAATCCGTCCTCGCCGACTGCCCCGAACTGGATGCCCTCACCGGGCACGTCCGCGCGTTCGGGAAGATGCTCACCCAGCTCCAGGGTGACCAGCTCCCGCAATGGATCAAGGCGGTCCGCGCCGACGACCTGCCCAGCCTCCACACCTTTGTCAACGGCCTCGAACGCGATCTCGCCGCCGTCATCGCCGGCCTGACATTGCCGTGGAGTTCCGGCGTCGTGGAGGGCCACGTCAACCGGATCAAGATGATCAAGCGCCAGATGTACGGCCGGGCTGGCTTCGACCTGCTGCGGAAGCGAGTCCTGCTGGCCTGACCGTGGCTCTGTTGCTCGACGAGTGGGTCCACTCAGCTGATCGCGAGCGCGACAGGATCCAGGCCCAGCTTGCTCCGGCATGAGTCGACGGCCCGGGTGACCCAGGCAGTCACAGCGTCGCGATCTGGCGCGATCGCGTGAAGCTCACGTGCCTTCTCCTGGGCTTCGACCATCCACGGGGCCAGCGGGGCCTCTCGAAGGACTCGCTCGAATTGATCGCGGGCCGTTTCCGGATCCCCGACCAGGGCGGCCGCGATCCCGGCGTCGAAACTGTCCCAGAAGAATCCCCGCCGCACCGGCCTGGACGTCAGGTATCGGGCAACGTCTGGCAGAGCCGGGAACTTCTCCCGGAGCGCGGTCACGTTCGCAGCCGCCTGCCGGCTGAGTTCGAGTGCCAGCGGCGTGAACTGGTCCTCGGTGCGGAACGGCTCGGGGCTGACTCGGACAGCGTCCACGTGGAAGGCCAGGTGGTCCACGTCGTGCCACAGCCACATCGCACCGACGTGCAGACCGCTGCCGGCAGTACGTGGCGGGGTGAACTCCACAACACCGAGCCACCACCCGTGATCATCGATCCACAGCCGCGACCGCCCGCGCTGGGCGAGGCCGAGCGGGTTCAGGGACTGCCGCGCCGCCGAGGTAGTGATCCGGAGAACCGGACTGCGATCTGCCATGACCGGCATTATCGACCGTCCTACCGACACCCCCGTCGGCACTGAGCGTCACCGCTCCACAGAAGTTGAGACAGAGCCCACCCTCACCTACGGCGGTGGCGGTGACCTCCACCCGATCTCTCCGGCACTCCACGATCAACCGGACCTCGGACACGCACACGTACACGAGCCTGCTCCCCGGGGTCGACCCGGCAGCCGCCGAAGCGGCAGCCCAGCTGGTGCCTCGCGCCCGCTCGGCGAAGGCCTCCCCCACGCGGTCGGCCTCGACCTGAACACCGCCTTCCTCGCGGCTGCGGCCCGCCTGATGGTCCGGGTCAACATGCACCGCAAGCTCCGAACATGGCGGACACAACCGGCCCGTCCCCGCTCGCGGTGCTGTCCGACTGCGTCGTCTACCCGAGCGCGGGGATCTCCCCGCCGGACTTCCTCCCCTACGCGACCAGCGGCAAGCCGCAGCCAGGGGGCTTCCGCCTTGGACCCACCCTGGGCATGGCCAAGGTCCGAGGCGTGTGGACAAGGTTGAGTGCCGGGTAGGGCAGCGCGGCCAGCAGGTCGGCGTCATGGAGGGCGGGCCACGGCTGGAACCGCTCTACTGCCCTAACGAGTGACACATCGTTCCCTACAGCCCCGGTCGGCGTTCACACAGTGACGCGCAGGTATCAGGCAGGACAGGGCAGGGGGGAGGCGCGGGCCTTCTCGGACGAGGCCCTGGTGGCCCTGACTGACGTCATGTGTCGCTTTCGGGTGCCCGGAGTCGGGATCCCAGGTTTCGGGGGCGCGGGCGGCGCGGTATCGCGGCGGCCGGCATCTTCAATCTCGATGTCCACCGCGAGTACGTGGTGGGTCGCTGTTGCGTGCGCTTGGCGTGATGTCGACGACCGGGCCGGGTGCGGCCGGGTGACTGGCGCAGGACCAGCTCGGTCAGCACGTGGAGTGGCTTGAGACGCCGGCTTCCCGTGGCGCGTGGACTTAACGAACGGATGAACGCGGGCAGCGCCGCAGGGCCTCTCGCAGCGAGGAAACAGGAGACCCAGGCATGAGGCAGGCGGCGGAACGCGCGGCGGAGTCGGCCCTTCCCGAGGAGTTGGTGGCCCTGCTGACCGGCCACCTCAACGTAAAGGCGGATGCCGGTGAGCTCTCCGGCAGGACGACGTTCGAGAGTCTCGGCCTGGACTCGCTGGCGCTGATGGAGTTGGTGGTGGCGGCGGAGGAGGAGTACGGAATCGTCCTGCCCGAGGACGCCCTGGACCTGCGCCCGTCTGCGACCTTGGGCGAGGCGGCGCGGGCGTTCGAGCATGCGCGCTGAGATCGCGGTCACCGGGCTGGGGCTGGTGACTCCGGCCGGGCATACGGTGGAGGCGAACTGGGCGGCCCTGTGCCGGGGGCGTTCGCTGGCCTCGACGGATCCCGGCCTGGCGGGACTGCCCGTCGACTTCTCCTGCCGGGTGACCGACTTCGACGCCGAGACGGAACTCGGCCGGGCGTCTGCGCGGCGCGTGGACCGCTTCATCCAGTTCGCCCTCGTCGCCGCCCGGCGGGCCGTCGCGGAGGCGCGCCTCGATCGTCGTACCTGGGAAGCGGAGCGAGTCGGTGTCGTATTGGGCGTGGGATCGAACAGCTTAAGTACGTACACCACCGAGTTCGGCCACCTCGGCGCCGGGCGGCCGGAGCGGGTCTCGCCGCTCGCGCTCCCGCGCAGCGTTCCGAGCATGGCCGCGGGCGAGGTCGCCATCGACCTGGGCGCGCGCGGCCCCAACTTCACCACTGCCAGCGCCTGCGCGTCGGGCGCCACCGCGATCGGAGTGGCCCGGGACCTGCTGCGGTCCGGTACCTGCGACATCGTCCTGGCGGGCGGCAGCGAGTCGGCTTGCTCGCGCATGACGGCCACGTGCTTTACGCGGATGCGGGCGCTGTCCCGGCGCGCGGCGGAACCGGCCCTGGCCAGCCGGCCGTTCGACGCGCAACGTGACGGCTTCGTCCTGGGCGAGGGCGCCGGCATCCTCGTCCTCGAACGCGTCCGCACGGCTCGGGCCCGCCGGGCTCCCGTCCTGGCGCTGCTGCGGGGTTACGGTGCCGGCGCCGACGCGCACCATCCCCTCGCCCCGCACCCGCAGGGCGACGGGGCGGTCCGCGCCATCCACACCGCTCTCGCCGATGCCGGGTGCGAGGCGGGGAACGTGGGCCACGTCAACGCGCACGGCACGTCCACGCCGCTGAACGACGCGGCCGAGGCACGAGCCCTCGTCCGCGTCTTCGGTGACGACGGGCCGCCGGTCACCGCGTCCAAGGGCGTGATCGGGCACGCGCTGGGGGCGGCCGGGGCGATCCAGGCGGCGTACACGGTTCTCGCGCTGCGCCATGCGGCCGTCCCGCCGGTGGCGAACTTCGAGGGCCAGGACGGGGACCACAAGCTGGACATCGTCGCGGGACGTCCTCGCCCCACGCGCGGCGACGCGGGGATCAGTTGCTCCTTCGGCTTCGGCGGCCAGAACGCCGTGCTGCTGTTCACGGCTTCCTAGTGGGAGACGAAGCATCCGGATCGGATGCATTACGGAGGCCACGGATGGATGCGGTGCGGTTCCGGGCCTGGCTGGTGGTGGTGAGCGCCCTGCTGGCGGCGGTGTGCGCGGGGCTGCTGGCCCCGGTCGCCCTCTCGGCGCTGAGCACGGGCGGCGCGGTTGCGACGGACACGGAGGCGACGCGCGCCAGACGGCAGGCAGAGCGGCTCGGCGTGCCCTCGCCCGATCTGCTCCTGGCCGTTTCACAGCGCACCGGCGGTGGTCGCCAGGCCCGCGTCCCGGCGGGCATCACAGCGGTGACGGAGACGCTGGCCGGGCAGCGCGACGTCAAGGCCGTGTGGTCGGCACAGACCACCGGTGACACGTGGCTGCGCTCCAAGGACGGACGGACCCTGCTGGTCGCCGTACGGCTGAAGGGCACGGACAAGGAACGTAAACAGGCGGCGCCGGGTGTGGTGGCGGCGGCCCGCGCGGCCGTCCCGGGGATGCGGGTGGAGCCCAGCGGCGAGGTGTGGGCCAACCGGGAGATCGACGAGACCATCGAGCGCGATCTGAGCCGGGCCGAATTGCTGGCTGCGCCGGTGCTGTTTGTCGTCCTGCTCTTCGCCTACGGGTCCGTGGTGTCCGCGCTGCTGCCCGTGGTCGTGGCCGCGCTGGCCATCGGCTGCACCCTCCCGGTGCTGGGCCTGCTGGCGCAGGTGGCCGACGTGTCACGGGTCGCGGTGAACGCCGCCTCGGCGATCGGTTTCGGCCTGGCCGTCGATTACAGCCTCTTCCTGCTGGCCCGCGTACGGGAGGAGACCTCGCGGGGCGCGGACCTTCACACGGCGCTGGCGGCCGCCCGCCGATCCAGCGGCCGTTCGGTCGTGTTCTCTGCCGCAGCCGTCACCGTATGCCTCGCCACCGCCTTCGTGGTGCCAGTGCCGATGCTGCGCGCAATGTCCCTGGCGGGCATGATCGTCACCGTGCTGGCGGCGCTGATCGCCCTGACCGTGCTGCCCGCCTGTCTGCGGCTGCTCGGCCCCCGGGCCCAGGCATGGGACCCGCTGGCCCGGTGGCGGCGTGCCCGTACCGGGGACGGGAGTCGCTTCTGGCATTGCACGACGTCCGCGGTCACCGCACGGCCCCTCCTCTCCGGCGGCCTGGCGGTGCTGCTGCTGGCCCTGCTGGCCCTGCCCTTCACCCATGCACGGCTCGGCATTGTGGACGAACGCACGCTGCGTCCGTCGGCTCCGGCTGCCGCCGCGGCCGAGCGGGTGCGCGCCGAGTTCACCGCGCCACCGGAGCGGCTCCTCGTCGTGGTCGTCACCGGACCGCGGGCGGCGGACGGTGCACCGGCGTATAGCGACCGACTCGCCCGTGTCCCGGGCATCACCGGTGTCCGCGTGGTGCGTGCGGCTCCGTCAGCTGAGGCGGTCGTGCTGCTGGCGGCCACGTCCGTCGCCCCCGACACGCCGGAGGCGGGCACCGCGGTGCGCAAGGTACGGCAAACGCCCGCCCCGGGGAGCGTGGTGGTGGGCGGGCGAGCGGCGGAGGTCCTTGACACGGCGGACGCCGTCCTCGGCGCCCTCCCGTGGTGCCTGCTTCTCCTGGCCGCGGGGCTCCTGGCCCTCCTCAGCGCCTTCACCCGCACCGTGATTGCCCCTCTGAAAGCTCTGATCGTGGCCGCCGCCAGCCTCGGGGCGAGCCTCGGCGCGCTCGTCGTCCTCTTCCAGGACGGCCACGGCAGCGCAGTGCTCGGCCACTTCACGGCGACGGGAACGCTGGACGCCTCGATGCTGCTGTTCGTCCTGTTCGTCGCGCTCGCCCTGTCGGTGGACTACGAGGTCTTCCTGCTCGGCCGCATCCGGGAGGAGTACAACCGCTGCGGCGACAACCGCACCTCGATCATCGAGGGCGTCGCCCGCACCGGCCGGCTGATGACGTCCGCCGCGGCAGCCGTGGCGATCTCGACCGCGGCCATGGCCACCTCCCACGTCGCCCTGCTCAAGTTCATCGGCATCGGCGTCGCGCTCGGCGCGCTCGTGGACGCCGTGCTGGTGCGGGGAGTTCTGGTACCCGCCGTCATGGCGGCTCTCGGTCCGGCCAACTGGTGGGCTCCGGCCCGTACCAGGTCCCCGTTGTTGATCACGAAACCCGTGCAGAAAGGCGGAAGCTGATGTCGATGCGTCAGGCGACACATGTCCGCACCCGGCAGTCGGCGGCCGCCGCACCACAGGTGGTGGCGATCCAGACGGCCTTTCCGCCGTACCGATACCGGCAGGAAGAGATCCTGGCCGCTCTGGCCCGCACGACGCTGCTGGAGTCCGAGATGGGCGCTCTGGTACTCCGCAAGATTAAGGCCAGCTCGGGTGTGGAGACCCGCTCGCTGGCCCTGCCGTTGGACAAGCTCGTCGATCTCGCCCGCCGGGAGGACTTCACCGAGCAGAACCGCGTCTGGCTGGACACCGCCATGGACCTGGGGGAACGGGCGCTGACCGGCGCGCTGCGCACCGCAGGGGTCCGGCCGGAGGAGGTCGACGCGGTGATCAGCACCACCGTCACCGGGCTGGCCGTGCCGTCGCTGGAGGCTCGGCTCGCCCACCGGGTCGGGCTGCGGCAGGACGTCAAACGTATCCCGCTGTTCGGCAGCGGCTGCGCCGGAGGCGCTGCAGGTCTGGCCCGGCTCCACGACTACCTACTGGCCCACCCCGACCACGTGGCCGTCCTGCTCGCCGTGGAACTGTGCACACTGGCCTACCAGCTCAAGGACGGCTCCGTGGCGAACATCGTCGCCGGCAGCCTCTTCGGGGACGGCGCGGCCGCCGTCGTGGCCGTCGGAGCCCACCGGGACGGCGGCCCGGCCGGGCCTGAGCTGGTGGACACCCACAGCCTGCTGGTCCCCGGCACCGAGGACGTCCTTGGCTGGGACATCGGCTCCCACGGCTTCCGGATCCTGCTGTCCCCCGAGGTCCCGACGCTCACGGAGAAGCACTTGCCCACGGCCGTCCAAGGCCTCCTCGCGCGCCACGCACTGACCCCGCACCAGATCACGAGCTGGATCATCCACGGTGGCGGACCGAAGGTCTTCACCGCTGTGGAGCAGGCCCTGGACCTGCAGCCTGGCGCCCTGGAGCTCACCCGGCGCTCCGTGGCCGAGCGGGGCAACCTCTCGTCCGTCTCCGTACTGGACATCCTGCACGCGGCCATGGAAACACCGCCCCCCGCGAACGCACCCGGCCTGGTCGCCGCCATGGGGCCGGGGTTCGCCGTCGAACTGGTCCTCCTCCGCTGGTAGGGGCCGCCCGCCGCCACCGAAACCTGCCGACCGCATGACAAGAAAGGTGTCACGGACCGTGCCCGCCATCCCCGCAGACGTACGCATCCTGATCGACCTCGAACCGGTGGTCACCGACGCCCTCGACACGCACTTCCGGACCAGCGTCGACTGGTACCCCCACCAGTACGTCCCGTGGAGCCAGGGCCGTGACTACGACGGTCTCCTCGAAGGGGAGCCATGGGACCCCTCCCAGCAGACACTGAACGCGGCCGCTCGGGACGGCCTCCTCTACAGTCTGCTCGCCGAAGAAAACCTGCCCAGTTACCACCGCGTGATCGGGGAAATGCTGTCCCTCGACGGCCCTTGGGGCACCTGGGTCAATCGATGGACCGTGGAGGAGGCCAGGCACGGCACCGCCATCCGCGACTACCTCGTGGTCACCCGCAGTGCCGATCCGGTGCTCTTGGAGGACGCCCGCGCCGCGCATGTGCAGCACGGCTACGAGATCGACTACCGCGGCGACCTCATCGCCTCTCTGGTCTACGTCACCATCCAGGAACTCGGCACCCGCGTCAGCTACCAGGGAATCCGCCGACTGTGCGACGAACCGGTGTGCGAGGCCCTGATGCAGCGCATCGCCCATGACGAGAACCGGCACATGCTCTTCTACCGGACCGTCCTGCAGGCGTGTATGCGGATGCACCCCGACCGAACGCTTCAGGCCGTGGCCAAAGTCCTCACGACATTCCGTCCCCCCGCCCACGCCGCACCCGGCTCCGGGCGGCTGATCAGCTCCATGGCCAGGTCGGGCATCCTCTCACCGGAGAACTACTACACGGACATCGCCCTTCCCTTCGTCCGCATGCTCGGCGCCCTCGACACCACCGGACTCACACCGGTCGGGCAGCACGCCCAGGAACAGATCGCCGCCCACATGGAGGAATCAGCGGACCGTGCCGGCAGATACCGCGCCCTGGCCGAACGCCTCGACCGACTCGCGAATGCGTAAGACGCGGATTCCGCCGTCCTGAAGTGAGAGGACCATCCGGCATGTCCCTGGGCTGGCTAACGATCCCCGTGAGTCTGTTCGTTCTCGTGACCGCTGTGGCCGTCGTGCGCCTGGTCGAACTGACAAAGGCCCGCCGCAACGCGCGCTGGGCCATCGACCGCGGCGGCATCGAGTACGGGCAACGCCATTACCCCGTCATGATCGCCCTTCATGTCTGTCTGCTCGTCGGGATCGTTGCAGAGGTCGCCCTCGCCGACCGCGCCTTCGTCCCTCTGATCGGCTGGCCGGCACTGGCCGTCCTCGTCCTCGTGCAGGCAGGCCGCGCCTGGTGCATGAGGGCGCTCGGCCCCCGATGGAACACCCGCGTGATCGTCGTGCCCGGGTTACCGCTGGTCACCACCGGGCCCTACCGCTGGATGCGACACCCCAACTACCTCATCGTCCTGTTCGAAGGCATCGCCCTGCCCCTCGTCCACACCGCATGGATTACCGCCATGCTCTTCACCATCGCCAACACGCCTTGGCTCGTCGTCCGCGTCCGCACGGAGAACGCCGTGCTATGGCCTGCGGTGGGGCGAGCGGAGCAGGGCAGTTCGCGGAGCCTTTCGCCGACCTCGTCGACGGACCCCTGCTGTTCGCGCGGTGCGTCTCCTACCCCCACATCGTCGTGAGCGTCGACCGGCGAGGCCCCTGCGCGTGGACCTGCGGGACGCATTCGGCCGGTGCGCGCGGGCCGAGTCGGCCTGCCGCCCCGACAGTGAAGGCGCGGCCCCCGGGTCATCCCTTGAGTGCGCCCACCAGCTGGGCTCGTTCCCGCAGGTCTCGTACCGCGCGGACGCTGCCATAGGGACGCAGGCGCAGGTTCATCACCTCGAAGTGTTCGTCACCGCGGGCCGATGACAGGGCTTCGTAGTCGTCGAGGAACTTTCCCCAGGACTCGCAGGCCGCCTCGACATGGCCGATGGCGAGCTGGCGCTGCGCCAGCAGTCCGTACGCGTGAAGGCGGCCCTGCCGTTCGTTCGCGGGCTGGACGCGGATCGACTCCCGCAGCGTGCGCACCGACCCCGGCATGTCCTTGGTCGCCGCCTGTACATGGGCCACGTGGAAGAGGTAGGCGGTGCGGTCGTAGCCGCCCACGGACTCGCGCCGGTCATCCGCGCGTGCGAGGGCTTCTTCCGCTTCCCGGAGCCGGGTGAAGGCCTGTCGCGTGTCCCCGACCATGGCGGCTCCGTGTGCCTGTTGGCCGCGGAGGAACGCGACCAGCCGGGGCCCCGCGGACGGCGCCGCCTCCGCGGCCGAGTCGGCCAGTTCCAGAGCGCGCCGCCCGTAGCCCAGGTTCGACGCCTGCAGGGACATGCCGCGCAGGGTGCGGCAGTACGTCACGTGCTCCTCCGCCTCTCCTGCCAGTCGCAGCGCGGACACGTAGTACTCCTGTCCGAGCCTGTGCTGCCGCTCGTACATGGCCATCCACCCCGTCAGGTAGACGAGGTCAGAGGCCGCGGCGAGCATGTTGCGCCTGACCGGCGCGGCCGCCTCGGCCTTGAGCCAGGGGCCGACCGTGTTGACGAGGAAGGCCGCCGCCATGGGGCGCGCGTGGCCTGCGCCCAGCTCGTCGAGGATGTCGGCGATGCGGTCCGTCATGGTCTGGATGGCCGCGACCTGTGCCTGGCCCACGCGGGTCGTGGCTTTCCCTGGCCGTATCGGATCGGGGCTGTCGGCCCGGGCGAGCGAGGGGAACAGGGGGATGGCGAGCGCTGCGGAGAAGACTCCGGCCGCGATGACGCGGCGTCGGGACGGATCCATGTCGGCCCTTCCGAGGTCTACGAGGTCCCGGACAGTGTCCGCCTCCTGGAGGCCGTCCGGCGGCGTGAGCCCGGCCTCCGCGTAGGTGACGGGACGTCCCAGCTTCCGCTCGAAAGCCTCGATGATCAGGGCCCTGACCTGCGTACGGGGCTGATGACCGGCCACCCACTGGGACACGGCAGGCTGGCCGTACTTCAGGGCGAGGCCGGCCTCGGCGCCCATGCGATTGATGATCGAGGCGAACTGCGCCCGAGACCATTTCGCCTGCTCAAGCAGCGTATCCAGGTGGGGGTTCGGTGTGCGTGAGTGGCGCGCCATGTGCATCTCCCGACAAGTGCATGGCTTGCATACTTCTCCGACTCCCCAACGGTACTCGCGGTACGTGGTCGTGCGGTTACCTCTTCGTACCCAGCAGCCGGCGGAAGGGATTTCCCGCCCGCTTATGACGGTAGGGAGTTCCCTCATGGCCGAAAGCACCACCTCTGATTGGTACGCGCACAGCCTTGCCGACCCGGAAGACGCTTACGCCGAGTGGAAGGCTCACGGGGTCGCCGTCCTGCCGCTCGGCGAGTTCTTCGAGGCGGTGCGCATCCCCGAGGAGCTGGCCAACGCGGCAGCAGACAGCGATGCGACGGCCGTGGTCAACTACGCCCTCGCGGAACTGGAAGGGCCCGTCATCCACGACTCCCGTAACCGCAACTACTACGCCCTGGTCGAGCCCGGCACGCGGGACCACTGGTCCCCGCGGCACGAGGTCGAATGCCTCGGCCACGGGACACAGCTCGGAGTGCCGGAGCTCGACCGGCACCGGCCCGACCCGAGCCATCCGATCTACTGGGCCGCCGCCCCGGGGCCTGGCGCCTTCTTCTGCCGGGTAGCTGCGCTGAAACTCCTGATCCGGATCGGTACCACGCGGCTCGCGGACCGGGAAGGACAGGTCGTCCGGTGACGCAGCAGACGGCCGTTCGCGCGGGGCGCGTTGCCGGTCAATCTCGGCCGTCCTATACGTCCCGTCCGCAGGCCGCGCCGTGCTCGACGGTGTGATGAGTCGGTAAACGCCGGAGCGCCCGGCTTCTGCCGCAGCAGACTGTGAAGGCCCATCCCCGCACCACCGGAACGGACATCGCACTCATGCGGACGACACTCATCACCGAACACCCCGCGTGGCGCAAGACGCCCCAGGGCGAGCCCGTGCGGATCATCGAGCACCTGGACACCGCATGGCTCGCCCGCTGGGACCCGCACCACGAGCAGCTGCTGCTGTCCCCTCTGACCGGCGACCGGCACGGTCCGGCGCAGCCTCCCGTCGCCTACACGTCCGCCGTCGAACTGCCGGCTGCCCCTGAAGGGGCCGTCCCCCTGTTCGACGCGTTGGGGCGCCTCGGCACCGTTGCGCGGCTCACCAATCCCTCGTTGTGGGACGCGATGGTGACGGCGATCCTCCGCCAAGTCGTGACGGCGAAGCAGGCCAAGAAGCGGCACCAGTCGTTCTACGCCTCATACGGGCGCAGCTTCGCGACCGCGGCGGGCGAGCTGTCGCTCGTACCGACCCCTGACAGGGTGCTCAGGCTCAGTGACGAGGAATTCGCCGCCGTTGGGGCCAAGTTCAACCGCACCGCCCTGCAGGCCGCCGCAAAGGCCTACCTCGACCGCGGGGAGCACTGGTCCGCCCTCGATGCCGAAAGCCTGATCAAAGAACTTCTCGAAGTGCCCCGTATCGGCCCCTGGACCGCGGCCGCTGCCGCGGCCGACTTCACCGGCGACCACTCGGTCTACCCGCACGGTGACCTCGCCGTACGCACCTGGGCGGCCAAGGCCGCACCGGGCCTCACCCTCCCGGGTTCCGAGCGCGAGTTCGAGGCCCTGTGGCGCCACTGGGCGCCCGCCCGCACCCACCTCCACGCCCTGACTCTCTTCACTCTCACCTGGGGGAGCAATGACCGCATTACCGGCCCCGGCCCCGGCCCCGAAGGACGTACGCCCAGCCCTTGATCTGATCGTCGCCGGTGCCGATCCGCACCGCGTGCTCGACGCCGTGTTCGTCAACGCTCCGCTGCGCGACTACTCGGTCAGGCCGCGCACCAACGACTACACCCTGCCCGTACTCGGCCTCGGCTACATCGCGACCTACGCCGAGCAGCAGGGGTTCAACGTCGGCGTACTGGACGCCGAGGCCCACGGACTCGGCGTCGACGAGACGGCCGCGCTGATCAACCGGTTACGGCCGCGGTGGGTCGGCATGAACCTGCTGGCACCCACGTACGAGATGTCGGCCCGGATCGCCGAGAGCCTCGACGACGGGATCGCTCTGATGGTCGGCGGACACCACGCCCGCGCCATGCCCGACCGCATCCTCGCCGACCCCAGGATGCGCCTCCTTCGCGCGCTCGTGATCGGCGAGGGCGAGACGCGCGTCGCCGCGCTGCTCGGCGACGAGCGGCGCCGCGCCGAACTGCCGGGGGTCATGTGGCGCGACCGCCTGCTCGGCACCCACGCCGCGGGCATCGCACGCGGCGCCACAGCGCAATGGCTCGGTCCGGACATCGACGCGCTGCCGTTCGTGGACAGGAAGTTCCTGCCGCAGGACCCCTACCTCGCCGAGGACGGCCGGGTCGAGGCGAACATCGTCGGCTCGCGCGGGTGCCCGTACGACTGCGGCTTCTGCGGCGCGGCCGTATCGGCGAACCCCGAGGTGAAGATCCGCGCCCGCTCTCCGCAGAGCATCGTCGCCGAGCTCGACCACCTCCACGCCACGTACGGTGCGACCGCGTTCCGGTTCGTCGACGACCTCTTCCTCGGCGCGCGGAGGGTGATCGTCCCGCAGATGAGGGCGTTCGGCGAACACAAGATCGGCGAGCGGTACGTGTGGGACGCCACCGGCCGGATCAACGTCCTGCACCGGCTCGACGACGACATGCTCGACGTCCTGAAGGCGTGCGGTCTGCGCGAGGTCGCCCTCGGCATCGAGTCGGGCAGCGACCGCGTGCTGGCCGGCATGGACAAGCGCATCACCGCCGAGATGACCGAAACCGTCGCGCACCGCTTGCTCGAACGCGGGATCGGCGTGAAGGGGTACTTCATCCTCGGCTACCCGGGCGAGCAGCGCGACGACCTCGACGCCACGGTGCGCCATATCCACAACCTCTGGGGTATCGCCGACCGCCTCGGCCGCGGCAGGTTCCGGGCGAGCGTGTTCGAGTTCCGCCCCTACCCCGGTACCCCGATCTGGCAGAAGCTGATCACAGGTGGCCACGGACCCGAGCAGCTCCTCGCGTACGGCGACGTCGACCTCACCGCCGACGGCGCCGACGAGTCGATGAGGCAGCGCGACGAGTTCAATTTCTCGGTCGGAATCCAGTTCGGCGGCACCCCCCTTCCCGAGCTGCGCGCCACCCTCGCGAACCTCACCCGGGAGCAGCACGACCGGAACCGCATGGGAGTCGCCGCGTGAACGGGCACGCACACCACGGGCACCCCGGCCTCTTCATCTCGGTCGACGGCCCGAGCGCGGTCGGCAAGTCGACCACGGTCACCGAGCTCGGCCGCCTGCTCGCCGGCCGCGGCGGCAGCGTCCACACGACGACCGAGCCCTCGACGAGCGAGCTCGGAAGTTTCACCCGGGCCAAGGCGGATCACATCCGCGGACGTGCCCTCGCCTGCCTGGTCGCGGCGAACCGGTACGAGCACATCGAGAACGAGCTCGCTCCGCTGCTCAGGACCGGCGAGACGGTGGTCTGCGACCGCTACCTCGCCTCCAGCCTCGTACTCCAGCAGCTCGACGGCGTGCCCGAGCCGTTCGTACTCGCGCTGAACCGGCACGTCCTGCTGCCCGACCTCGCCGTGATCCTCACGGCGGCTCCGGACACCATCGCAGCCCGGCTCGCCGAGCGCGGGCGGCGGCACCGCTTCCACGACGACCCTGGAGGGCCGGCCCGCGAGGTCGAGCTTTACGGCGAGGCGGCGGAGACCCTGGCGACCCTTGGCGTGAGGGTCCTCGTACTCGACTGCACGCGGTCCACCCCTACGGACGTAGCGCAGCAAATCGCCGACACCCTCCCGCAGTCGGCGGTAGCGTCGACAGCCCCACCAGACCCGACGACCACACGGTGAACCCATGAACGCAGCACCAGCAACGCCCGTCATCGACACGCACGTGATCCTGCGCGACGGCGACAAGATCCTGCTGTCACAGCGCGGCGGACCGTACGGCTATGGCAGGTGGCACGCCCCCTCGGGCAAGCTCGACCAGGGCGAGCCGCTCAGCCGGGGCGCCGCGCGGGAGCTGCGTGAGGAGACCGGCGTCGAGGTCGATCCCGACCATCTGCGGCTCGTGCACGTGGTCCACCACAAGCAGAGCACCGCGGTGGAGCGCATCGGCCTGTTCTTCGAAGCGACCGAGTGGCAAGGCGAGCCCGTCAACCGCGAGCCCGAGAAGTGTCTCGACCTCCGGTGGTGGTCTGTCCACGAGCTCCCAGAAGACATCATCGAGTACCCCGCCGCCGGCCTCCTCGGCTACCTCGGCGGCGCACAGGCGCTGACGGAACACGGCTGGCAGTGACTTCCCCGTCAGCTGTAGGGGCATCTATTGGGCTACAGGGAGTGTCCAGGCCGAAGGTCCGGCAACGGCCCTGGCACCGTCACGGAGACGTGGTGCCCCAGGCGGCCATGGAGCAGCAGCTAGCAGTCCATACCGGCGCCCAGCCATTCTCACGACTCGCAGCGAAATCTCCCCAGCATGGGAGGACGGCTCGATCATGCGATATGCCAGAAAAGCCCGATCCGGTGAAAGTGATTCAGAATGGCCTCATCCCTGCATAACGTTGCAGGTCGGCAAGCCTGCTCCCCGCACGCGCGGGGATGACCCCACGCCGACCCCAGGCCGGCCACCCACCACGGCTGCTCCCCGCACGCGCGGGGATGACCCCTACGAGGACCACACCGTCACTGGCACCCACCCCTGCTCCCCGCACGCGCGGGGATGACCCCTCGTCGGCCGTCGGCTGACGCTTCAGGCGGGTCTGCTCCCCGCACGCGCGGGGATGACCCCGCCCGGAAGCAGGCCGACGCCAATTGGGCCGACTGCTCCCCGCACGCGCGGGGATGACCCCGAGGGATCGGGTTTTTTCGGCGATCCGCCGGGCTGCTCCCCGCACGCGCGGGGATGACCCCTGAACTGCGCCCAGCTTTCCGGCGCCGGTGAACTGCTCCCCGCACACGCGGGGATGACCCCAACCCGGCCGTGCAGGCACTCCTTGCCCAGCACTGCTCCCCGCACACACGGGGATGACCCCGAGAACCGGATCTACGCGTACTGGCGCGACTCCTGCTCCCCGCACACGCGGGGATGACCCCCTGTCGCAGGCACCCGGCCAGGTCATCACAGCCTGCTCCCCGCACACGCGGGGATGACCCCGCCCAGTGGACGCAGTACGCGACCACGCAACTCTGCTCCCCGCACACGCGGGGATGACCCCTCCTTGATTGCCTTGTGGATCATGCTCACAGACTGCTCCCCGCACACGCGGGGACGACCCCGGGTTCCAACCAAGTTCGCCAGGTTCCGCCCGGTGTCCGTTGGCGTCCGCGGGGATGACTGACCCGGCGAACGAGGAGACGCGTAGGCTCCCAGCATCTGCGGAGATGAGCTGGAGCTGCGGACGAAGACTGCGCGCACGGCCACCGACGTCCGTAAACCCTCTGGCATGCTCCATGGGTCCTGTTGTCCCCTTGGGCTCGTACTGATCATCAGTCACTTCTTTGGGGGGAATGCACCATGCACCGTGCCCGCACACTCGCGGCGGCGATGCTTGCGCTGGCGCTCGGCCAGGCCGTCGCTTCGCCGGCTTCCGCAGCCGGCGAAGATCCAGCAGCGCCGAGAACCATCGCGCCCCGTACCAGCCCCACGCCCGGTTTCGCCGGCGAAGACCGCTTCTCCGACTGCGACACCGATCCGTACTCCGGATCCGGTGCCGGCTGGATCGGCCACGGGGACGTCACCTTCCGGGCCACCACCACTTCCGCGTCGGCCACCCAGCTCCAGACGACCTTCCAGCTCTGGGACACTTCGTACGGCGGTCCGCGCACCGACTACACAACGTTGTGGGCACCGCCGGGTGAGGCGCGCGCGGACATCCCGCGCGACCGTTTGACGGACGGCGGGCTGTACGCCTGGCGTGCCCGCACCGCCGACGGCAAGCTGACCGGCTCCTACACCGCGTGGTGCTACTTCCGCGTGGATCACACCTCGCCGACGGCGGACGTCACGACGGACGCGACGCCCAAGAAGGTGGGCGAGGAGGCCGTCTTCACGCTGCATGGCTCCGACACCGGCTCGGGAATCGCCTGCGCACGCTGGCGGACAACGAGCACGCCAAGTGTGGGCTGGCGCTGCTCAAACGAAGCGACCGACAACCACGTCGTCCGCCTCACCGACGGCTCGCTGGACATCAAGGTCACACCGGCTACCTGGGGCAGCCAGTCCGTCTACCTTGAGACGATGGACAACGCGGGCAACGTGTCACAGTCGGCCCGGGTGGACTACTACGCCCAGCCGTCCACCGCCCGCGCCTCCTTCGGCGACATCGACGCCGACGGCAAGCCCGACGTTCTGGTCCCGGACGCCGACGGCAACCTGCGCAAGCCGGGATCCGACCCCCGGGCAACTGCGAACGCGCGCCACGCGGCAGCTCCTGGCGGCAGCGGCAGTTGGGCGGACGTCCAGTACACCCACCGCGGCACGCTGAGCGGCGATCAGGTTGACGACCTGATCGCCCATGTGCCAGGCGGCTCTGCCCTGTACCTGTTCCGCAACGACGGAGGCGGTCGCTTCACCGATCAGGGCCCGGTGCTCCTGCGGAAGCCCCGCACATGCCAGGACGTGGCGGGCCAGGTCATCGGCTGCGCACAGCACGGTTTCGGCCCCGACTGGACACAGGTCACGCAGATCGCGGCGTACGGATCGCCCCAGGGGGACACCGCGGTGGACGGCATACTGCCCCCCACCTCCCTGTTGTCGGTGGAGAACGGCCGTCTGTGGCTGACGCAGACGGGCGGCGTGGGTCTGGCTTGGGAATCCACCCTCATCTCGCCCGACGACGACAGGTGGGCAGGGTACGAACTGCTCACCCCGGGGACTGCGCAGGGCACGGCATTTCCGACCCTCTGGGCCCGCTCCCGGGCGGACGGGACGATCCGCGCCTTCTCCGTCAAGGGAAGCCCGGACGCGCCGGACTTCTCCGCCTTCGCCGACCCCGCCGCCGGGCCTGTCCTGGCCACGATGCCGACTGCCGCAAACCCGCGCATCGGCTCGGACGGAGACCTCACAGGTGACGGTCTTCCCGACCTGTGGTCCGCGGATCCCTCCGGCAAGCTCACCGTCTTCCCCGGCGTGGGAATCGCCGGCCCCCACCCGACAGTGACAAGCTTCGGGCCGGCCGTCTGATCGCTGCGCGTGTGTGCCGGAAGCCGCGCAACTCTGTCTTGTAAACCTGCCTCAGTTCGGCGTAGTCAACCTACGGTGGCAGCTCAGCAGCACTGCTCCCCGCGTCCGCGGGGATGAAGGTGCCGTTCGTTCGGCTCATCTATCCGATTACTCCCGTATCCCGGAGTGCGGCTGCCATTCGATGTCGCCCGCACGTGTGTACGAGTATCGTGGAGCATCGGTCGATGCGTCCCTGAAACGGGGCGACGCCCGGCCGGGACTGGTGTCCCGGCCGGGCGCCGTTGGGGTTGTGCCGTGATGTCGTGGAGCGGCTATCCGATGGTGAGGAACTTGTTCCAGCCGTCCTCGTCCCTGCCTGCCGCCGCACCGAGTGTCGTGGATCCCCCTTGGAAGAGCCACTCGTTGCCGAGGCTGTCCACGGCCCAGATGTCGGGGATGCCGTCGCCGGTGGCGTCGGATGTGCCGAGAATCCGGGGCATGGCGTCGCGGCCCCAGCCGGTGGTGGCGTAGGTGTAGTCCTGGGCGCCTTCGGCGTTGGCGGCGGCGGACAGGGAGGCGAGGTCGACTCCGCCGTTCGTGCCGGCCTTGCCCTTGCGCAGGAGGAGGCCCTTGCTGGCGTTGGCGTTGTCCCGGAAGATCAGGTCGGGGACCTTGTCTCCTGAAACGTCGCGGACGCCGACGAGGTCGCGGGGGTCCCAGACGACGCCGGCCATCTTCTTCTGCTTGGTGAAGCTGGCACCGGTGTATCCGGAGAAGGACCAGAGACCGTCCGGGTTGAGTGCGAACATGTCGGCGAAGCCGTCACCGTCGATGTCTTCCGTGGCGATGATCTGTCGGAACGACGCAGGGTCGGGTGCACCGGCAGGGAGAAGGATTTCCATACGGCGGCCGACATCGACTTGGCCGGTACCGATGCCCGGGTACATGTAGAGCTTGCCGTCGGGCATGCGGGCGATGAGATCGGTCAGACCGTCGCCGGGGAACCAGTCGGTGGAGTGGCCGATGAGTACCGGCCTGTCGTTGGCGGTCTTCCAATAGCCGTCTTCCACCGGCACGCCGTCCCTGACCGCGCCGCGGATGTAGTCGTCTGTGTCGCCGGCGGCGTCGCCGGCGTAGGTGCGGAGGTTTCCGTCCCCGTCGACGGCGAAGAGGTCGGGGTGTCCGTCGCCGGTGGCATCCCCGGGCTTGTCCTGGCCGGGCCTGGGGCTTACGAGGAACGGGTAGGTCGCATAGTCCGAGATGTTGCCGTACTTGTTCACGGTGCGCGCATAGAGGACGTTCGGGCCGCTGATGTCCACCTGGATGTTGAAAGTACCGAGAGCGTCCACCCCGGCAGGGACGACCTTCTTGTCGAACAGGGGCCTGTTGAGGCTCCACTGGTATTCCCGGATGTCCTCGACCTTGGTGCCGTTGCCCCGGAGCTCGAACACCTGGTTCGGTGTGCTCGCGGGATTGACACTCCACTCCGTGTGCTGGTCGCCGCGGGGCGGGAAGTGCGGCGAGGAGATCGCAGGGCTGGTGGGCACGTCATGGTTGACAGTGAAGGTGCACCAGCCGCCGCCTCCCGAGTCGAGCGGACCGCTGCCAGGAGAGTTCCAGTTGTCCGCGTCGGTCGTGCGGGAGAGCCAGTAGTACTTCCTGCCCGAGGTGAATTTGTCCATGGGCACTTCCACGGAGAGCACACCGTCGCTGTTGGGCGGCAGCACATCGTTGCGGATCTGCGCACCGCTCTCGGCGTCCCACACCTCGATCTGGACCGTCTTGAGGGTGTCGGCTCCGTCGCGGTCGGTGCCCTTGACCTGGAAGGTCACATTCGTCTTGCCGATACTGGTACCCGGGCTGGTGGTCTGGCACGGGCCTCCGGGAAACGTCTGCATGTTCGCCGCGATGGGGACGTCCGGCGGGTGGTTGTAGAGGATCTCGATGTACGGGGCGGTCTCACCGTTGGCGAGCAGCTTCTTCCAGTAGTACGAGTCCGACTCGTTCGGTGCGGCAAAGCCCAGCGACAGGGCGCCCCAGCCGCTGGCGGCCGCGTCGGCCACCAGGCCCTTGATGTCGGTCGCGATCCAGTTGTCAGGGCACGAGCTGTTGTACCCGTACCCGGCGTACTCGGTGGCGACCCTCCGGCCCCAATACGCCGCCGTGTTCGTGTTGTTCCACGTACTCGACGAGGTGATGTACGGAGTCGAGTAGATGTCCATCGCTTTTCGGTCACACGACCATGAATACGTCTGCAAAGCCCGAACGCTTGCGGAAATGATGCCGGTGCCGTAGAGCTCGCTGCCGAAGTCGAAATTGAATATGGAGCGGGAAGTTCCGCCCGTGGTCGACTCGTACCCGACGCGAGCCTCGTTCGTGCCGCTCGCGTTGTAGTTCTGCCCGTTGTAGAAGCTGGAGTTGCCCTCCGTCTTGTAGAGCAGTGTCCAGGAGTGCTTGTGGCCCTTGAAAGAGGGGTCGATGAATACCGGGAACACCGTCTCCGCGGCGTTCAACAGGGAGCTGTCCGGCGTCACGGAAAGCACGTTCTCCGCCAGGGCGACCTGGGCGGGCTTCAGGCGCGCGCCTTCGGCGCCTGCCAGGCCAGGCAGGGCGAGTGTCGGATGCTGCGCGGCCACAGTGGTCGGCTCCCAGGCCGGCTCACTGTCGGTGGTGGCCACCTTGCCGCTGGAATCCCACATCATCGGGGTCGGTGAACCGGCGACTTCCACATCCTGGGCGTTGCGGGCGCTGACCGCTCCCGACTCGGCGTCCAGCTTGAAGGCCATGTCGGGCGAGGCGAGACGGTACTTCAGCTGCCCCACAAGCGGATCTGCTGCGGCCTGCTTGTCCTTGACGACCAGCAGGTGCGAGTAGCCGCCGTCTTGTGCCGTCAGCACCAGGTCTATGCCCGGCCTCACGTTTTCGTACAGCGCCCGCGGACCGTCGATGACGGGCTCGGGCAGGAGGCCCGGCCAGCTGACCACCATGTCGTGCCCGTCGGCGGTCAGCCGGACCAGGTCGGTCCACGCCTCACCAGGGGTGTCCCGCTTCAGCGCCACGCGGCTCACGCTGCGCGAGGACCGCTGGCCTGCGGCCGACGGCTGCTTGGAGCCGGCGCTGAAGACGACACGGCCGTTGACGGCCTTGGGGGCATAGCCGCCCTCGACCCGCTCCAGGCGGGTGTCGATCGGCTGCCACCGGCCATCCGCCTTGGCGCGGAAGGCAGCGCTGAAGACCTGCTTGCGGAACGTCCCGTCAGGCTTCGCCCACGTCGTCGTGTTCGCGCTGCGCGCGGCAGTGACCTCGACCTCCTTGCCGGTCTTCTCCGCCAGCCGGCGAGCTTCCGGTTCCGCGACAGGCGCCTTGTCGGCCGACCCGGCCTGAGGCCTGTAACCGTCGGCCACATGCACGCCGACTGGCAGCGCGACAGCCACCGCGAGGAGCGCGGCGAGTCCGCCCAGTGCCTTCCGGCGCTTGAACCACCGGGTTGCCGGTGCAGCAACTTCTTTTTCCGCAGCCGCAGTTGGCGGGCTGCCGTCCACGGATTCACCAACAGACACGAATGTACTTCTCCCCCCTCGGGCGCGTGCGTCCGCGGCCCTCGGTACTCATTAGTGGTTCGGGCTCGCCCCGGCAACGTGAAAAGGTCCGCTCCCCGCTCGCCTTTCACGCGATGGCGTGCGAGCTGAGCATGAGCCATCAGACGCCGATCGTCACGCCAGCGCGGCACGCAGTAGCCCGCCGTTTTCCACCTATCTGAGCCGTTCGTCCTGAGATTCGCTGACGATAAAGTGATTAAGGCCACACTGACGGGCTGTTTGGTGGCTTTTCAGCTTCAGGAACCACAGAATCAGCTGGCAATTTGTCAGTCTCCTGCCGTACGCGCGCGATACGTCGCCACGGCAGAGCGTGGGGGGTCCAACATGTCGCCGTTGTCGGCGGACAGTTTTCGCCTGCCCGGAAATAGAAAGGCGCGTGCACTCCGCTCGCGCCTGGCCGGGCGAACCGGTATCACCTTGTCCGTGATGCTGGTCGCATCTCTTTTGCCCGTTCAAGCCTGGGCGGCGCCACCGGGCGACCGCACGGGCGTCACTCTGCCGGGCCTTCAGCAAGACCTCAAAGCGAAGCTCGACAAGCTCGAAGCCGCCAAACTCGAAGGCTGGGCCGGGACGCCATCTGCGCCGCCGCCAGGGTATGAACCGTCCAAGGTGACTCCACCCGCCGGCGCTCCCGTGGACGTGCCGCTGACGACCGCCACGGGCGACCAACTGGTCCAAGCAGGGTCGCTACCCGTCAGCATTGGCAAGGCGTCACCGACTGAGAGCAACCCCACGCCACCAGCACCGTCGGGGACGTGGTCGGTGGCGGTAGAGGCTCGCGCTGCGACTGAAGCGGCAGACGTCGATGGTGCGATCATCACGGTAACGCCGCCGTCCGGTGGCTCGACTCCAGTCGACGTTCAGTTGGACTACAAGCAGTTCAAGGACCTCTTCGGCACCGAGTGGTCGACGCGACTCCAGATCAAGCAGCTGCCACAGTGCTTCCTCAGCACCCCGACCCTGCCCGAATGCTCCGTCGCCAAGGATGTCCCGAGCAGCAACGACCCGGGCAGCGGGACGGTGCGGGCAACAGTCGACCCGGCGACGGCACCCAACCAGGGTCTGCGCACCATGGCAGTCGGAGGCGGTGGTCCGGTAGTTCTAGCTGCCTCTGACAGCGGATCGGGGGCGGGCGGCACCTACACGGCCACGCCCCTGGCCGCTACCGGCAGCTGGACTGCTGGAGGCAGCGGCGGCGGTTTCACGTGGAGCTACCCGCTCAGTGTCCCCGCTCCGCCCGCAGGACCGTCCCCGAGTATCGCCTTCTCATATTCCTCGCAGGCCGTCGACGGCAGGACGTCAGTGAGCAACGGCCAGGCCTCCTGGATCGGCGACGGCTGGGACTACGAGCCGGGCTTCATCGAACGCCGGTACCGTTCCTGCTCGCAGGACAGGAAGGCCTCTCCGAGCGCGCCTAACAACGACAACAGCGCAGACAAGAAGAAGAGCGACCTGTGCTGGGCCGGGGACAACGTGGTGATGTCGCTTGGCGGCAGCAGCACGGAGCTCGTCCACGATGCAAGCAGTGGACGGTGGATACCTGCCTCGGATGATGGCTCCCGCATCGAACTCAAGACCGATACCACCGTGCCCAACGGTGCCAAGGACGGCGAATACTGGGTTGTCACTACACGGGACGGCACACGCTACTTCTTCGGACGACATGACGTGGACGGCGCGGGAACCCGGCCCGTGACCAACTCCGTCTTCACGGTGCCGGTCTTTGGTAACCACCCGGGAGAGCCCTGCTACAAGCCGGCCTTCGCCGACTCGTCCTGCACCCAGGGTTGGCGGTGGAACCTCGACTACGTCGAAGACGTCAATGGCAACGCCATGATCATCGACTGGAAGCCTGAAACCAACTACTACGCGAAGAACGAGAAGTCCAAGGAGAAGGTCCCGTACGTGCGCGGCGGCTACCCGGCACAGATCACGTACGGCCTGCGCGCTGGCAGCCTGAACGGCCCTCCGGCGGCCAAGGTTGACTTCGGCGTGGACGAGCGTTGCATCCAAGAGGGCGGAGTCAAATGCGGCGACCCCCAGTTCGAGTCCAAGAACTACGCTGACAAGCAGCCCTGGTGGGACACCCCTTCCACCCTCAACTGCAAGTCAGATGTTAAGGACTGCTACGTATCCGCACCCACCTTCTGGACACGCAAGCGCCTGACCGCGGTCACCACCTCTGCACAGCGCACTCCCGGGTCCACCGAGCTGTCCCTCGTCGACAAGTGGCAGCTGACCCAGTCCTTCCCAAAGCAGCGCACCGACACGCATCCGCCGCTGTGGCTGGAGTCGATCACCCGGACGGGTTACGGCACGGCCAAGGATGTTGCCGGCAATCAGCTGAGCACGAAGCTGCCGGCCGTTTCCTTCCTGGCGAACGTGAAGGACATGCCAAACCGCGTCGCCAAGAGCGCAACCGACGCCACCCCGGACTTCGACCGCCTGCGGGTGGAGACCATCCGGAACGAGACCGGCGGCGAGGTGTACATCGACTACTCCGACCCCTGCCCGGTCGGTAGCTCCCACCCCAAGCCGGAAGAAAACACCACCCGCTGCTACCCAGCGCACTGGTCCCCGGACAGCGACCTGGAGACCCCGCCTCTGGAGTGGTTCAACAAGTATGTCGTCGAGAAGGTCGTCGAGAAGGACCGCGTAGCGCGACAGCCCGATGTAACGACCAGCTACGCCTACGAGGGGGGTGCCGCCTGGGCCAAGGACAACGACGAATTCACCAAGCCCGAGCTGCGTACCTACAACCAGTGGCGCGGCTACGCCTCCGTCGTGACACACAAGGGCGTGACAGCCAATACGGGCAAGACCAACGCCACAGAGGAGTCCCAGACCCAGACCCGGTACTTCCGCGGCATGTCCGGCGACGCCGGCCGCCCGAAGATCACGGTGAAAGACTCCACCAACAAAGAGGATCTCGGCGAGGACCTGCCCCAGCTACAGGGCCTGGCCGCGGAGACCATCACCTACGCTAAGACCGGCGGCGATGTCGTCACCCGGCAACTGACCTGGCCCATGAGTGAGAAGACCGGCTCACGTCCCAGGGACGGCACCACCGCTTTGGACGCCTTCCGTTCCGGCACGTCTCGAACCGATGAGATCGAGTCGATCAGCCAGGGTCGGACCCGTGTGGTGCGCACACGCAACGAGTACGACAAGACTTACGGCCTGCTGGAAAAGACGCAGGTCGAAGCCCTCACGTCGAACGGCACCGGCTGGACCACATCCGAGACGAGTTGCACTGCCACCTCGTATGTGAACAACCCGGACAAGAACATCATCGGTCTTGCTCAGCGGGTGCGCGTCACCGCCGGTGACTGCACGAAGACCGCTACCGGGTCCGTCCTGTCCGATACCCGCACGTCGTACGACGCTCTGAACGCCTTCGGCACGCCGCCGGTGAAGGGGCTGCCCGTCCAGATAGACACCATCGACGCCGCCGGCACCGGCTGGATCCCAACAAGCAGAACCGACTACGACGCTCTCGGCCGGCCGGTGAAGGTTCTCGACGCCGCAGGCAACCCCACCACTACCAGCTACAGTCCCGCCACCGGTCCCGCCTTCAGCACGACGGCAACCAACCCCCTGGGCCACGCGGCCACAACCAAGGTCGATCCGGGACGCGGCAGCATCCTCGAGATCACCGATGCCAACAGCCGCAAGGTGACCTCGGCCTACGACAACCTGGGCCGCCTTACCTCCGTGTGGACCCCGTCCCAAAAGCCGACCGACAAGCCCGCGCACGCGTTCGCGTACCAGATAACCGAGCACGAGCCGCCAGTCGTCATCAGCAGCACACTGCGCGACAACGGCACCTACGAGAACGCCCTCGCCATCTACGACGGTCTGCTCCGGCCCCGTCAGACCCAGAAAGAAGGCCTCGGCGGGGGACGTCTGATCACCGATACCCTGTACAGCGAAAACGGGACCGTCAGCCGAACGAAGAACAACTACTACGCGGAAGGCGAACCCGAAAGCAAGATCTTCGTACCGGAGACGGACTTCCACGTCCCCAACTCCACCGACACGGCGTACGACGGCATGGGACGCGTCGTCCGCTCGACCACCCTCTACAGCGATCCGGCGGAGAAGCCAACCTCCACGACGATCGAGTACGGCGGCGACTGGACACTCACCCGCACCGGCATGTCGGCAGACACCGTACCCGTACCCCTCCAGGGCTCCCGCGCCGTCAAATCCACGACTGACGCGTTGGGCCGCACCACACTCATCCAGCATGCCGCGACCGTCACCAGTCCCATGACCTGGCGGGACACCGCATACACCTACGACAACCGCGGGCAGCTCACCCGCGTCACCGACCCCGCCGGCAACAACTGGACGTACGCGTACGATGCCCGCGGACGCCGCACCGGCTCCAGCGACCCCGACATGGGAGCGTCGTCCTTCGGCTTCGACAACCTCGACCGGCAGATCTGGACCAAGGACGCTGCCGGCCGCGCCCGCTACACGAGCTATGACGCCCTTGGCCGACCCACCGAACTCCGCGACGACGCAGCCGATGGTCCGCTCGTTTCCTCCTGGACCTACGACTCACTTCTCGGAGCGAAGGGCCAGCCCGTCGCCTCCATCCGCTACGAGGGTGGCGCGCAGTTCAAAAACGAGGTCACCGGATACGACGCCGAGTACCGTCCCACCGGCACGAAGATCACTATCCCCGACGTTCCTGTAGCCAAAGGCCTGGCGGGGACCTACGCCTATAGCACCACATACACCGCCACAGGCAACGTTCAGTCCACGACGCTGCCAGCCACCCCCGGCGGCCTGGCAGCAGAAAAGCTGATTAACCGTTACAACGCCGACGGCGCGCTCCAGAGCATGTCAGGCCTCTCGTGGTACACCGCCGATACCATCTACAGTCCGTTCGGCGACGTCCTGCGCACCACTTCGGGTGACGCCCCCAACCGGGTCTGGTCGACCAACCTCTACAACCCAAATACAGGCCGAGTCCGCGAATCCACCACCGACCGGGAGACCACGAACTTCAACCTGGTCTCCCAGCTCTCCTACCAGTACGACCCGGTCGGCAACATCACCTCGGTTACTGACACACAGCCCCAAGGTCGCGTCGACCGTCAGTGCTTCACTTACGATCCCCTGGGTCAGCTCACCCAGGCCTGGACGGGCAAGACCTGCACCGGCGCGGTCAAGGACGACGTCACGGCAGGGCCCGACAAAGACGGCTTCTGGAAACAGTACTCATTCGACACCATCGGCAACCGGACCAAGCTCATCGACCACGACCTGGTCGATCCGGCGCTGGACGACGAGCAGACCTATACCTACGGTGCGCAGCCGCACGCCCTGGCCAAGGTCGACACGGTGACCCGGAAGCCGGGCACCACCATCACTTCCCAGTCGACGTACGCCTACGACTCGTCGGGCAACACCATCCGGCGCACCATCGGCGGCGACACCCAGACGCTGAACTGGGACCGCAGCAACAAGCTGACCTCGGCCGCAGGGGCCGGCGTCGGCGCAGTGGCTGTGACCGGCCTGTCAGGCAAATGCCTGGACGTCGAAGGCGGCAACGCTACCGACGGCACAGCAGTCCAGCTGTGGTCATGCAAGGAGGTCAACGCCCAGGAGTGGCGTCTGACAGGCGACACCGTCAGAGCACTCGGCCAGTGCCTGACTGCCGAAAGCGGCCGGGCACGCCTGTTCACCTGTGACGGCAGCGAGCGGCAGAAGTTCGTCTACAGGGCAGCTGACAAGTCGCTCTACAACCCCGCTGCGAACGCGTGCCTCGACGTTCCCGCTTGGGACGCAACCGACGGCAACGACCTGCTTGTCTACGCCTGCTCCAGCGGAGCCGCGAACCAGCAGTGGAATGTAGCGGACACGACGACCAAGTACATCTACGATGCCGCAGGCAATCGGCTCCTCGAAGAGACCGGCACCTCGCGCACCCTCTACCTGGGTGAAACCGAGATCACTGTCAACAAGGCAGGTGAGGCGATCGATGCCGTCCGGTACTACGGCAGTCCGGGCAGCCCGACCACGATCCGCCGGACAGAAGGCAGGTCACAAAGCCACCAGCTCAGCGTCCTGGTGGCCGACCATCACAACACTGCCACGGCCAGCATCGACCAAAACGCAAACCAGAAGGTCACTCGCCGCAAGAACGACCCCTACGGCAACCCACGGGGTAACCCGACGGCGAACTGGTCCGGTGACCGCACCTTCCTAGGGGTGGGCGTCGAGGACGCCAGCACGGGCCTGACCCACATCGGTGCCCGCGAATACGACCCCACCACAGGCCGCTTCATCTCCGCCGACCCCATCATCGACATCAGCGACCCGCTTCAAATGAACGGGTATACCTATGCCAACGGCGATCCGATCAACCGGGCAGACCCGACTGGCCTCTGCCAGGGTAGGGACGCGCACGGCTCCGGTTGTTCCGCAGCCACCCCTGGGAAGGACTACGTAACACCCGACAACCCGGCCACCACCAAGCCCCCCAAGGGCAACAGTGGCGGGAAGAGCACGGTCGTCATTCAGAAGAGTGGCAAGTCGATCGTGGTCAACAATGTCTATATCCCGACACACGATCAACTGGTGGCGCAGTACAAGTGGGCCACCAAGAATCACACTTACGCTCAGGACCTGGAGACCTGGACCCGCTCGCAGTGCCAGCCTGCCTCGGTGCCAGAGGGCAACGAATCATTCTGCGGCGCCGCAAGCGCAATGGGTTGGATGGGGTCCACCCAGGACGCCGACATCCTGGAAATCATCGGACTTCGAAACCAATATGATTGCCTGGGGGGAGATGGTGGAGCATGTAATGACGCGGCGACTGACGCAGCTGTAGACTACGCCATCACCGTGCTCACCAGAGGTTTGGGGAAAGCGGGGACGATTCTTTTCAAGATGATCAAAACGGGAATGAAAAAGGGAGACAATCTTCCCGTTGAGTGCCTCGCGAAGGCGTTGAACAGCTTTCCGGCGGGCACGCTCGTACAGCTTTCCGATGGCACGGTCAAGCCTATTGAAGCCCTTGAAAACGGTGACGAGGTACTCGCCACCGACCCGGAGACTGGAGAGACAGCAGGCCAGTCCGTCACCGCGATCATCGTCTCGGACACAGACAAGCACTACGTCGAGCTGACGCTGGCCGGCGATGGCGCTTCTGTCGTCACGACGGACCACCACCCCTTCTGGTCGGAATCGGAAAAAGCTTGGGTTGACGCAGGCTCCCTCAAGGCGGGCATGCAGCTCCGTACCGACGATGGATCCGTGAGGGCCGTTGCGGCAACGCGAGCGTTCGATACCCGCGGGCTGACCTACAACCTGACCGTGGCTGACGTCCACACGTACTATGTCCTCGCGGGGACGACACCGGTATTGGTGCATAACACCAGTCCTGTTGGGCCTGGATGTGGTACAGGTAAGGCTCCGCGTACGCCTGATGGCAAATTCTCGAAGCGAAATGGGGAGCCAGGAACGGATGGTTCTCTCGATGAGAGAACAGTCTTGGATCAGCTTGAACTGGATGGTGCTCCGGTAATTCGGGGCCAGGTTTATGCAAGGGTTCCAGGATTCCCTCTGCGTAAGTATGACGGTGCTGTTCAGATCGATGGGCGCTGGCTTGGTGTGGAGACAAAGGGGGGAACTTCACCCTTGACTCCGCCGCAGAGGGCATTTGATAACTGGCTGAACACGCCGGGGAACTCGGTTACGACCAGCGGGGGCATCACCCTGGAGGGGACCTTCAACGCCTGGGTGCCAAGGTGATTGGCCGGGGGCAGCCTACCTAGGTAGGCTGCCCCCGGCAGCGCCGAGTGGTTGTCTCTACAGGGAGTGATCTCGTGAGCTTTGATCTTGGATTTTGGTGGGAGGCGCAGCCCGTCTCTTCCGCTGAAGCGGGGCAGAAGTACCTTGCCATGGCTGAAGGCGGGACTGGCATCGTGCACGAGCACTCCGCCCTGGCGACCTTCTACAACGAGCTGACCAGCCAGTTTCCAGACTTGTCGGAGGAGAACATGGACACCTCTCCTTGGGCTTCGTCCTTGTATCGCACCGACGAATGCGTGATTGTTTCGATCTCTTACCCCCGAAAGCTGGAAATGTCCAGCTTCCTGTTTGGGCTCGCCAGTAGGTGCGGGCTCACGTGTTACGACCCGCAGGAAAGCAGGGTGCATTTCCCCGAGGGCGGGAATGCGGCAAGCCTGGAACTGGCCGATGGATCAATCGTCGACAGTCCGAGTCGAGACGATGTGGCCCGAGCGCTTAATGGGCTTTCGCTGGACGACTGGTATGTCATCGTTGAACTTGAGCCTGGGTGGTTTATTCAGGTGGGCTTCGGTGTCGCTGCTGGAGTTCCAGAAGGGTTCTATGCTTTGGAGGTTCGAGAAGGCGCCAAGGAAAGGCACTTCCGGGCCGTAGTGGGAGAGCTGGCGCGAGTCGTTGACGCCTTCGACCGGTTCATTGCGGGCGATTCCTCCTGGCAGGCAGGGCTCCAGTTCTCCCCGGTTTCCTATTGAGCATCAGCGCCGTCGGATGAGTCATTAGATCCAATTTGGTTCCGCAAATAGCAATGGGCCCCTTCCAGAAGATGGAAGGGGCCCATTGAGCTCTTTCAGAGTGGCCACTGATCGGGTGACGGGCCGGCGTCCCGCAACGCACGAGGCTCCCGCGCCGTTGAGAGAGGTGTTCGACGTCTCAACTCATCAGCGCAGGAGCCTCGTTGGTTCCCTATCCTGCCGCACTTGACCTGCCTCACGCCCTGGTCGAGTGGGTATACATGCTCATCGTCACCCGCGAGGGTGACCGCCGCTGCAAGCTCCCGCCTCACCAGCGCGCTCTCGTGGGCCTTGTCTACCTCCGCCGGCATGACACGCTCACGCAGATCGCCGCCGGCTTCGGCATATCCGTCGGCACCGCCCACGCCTACGTCGCGGCCGTCGTCGATCACCTGTCCCACCGGGCACCCGGACTCCTGCGTGTCCTGCGAGAGGCCGATCCTGATCACGTCCTGCTCGACGGGACCCTCGCCGAGTGCGACCGCGTCGGCGACGGCCGGGCCGACTTCTCCCAGAAGCACCGCCGCCACGGCGTGAACGTGCAGGTCGTGGCCGATCCCGCGGGCAAGCTGCTGTGGATCTCGCCCGCGCTGCCTGGCCGCACCCACGACCTGACCGCGGCCCGCTCCCACCGCATCATCCGGATCTGCGAACGCCAAGGCGTCCCCGTCCTCGCCGACCGCGCCTACATCGGGGCCGGCCCCTGGGTGACCACACCGATCAGACGGCTTCCCCATCAGGACCTCACCACGACCCAGCGGACGATCAACCGGGCCCTGTCCGCGGCACGAGCACCGGTCGAACGAAGCATCGCGCGACTGAAGTCCTGGCGCGTCTTCCGCAAAGCACGCTGCAGTCCAAACCGCATGACCGTCATCGCCGCAGCCGTCCTCACCCTGGAGCGTCAACGCTGAAAAGGCTCATTGATCGTTTGACGGCAGTAGTTGACGGCAACGTCAGCGGAGGTGCTGCACAAAGTCGCGCTGGAGGCGAAGCCGGACGTGTGCGTAGACGGTGGCGGTGACGCCGATGTGGGCGCGGCCGAGGAGTTCCTTGGTGACGACGAGTTCGACGCCCTGCTCCAGGAGGAGGGTCGCGGTCGAGTGCCTCAGGTCGTGGAAGCGGATCTGGCGGAGGTGCGCTCGGCGGAGGAGTGCGTTGAAGTGGCGGGTGAGGGTGGCAGGCTCGATGGGGTGGCCGTTGGGCCGGGTGAAGACGTGGCCGCTGTTCACCTAGCCCGCGCCGGCCTTCTCCTTCTCTTGGGCCTGCTGCATCCGGTGGGCGCGGAGTGAGAGCAGGCAGGGGGCCGGGAGGGCGATGCGGCGTTCGGAGCTGGCTGTCTTGGTGGGGAGGGTGGTCAGGCCCGCCGGTGCGGGTGCGCTGGAGGGTGCGGCGGACGCTGGCCGTGCTGGCGTCCAGGTCGAGGTCTTCCCAGCGCAGCCCGAGGAGTTCGCCCTTGCGTAGTCCGGTGCGGAGGGCGAGTTCGAACAGGGCGTGGAGGCGGTGGCGGTGAGGAAGGTGCGGGCCTCGTCGGCGGTGAGGGGTTCGAAGCGGCGGGGCCGGGGTGTGCCGGTGCGGACGTTGCGGGCGACGTTAAGGATGGCTACGAGCAGCCGTTGTACCACTTGGAGCCGATGCTCCCTGAGGTTCGCTTCGATGAGACACGACCAAACTTCAGCGGGACGAGACACCGGTAAATTAGGACAAGCTCAGTAGGCTCAGGGGAACTCATGCGATGTCGCACAGACCTACGGCTCCCCATCAGGTTCCAGCGTGCCCCGCATATGGACCTTGTGCCACGGGTTCTGGGCGCGGGACTGTGCGCGGTCGAGGTACTCCCGCTTTACCGTTGCCGAGCCGGGTTTCCAGCGGCCCTGCTGGGTGGGGTCGCCGCCGGCGTCCGCGATTTGCTGGGCGCCGCCGCGGCGTAGGCCGTGTGAGGTGATCAGGTGCCAGCCGGGCAGTCCTGCGAGGTAGGCGCGGTGGCGGATCCAGTCGTTGAGGGCGTCGCCCGTGACGTAGTCGCCCCGGGTGGTTGCGGCAGTGCGGTTCTGGAGCCTGCCCTTCGAGGTGAGGGCGCGCATCAGCGGGCCGTCGTGGACCCCCATGCGGTGCAGGCAGTGCAGCCAGTCCCGTACGGCCGACACCGGGTCGTACAGCGTGGGACCCGCGGGGTCGGCCGGGATGAACGTGCTCTCGCCCTTTCCCTCATGATCCGTCTTGGAGTACGCGATCCAGAGGTCGACGCCGCTGTCCTCCACCTCGACGTCGTCGATGTCCAGGTCTGCCAGCTCGATACGGCGGTTCAGCGCTCCCCGGCCCACCAGGAGCGCGCACCGGTCCCTGAGTCCTGCCGGTGTGCGCAGGTCACAGGTGTCGACCATGGCGCGCAGCATCGGTTCGGTGATGGGCGGGGCCTTGCGTACGCGGTTCCGCTTGCCCCACTCCTTGCGGTACTCGGCCAGCATGCCGCGGGCCTCGCTGGTGCCCGGACGCTGGTCCTCCGGCATCCACGTACGGACGCCCGACATGTACGTCCGGATCGTGTTGGGGGCCATGCCCCGGGCGATGAGGCCGGCGACCCATTCCACGTACGTGGCCGTCGTGCACGGGCGTGCCACGCGCCCCATCGCCTCGCACCATTCGGCGAAGTTCTTGCGCTGGCTGCTGTAGTTGCGGTTGGTGTTGGCCGGCGCGGCCTTGTTCTTCAGACGCTCCGCCGTGGCCGGCGACACCTCGAAGTCCCGGCGTGTGTAGGTCGGGGCGTCCGCCTCGGTGGGTACGGATTCGCCGGGGTGGAGGATGGTGTGCCGGTCGAGCAGTGGGCGGAGCGCGGCAGCCGAGGGGATGGTGGCGGGCAGCAGCGCTTCGTCGACGAGCTCCGCCTCGAACACCTCGGTGTCCTCGTCGACCACCGCCATCGACGCCTCGCCCGCCGAACCCTGATGCGCGGTCATGCGGCCCTCCCCTGACGATCGTTCCTGGACAATCACCCTTGTATAAGCAAACTTATACGAGGGTGGCTTCACATTCGGTCGGAAGACCGCCGTCGGGACGTGATATCCCACCCGGGACCGTCTTGCCCAGGGGGTCGTCTGAGGGCCCAGCCTTGCCCTCCACGATGGAACCGGCATGCAGGTGGGCGTCGTAGCCCGTCGACGGTCGGCCAGAGGGGCGCCGGTATCCGCCCGCACGTCCTGGCCGACCCGCCCGTCCGCCTCAGGCAGTCGCCGCGGCCTCCTTCGCCGTGTCCCCGGGCCGGGCCGTGCCCGCGTAGCCGCGGCGTCGGGCCCAGGCCACGGCCGGCGGGGCGGCCAGGCCCGTCACGGCGAACAGCGCGCCCACCACGTACCAGCCGGGCCGCCCCCAGGTAATGCACAGGGAGATCAGCAGGGCCGGCCCTACCGCTTCGGCGAGGCCGGCGCCGAGGCCGAAGACGCCGAGGTACTGACCGGTGGCGTGCCGCGGGGCCAGCGCGAAGGAGATCTCGAACCCGGCGGCGGAGTGCCACAGTTCGCCGAGGGTGTGGACGGCGACAGCGGCGAGCAGCAGCGCCGCCGCGGCCCAGGCCGGGATCCCGGCGGACAGGGAGATCAGCACGCAGGCGGCGAGGAAGGCGACGCCGGAGCGGCGGTAGGCGAGGGCGCCCGCCGCCGGGTTTCGATGCTGCGGCTGGCCCGTACCTGGCAGGTGACGACCAGGACGGTGTTCAGGAGCATGGTCCCCGAGATCAGCCACGGCGGCGCGTCCGTGGCGGCGACCAGCCACAGCGGGATGGCGACGGTCAGCACCTTGAACTGGATGGCCATGATGCCGTCAAGCGCGGTGAGGGCGAGGTAGGGCCGGTCGCGCAGCGCGATCCAGCGCCGGCCGTCGGCGGCCGGTTCGGGCGCGACGGGCCGCAGGCGCAACACGATCACCGCCGAGGCCGCGAAGGCGAGGGCGTTGCCGATGACAAGGAGGCGGTACGCGTTCTGCGTTCCGGCCTGGACCGCCCAGCCTGCCAGCACGGCACCGAGGGAGATGCCGATGTTGGTCACGGCCCGCAGGTAGGCGCGGAACTCCTGCGGCCGCTCGCCCCCGTGGTGGCGGATGATCGGGCTGCGCGCCGCCAACCCCGCACCCTTCGCCGCGGTGGCCGCGCAGACCGCGGCCACGAACGGCCAGAAGCTGTCCGCCAGCAGGAAGCCGGCCGTGGCGAACGCCTGCACCACGAGCGTGGCGGCGTACACGCCGCGCGCCCCGCGCCGGTCCGCGAGATGGCCGGCGGCGATGCCGACCGCGAGGGCGAGGAGCCCGGCGATGCCGAGCCCGAGGCCGACCTGGGCCGCCGGGAGCCGGACGGCCTCGGTGAAGTAGAGGACGCCCGCGGTCAGGTAGAGACCGCTGCCGACGGTGTAGACGAAGTTCGAGGCGGCGATGGTGCGCTGCGGTCCGGGCTCCGGCAGCAGGTGGGGCATGGTGCGCTCCGTATCCTGACAGGACTGACGGTAAGGGGCGTTGGTCGAGGGCTGAGGTTACAACTACCGTCATTGGATTGCATGGTGGTTGCTATTGCCAGAGTTACGCAACAAGAGTGGTGCCGTGGGCCCCGGTTGACGAAGCCGCAATTGCGCCCTGAGAGGTGCGTGGGCGGCAAGCCGAACCCGCCGAGTCCGGCTGCCTGCGGTGAGTCGGCCATGATGGAGCGGTGAACCCTCGACCTCGACCTCGTCATCGCCGCAGCCCATGCCGTCGGTCCGTGCCCGCCGGGCGAGGAAGCGGACTGGACGGACCGCGTCCGCGAACGTGCCGTCAGCCTCTACGTCCTCGGGGACACGGTCGGTCAGGACATCGCCCGGCTGGATGCCGCGAAGCAGTTCACGGCGACGCTGCTGGACGTACGGGTGGAGGCGTCCAGCACACGCGGTGTCCTGGTGCTGCGCAACACCTCCGGGGAGCTGGAACAGCCCATCCGCACCGACCGCGGTGACTTCGAGGCCGGCCGGGCGATGATCGAACGCGCCCGGTCCCTGATCGGCCACCGGGTCCGCGTGTACCGCCTCAACGAGCGGATGGCATCCAATCCGAAGCTGGAGGTACGCATCGTCGTCCATCTCGCGGACTTCGGCCTCGACATCGACCTGATCTACGAGAACAGCGCCAGCTCGTCGCGACCCGCCGAGGCAAAGCCAAGATCGGAACCCCCGAGGACGTCCCCTGGCTGTTTCCCGGCGGTCGCCCAGGACACCCCCTCGGCGACGACCGGATCGGGCAGCGTCTCCACAAGATCGGAATCCGGCCCCGGCAGGACCGCTCCACCGCACTGGTCACCCTCGCCGCCGAACTGCCCGCCGCCATCCTCGCCCGGGTACTCGGCGTCCACATCCAAGTCGCCGTCCAATGGCAGAAGGCATCAGTCGGCAACTGGGCCTCTTACGCCGCCGATGTCAGCCGCCGCGTCCCGGAGAACCAATGAAGCTGCCCATCACCATCCACCAAGCACGGCTCGGATCCACGGAGTTCAAGGTCATCCGTCCAGCCCGGCCCCTGGTCCACGCAGTGCTCATCGACCACGATCGGCACCTGGACACCTACCTCGATCAGGACGCCGCCCAGCGAATCGGTGGGCTATGGAAGCTCGCTGCCTCTTCACCGCGCTCGCTGGTCCACCTGCAGATGCGGGGGAACCGTGGCCCCTCCCGCGAGCTGCCAGAAGACGGCACACGGCAGCTTGATCTCGTGCTGCTGCACCACTCGCTCCAGTTCGCCCCCTCACGCTGGAAGGAAGTACGAGGACGGCTCGGCCCAGGGCGTCCGCAGACCGTGACGCTGCCCGGCCCAGGACACACCGACGAAGCCGTGATTGATCAGGAGGCACGGCACTACAAGGAGAACCGGGATCTGTTCCACCAGCATCTCCACGCCGAGACCCTGTTCATGACCGGCAGCGCGAAGGTGTTCAGGGATACCGCCTGGCACTTCTTCGACGTCGCCCAAAACGGCCCTGGATACGTCCCCGTCCATCCGAGCTACCCGCACTTCTGCACCGAGCTCCACTCCAACGACGGCATCTCGGCGACGCGCGCGAGATCCACATCGAGTACTGCGACCAGTGGGACTCATGACCCTGACCGACAGGACCCCGCCGACCATGACGTTTAGCGATCACCTCCAGCATCTCGTCGAGAGGGCCCTCTCATCCATCCCGGCCGCCGACGCCGGCGACATCTACGCTGTCTCCTTCCGCATCGACAACGAGGACGACGACCCTCGACAGCCGACCTTGACGATCGGCTACAACACTGAAACTCAGGCCCGGCGCAGCATCCAGGACGCCTCTGACCAGGCAGAAGCCCGCTGGAACTACGCTTTCTGGATCCAGAACGAGCTGACTGTGGTCGGCGACCTGACCAGCGACCCCGCCGGGGCCACAGCTCGCCAGGAGTGGATCACCGAACTCGGACTTTGGTACGACGAGCCGACCGACCTCGCCGACTGGGATTCAGTCATCGGGCCACTCGCCGCGCAGATCGAGGCCCGCTTCAACCAGACCTGCTGCCAGCTCGCCCGAACCCTCCACACGACCGGCGTCATCGCGGGATGTATCGGCCGAACCGTGCCGGTGATCGTCCACGAGCTGGAGTACTACGAGGCGATCGCCCGGCAGACCGAGGCCGCCAACCCGCCTGGGCTCGCCGCCGAATTCACCTCATGGGTCCGCAATGGCTGAGACATTCGGACAGTTCCCATACCCGCCTCCACCATTAGCCGTCTACCCCACCGAGACGATCGAGGCCCACCGCGCCTTCATCGCCCGCCGCCGCACACTGCGCCCCGCCGAGGAGTACCGCACCCCCACCGACCCCCACCGACGCCGAGTGGGAAGACTTCCTCGGACACTTCGAACGCCGCAAGCTCTCCGTCGGCACCTGCGCCCGCGCCTACGGCACCACCTGCATCCACGAGCACGCGTGCGTGCGCTGCTCGCTGCTGCGGCCGGACCCCGCCCAGCGCGGCCGGCTGGTGGAGATCCGAGACAACCTCCAGGCCCGGATCGCCGAGGCCGAGCGGGAAGGCTGGCTCGGCGAGATCGAGGGCCTTCGCATCAGCCTCACCGGCGTCGAGTCCAAGTCGGCCAAATCGACTCCGCGTCGCCTACGGGCCGATCCTGCTGGGGCTGCCGGCGCCCCGTCCGACCCGGCAGGGGTGATCAGGGGCCGGGCAGGGAAGGGGCCAAGGGCACGACATCGCAGGTCGAGGTGGTGATTCACGATGGCCAGACCGGTGTGGACGGGGGTCGTCTCCTTCGGGCTCGTCTCCCTACCGATCGCGCTGTACACCGCGACCGACAGCCACACGATCCGCTTCCACCAGCTTCAGCGCGGGACCGCGGACCGGATCCGAAATCGGCGCGTCAACGAGCGCACCGGCGACGAGGTCGACCTCGGGGAGATCGTCAAGGGCTTCGACACCGGCAGCGAGTACGTGATCGTCGAACCGGGCGAGCTCGACGACATCGCGCCCGGCCGGTCCAAGGCCCTGGAAGTGTCGGGGTTCGTCGATCTCGACACCGTCGACCCGATCTTCTTCGACAAGACGTACTACCTCGGACCCCGCGGCGAGCAGTACGGCAAGGTGTACGCCCTGCTCCAGCGAGCCCTGGCCGAGTCGAACAAAGCCGGCATCGCCACGTTCGTAATGCGCGGCCGCGAGTACCTCGTCGCTCTGAAAGCCGAGGACGACCTGCTGACCTTGCACACCCTGCACTGGGCCGACGAGATCCGCGACCCCCACCAGGAGGTCCCCGACCTGCCGGGCAAGGCAGAGCCGACCGCGGCCGAGGTGAAAATGGCCCACCAACTCATCGACGCCCTCACCACCGACTGGGACCCGGAAGCCTTCCACGACACCTTCCAGGAGAAGGTCAAGGCACTGATCGAGGCCAAGGCCGCCGGTGAGAGCGTGGAGAAGGCCGAGCCGGCCGCCCAGCCCACCGGCGTCGTCGACCTCATGGAGGCCCTGCGCGCCAGCGTCGAACGGGCCCGCAGCCCCAAGGACACCGGAGAGAAGGCCAGCACCTCCAAGACGAAAGCGCCTGGGAAGAAGCCCGCCACGAAGAAGAGCACCACCGGGTCTTCCGAAGCGCTTCGGTCACTCACCAAGACCGAGCTGTACAGGAAGGCCACAGCCGCCGGCATCGAAGGCCGCTCCACCATGACCCACGACCAACTCGTAGACGCTCTCGCCCACACCAGCCGCAGCGGGCACAAGTAGTAGGAGATGCAGAGCCCTCGGCAGGCCCCGTGGTTCGCACGTTGTCGCGCAGCGTAAACAGAGGGGGTAGTCCGCCGTTGTGCGCTCCTGCGGTTGGCGAGGCGGAATCGATTCCTCGCACCCCTCACGGGTGATCTTCGGGAGCGAGCAGTGCTCAGACCGCCCAGGGATTCACGAGGTATCGGCCGTCTCCCCAGTTCAGAGAAGTGACCAAGCCGAAGGAGATCGCACCGGACCAGATGGGACGCACTTCCAACCTCCACACACGGGCCCCTGCATCCAGCGTCGCACCGTCTCGCCCGGGCGTGTGGGGGATCACGGCTGTCCGGGGACGGTGCCCGCGCTCGGGTCAGGTCGGGCCAGTCCGGGGGACAGAGCGGAGCGGCGGGCTCCACCCCCAATTCGAACAGGTTTACGATGGCGGGGTGACCTCATCCGACGCGCGCTCCTTCCCTGACGATCTCCTCAAGCTGCAGGAGCAGCTGCACCGTGCCCATGCTGAACACCGCGCCTACCTGGCAGCCCTGCCGTGGAGCGTGGAGCCGATGAAAGGCTGGGCTCGCGGAGAGCGCTACTCCCACCGCGGGGACGTCCCGGACAGCCCCGGCTGGAGCCAGGAGGAGAAGGAGACCGTGGACCGGATGTGGGCGGAGCTTCGGGAGCTGGCGATCGCCGTGGCAGACCACCCCCACTGGGAGACCGTGCCCCGCGAGGGAGTCGTGGCTGCCCGCATGGAGCTGAAGAAGCAGGCTTGCCCGACGAACGCTCCCGCCTCCTCGGAGGCGGCGTAGACCGGTGTCCGGCCCCGACCCCCTCCTCCCTCTGCCGCCCGCGCTGGATCAGCTGCTCGTCATACGCCGCTGGCTGGAGCTGACCCTGGCCCGGGTCGACGAGAAGATCACCGCAGTCCGCACGGCCGACGCCGAGAAAGCACGCCGCCGACCGCTCCCGGAGAGCCCGCAGTGGTGGATCGAGTACGGCATCGGCGCCCGCCGCACCCCGGAGCGCGTCCACACCGGCGACTGCCGCATGACCAGCCGAGGCCGCCCCGCCACGGCGCAGAGCGTCCGGGAGATCCTGCTGACGGCGCCCTCCGTCGTGGCCTGCCCGCTTTGCCGGCCCGACAGCGAACTGGGTCTTCTGGAAACGTGAACTTACCCGCCGGCCGGAGCTGGCGAGGCCGCCCGTCAGCGGTGACCAGTCCGATGTAAGACCGCGGTGATGGTGGGCGCTTTGCGGCCGTGGCCAGCCGTCCTCCACTCAGAGGTTGGGTTTCAGTCCTCATAGGCGGATGCTCTAGCCGCCGCGAGCTCGGGCAAAGCCTCGCATCGACTACCTCGTGCACCACCCTGACTGGGACGCGGCCGAGACCCTGGCGCAAGACGATGGGCACTTCATGGGCCCCGTCCTGTCCTGGGCCGAGCTGACCGCCGCAGCGAACAACGGCCTGCTCGGCGGCAGCACCACCGACCCCCCCCGCCCGACTACTGCCCCTACTCTCGGCATTCGGCGACGACGCCGTACCGGATGACGCCGTCGAGCGCCTGACCGCGGCGCTGCGCGACCGCACCCGTGTTGAGGCGCCCGAGCAGCTTGCCGCCGCGCGCAGCGCGTCCTCTTCACGTTCCACGGCCTGCGGACTGCGTCCGACAGCCGGGGAGTGGAGTTCGGAGATCGCTGCGTGCTGATCGACTCCTTGTTCCCCGGCCGTGCCGTCAGGGGGTCAGCGCGGTGGCGACTTGGGCGAGGCGGGCGGTCGGCCAGGCGTGAAGCGGTTGGTGGGGTTGCGGAAAGAGTAGCCACCGTCGTTGACCAGGTAGCTGCTCTCGGCTGTGGTCCAGCGACCGCGAGACCCCTGCCCCGCAGCCGTCGGACGCGCAGCGCAGGACGACGCCCCGGACCGGACATCACGGTGAGAGGAAGACAACCCCGCTGCCGTCTTCCTGCATCCGGGCGACCCGGACAGCAGTGCCGAAGGCGATGCCACGGAAGTACTCCGCCTTCACCTGCTCGACCGGAATGATGTCCTCCTCCGCCGCAGCACTCAAGTGCGCCTTGACGCCGTTCTCCCACACGACGGCCGACACGCAGGGACGGGAGATCCACGCGTCGAAAAGGACCGCCTGGGCGATCTTGGCCTCGCCCTCATGCGCCATGATCCGTTTCCGGACCTGCGCTTTGTTCTCCTTCTTCGTCCGGCCGACCTTGACGTACGACAGCTTCGAGCACATGGAACGGAAGAACAGGACGTACAGCCGGTCACCGACGAGGTCGAGCGAACCCCCCTTGTGCTCCAGGTCCCTCCACGACTGGTGCCGTACTGCCGCGACGACCTCCGCGGGCGGCAGACGCCCGGTGTCGAAGTAGTCGCCCAGCCGTACCTTCGCCGTCATGGAGTCCAGGTACGGGTTCCTGTACTGCACGTTCAGCCTCGTCGTCGGCAACGCCTGCTGCTCCCACTGCGGCGCATCGGCGACGGATTGCTGTTCGTCGCCGAAGTACTGCTCGGTGTAGAGGTCCTCTTCTCTCATGTCCGAGATTGTGGTGCGGCAGCGCCGCCCGCAGAAGAGCACCTCGGCCAAGGGTCCGGATACCCCGTCCCGGCAAAGGCGATGCCCCCTCCCCGGTGGCTGAGCAGGAGGCCCGTCGCGCACTGGCCGGGACTGACCGGGCGGCCGCAGACTGGTGGCATGGCCTCTGGGCTGCGCGTGATCGGGTGCCACGTCAGCGCGCTCACACCGGCTGGACCATGATCATCGGCTTAGGGTTAGCGCTGTACCGAGGTTCCCCGGGGCTGAGGTCCCCCGCGGCGTGGTTGATCAGTAGTCCGGACCGTCGGGTGCATCCACGTCGACATCTCCGTCGGTAGACGGGCCGCCTCCGGGCTCTGGTTCATCGGCGTAGCGGCCCTCCTCACGACTTGGCCACTCGTACGCCCTGGCGTCGGCATGTTTCTTATCCCGTCGTATCGCCAGGGCCTCGAACAGCGACAAGGCCGCCCATATCGCCAAGGCCGCGAGCAGCAACAAGGCCGCCCCGCAGACGAACGTGGCTACGACACGTAGCTCTACTCCGGGCCCGACCCACACAGCAAGGCACAGGACGACCAGGCCAACTATGACGCGAAGACCCTTCTGGCCCCACCTCGTGCGGGAGTTCCGCCGTACCATCACGGCCTCCTCAGCAGCGCTGTTCAATGGGCGCCGCAATCCTGACGCTCACGGCCCCCGAGCCGCTCGGGGCCGGCAGCGGCTATGAGGCGGCTCCCCGCGCGGGGAGCCGCCCTGGTGTCGGCGGTCCCGCGTCGACCGCCCGGCGTGGCGCAGACGTCCACCCTCAGCGGCTAGCGCGGGCTCTACCTCAACCGTACGCTCACCTGCGTCTTGGTTGACTAGCGATCAACCCCAGGTCGCCTGCGCGCCCCGCCGGCCGAAACCGGTAAGGCGCTTGCTCTAGGGCTTGTCGCATCGGCACTTCGGCTGCCGGCAGATGCCGCAGCGTCGGTATTCCAGGTAGGACAAGCACAACCTGGCGAAAGCAATTGCTTCCGCCACCCACTGAGCGATCTGTCCAGGATTGGACATGGTTGCTCCCTAGCCATGAGCATTACCCGGAGGTCACGCTCGGGATGGGTGGGGCGGTTGTGAGACAGCCCGATCCCTACCCGCTGTGGCCGTAGCTGTGGGTCGGCCTAGAGCACTTCCATCGTCGCGCGCCGGTAGCGGCACTGCTCATACGCGCGCACGGGGCCATCCAATTGATCAGAGGGGCGTAAACGGCCGTTTTTGCCCCCTCGGCCGATCCGATCCGATGAATCGCCTAAACCGGTGAAAACCGGGGAACCTAGAACGGGCTGCGAAGGCGTGCCACGCCTTCCCCGACGCCGGAGACACCCCCGCGGCGCGCGGCGGGGCTGTCCTACTTGGCCGGCAGACGGAGCATCGGTTCGAAGGCCGCGTCCTCCTCGCCCTCGACCGAAGGGAGGAAGCCGTCCGGGACGGTGCGGGCGGCCGTGGTGAGGAGGCGGGCCAGGACCTCGGGCTCGGTGGCCGGGGGGAGGCGGAGGGCGGCGAGGAGGCGGTCGCGGACCTCGGGGTGGTCCGGGTTGTCCTCAAGGTACTCGGCGTTGAGCGCGGGGGGACGGAAGCCGGCCAGGGCGTCGTGCCAGGAGGGGAGGACGATGGCCAGGGTCAGGGCCTCGGCGAGGGACTCCGCGATGAGGGAGGCCTGGCCCTCGGAGTGGGTGTAGAGGACGGGGCGGACGCGGTCGGAGCCGACCGGACCGCAGAGGTAGTGGGTGCCTCCCGCGTTGCAGCCGGCCACGGGCTCCACCGGGAGACCGGCCGGCAGGGCGATCGACTCGATGGGGGCGGTCCGCGTGAGGTCGAACTCGCCGTCGCAGGCGAGGTACGCCTCGACCTCGGGGTCGGCGGCGATCCGGCGAAGCAGGGCCTCGTCGGAGAGGGCGGCCGGGTTAAGGCCGCGGGCGGCTTCGGGGGTCAGGGGGTGGCCCGCGAGGACGTGGCGGACGGTGTCGAGGGGGACGGGCCGCCCGTAGTCCTCCTCGAAGTGCGCCTGGACGGCCTCGGGGGAGCGGTCGGTGAGGAGGCGGAAGAGGTGCCCGGAGCCGTCCGGGTCCGGGCTGCCCGAGGGGAACTCGATGCCCGAGCCGGTGCGCCAGGCGCTGCCGCCGGTCTCCCACCACAGGCAGGCGGTGACCCGCGGGGCGCCGAGGCCCTCGTCTACGAAGGCCGGGTCGTCCAGGAGCGGGCGCAGCGCGGCGGGCACCTCGTCGATGACACCGGGCCAGACCTGTTCGTCGTCCGTGGCGTACGGGCTCATCTCCGACTCGTGGTCGAAGCCGCGGACGAGCACACCGGCCGGGGTGAAGAGGACGGAGAGGTCGTCACCCGAGCCGTTGTCCATCAGGGCCGCCTCCGTCCCAGGCCCCCAGGTGGTGGAGAAGGAGTAGCGGGAGAATCGCGGGTCGCGGCAGATTGCCTGGTCCAGCACGGCCAGCGCGCGCAGGTGCGCGCGGAGCTCGGCGGGGTCCGGGAGGAGGGCGGCGGTCGTGTGCACGGTGTCCATGGGCTCATGTAAGCAGCCGGTACTGACATCCGGGGCGGCGGTTCAGTCACACCCGCTCTCTCACTCAGGGAACGAAAAGCCCAGCTCACGCAGGCGGGGCAAGCACACTGCGAGGCATTGCTCCACAGACTCGGCATCGGTTCGCACCAGGACGTCCTCGCGCAACGGCGCTCCACTGGCGACGAAGGTCCAAGGCTTGCCCCGCTCTGCCATCCGCTCAGCGTCGGCCTTGAACAGCACCGTTACGCCCTGTTCAACCAGTGCTTCCATAATCGCGACGACGTCCACCGGCACTCTCCCCTCCCGAAGCGCTTTGAACGCGCCATCGAACGAACATACTCACTCCGGGCCGGACCCTGGACACCGCCCGCATGCCCCAAAGTGACCGATCGGGGCGCTCTGAGCTGGAATACGCGATACCTCAACATGCGAGACCACCAGTCCCGAGGCCGAGGTCGTGCGTGGTACTTACCGTTCACGCCGGTCGGCACCGGGGCCTGGTAGACGAGTGCGGGCGGTGTGGTGGAGACGGTTGTTGTTCTGTTCGTCGGTCGAACTCAGCTGGCGTGGCAGAAGCCCCGCGAGGTGCGTTTTTCCCGTGTAGAAGGAACACAGGAAGTCGCATCTGCGCAGCGCCATCGGAGCTAGGGGGGTAGTCGTGAGCCGTCAACCGTGGCCCACGTTCGCAGCGTTCGTCCATGTCGGGGACGGCAAGGTCGTCGAAGCATCCCTGATGCCGCACGGCGGCTGGACCTACACCAAGGTCCGCCTGACCACGAACCTGGCAGCGTTGGAGATCATCCTGAGCCGCCTCAGGGCCGGCGAAGGCATACGCGTGACTATTCCGGATCCACCGACACCACCCCGGCGGATCATCGTGACGCGAAGCGCCGACCGGGGGGCCCTTGTCGCCGGGTCACAGCGTGGGTCGGGCCAACAGATGCTGATCGACCTCGTCGCATCTGCGGTTGAAATGCACACTGAGACGAAGGCCAGCCGAGAGGCGGAGGAAGCAGCTAAGGCCCGCGAGACCGAGCGGGAGCTAGCGGCGCGCAAGCCGCGGGACGAGCGAACCCCCACCGTGAGCCTGCGTACCGTGTCCGGTGGTCTGCCCACTCTGGGCCGCCGAAGGTGACCTCGGACCACCTCGCCCCCCGGAGCCGCGACGCCAAGCTCCCCAACATCCGGAGGCCGAGGCCGTGACAAGTGGATGTCAGAGCCTCGGTGACTTCGTGCTGATCAGCTGGAGGTTGAGGCCGCGCGTGCCCGCAAGGTGGCGGCGCTGATCCGGAACGGGTCGTGCTGGGAGGTGTCCTCGGTAATTTTCAGCATGGCCGTCCGTGTGGGCTCGGGGCGGTCGAACAGGGTCAGGGGGCGCTCGGGGTCGGGGTGGGCCAGCACCGCGAAGGCCAGGGCCTGGGCGAAGACATCCGGGCCGGTGCCGCCGTAGCCCCAGGTGATGTCGTCGAAGGTGTAGCGCGGGTCGGTGGGCAGGATGTCGCAGCGGCCGTCTGGCAGCAGAACGAAGGCGGTCATGTTGCCCGGGGTGGCCAGGATCTCGGCGGTGTCGGGGTACGGCGCGGCCGGAAGCCCGCGGGGGCGTTCAAGGGCGAGGGCGCCGGTGGTGGGGTTGTGCAGGACCATCCGGCCATGCGGGTCGTAGCCGGTGCGCAGGTCTTCCCGGTCCTTCTCCCAGATGTGGCCGAGCAGGGCGGCTTTGCGGTGGGCGTCGCCGCCGGCGGGTTCCCACCAGGAGATGGTGGCGAGGTAGGCCTTCTCGGCGTCGCCGAGCTGCGCGAGTCCAGCCGCGGACTCGGACCGGAGTGGTCCGAGAGGTTGTCCAGAATCGAGGGGGACGCCGTTGCGATCCTGGCGCCCGTGGACGTCCAGCGGCTCGCCCCGGCCTGGCCGACACCTGCGGCAGCCCGGTTGCGCAGCACCACCACCGCCAGGAAGCAGCCCCAGCCCGGGCGCAAAGCCTCCCCTGGTGAGGCTCCTGAGCGGCGAGCACCCCAGCGCCGACCGGACGGTCCGGAGGCGGGACGCGGCCGTAGCCGGTAGTCGGCTGGGGGTCCAGCCAAATGGGCACGCACTTGGAACGCAGTGGGTCAGCCCGCCAGCCCTCCGCGCCAGTGTCGAGGCCGAGGCCGCCGGCCACCTCTCCTCTCCGCTGGAGGCGGCCTGAACCGAGGACGCCACACAGCTTCAGCCGCACCAGCGTGCGGGCCCTGCCGTCCCCTCGTGCGAAGGGGACGGCAGGGCCGCGGGTTATCTGGCCAGAATGACCACTCATGTCAGCACACAAAGGGGCGACGCCGACGGCGGACGCTGACTTCCATGGTGTGCGGGGCTGTCACGGTGCAGTCCTTCGGCACGGTCCGGATGGCCAGAGTCACGCCGCTGGTGATCTGGCAGCGGCGGCCGATGGCGACGCCGGGCCCGATGCTGATGTTGTTGCCGGTCTGGGTGTCATCCCCGATGACGGCTCCGAACTGGGTCGTGCCCGACCGGTACAGGCCACTGGCGGTTCGCATGATCACTTCTCGGTCGGGCCTGCGCATGTCGGTTGTCATGTTGATCGCGGCCACAGTGACGCTGGCGGACAGATGGGTTCGAGCTCCCAGGATCGTGTGGTTGACACCGATCCGGTGCCCGAGAACGGCGCCTTCTGCGACGAACGTGGCGGTGACTTCGCAGTTGAAGCCGATCTGTGCGCCGGCGCAGAGGACACTTCCCTTCCGCACGTTGGTGAATTCGTGGACCTTGACGCCCGGCCCAATGATCACGTCGTCCCCGATGATCGCCGTGGGGTGGATGAAAGCGGAGGGGTGGATGCGCTGATCCTTCCCCAGCATGACCAGCGCTTCGCGCTGCAGGCCCTTCCACTGGGCCAGGAACTCGGTCAGCTCGAACTTCTCCAGGCCGCCGTATGCGGTCGTGGCGATGGCTCCCTCGGTGGGGGCGGTGACGTAGTCGCCGAGATTGATCCGTTCCATGGCGTGTCCTCTCGTAGGTCCGGAACCCGGGTCCGGCGGAGGTAGGCTCGCCGTTCATTTGGTCCCGGAAGGAAGTGGTGGTGGTCGTGACGCGGCCGCGTGTGGGTGTCGCCGTGCTGACGATGGGTGACCGGATGCCTGAGCTGCTGGCCCTGCTGGCTTCGGTGGCCAAGCAGGACGAACCGGCGTCGCGGGTCGTGGTGGTCGGGAACGGGACGGCCCTGCCGGGCCTTCCCGAGGGTGTGACCGTGGTGGAGCTGGAGGAGAACCTGGGGGTGTCCGGCGGCCGGAACGTCGCCTGGCGCCGCCTGCGGGACTTCGGTGACGTCGATGTGCTGGTGGACCTGGACGACGACGGCCTGTTGACCGAGACCGACGTCTTCCGGCGGATCGCCGACCTGTACGCGGCGGACCGCCGGCTGGGTATCGTCTCGTTCCGGATCACGGACGAGACCGGGACCACGCAGCGGCGGCACGTGCCCCGCCTGCGGGCGGCGGACCCGATGCGGCGAGGCCTGGTGACGACGTTCCTGGGCGGCGGGCACGCCCTGTCGATGACGATGCTGGAAGACACCGGCGGCTGGCCGGACGCCTTCTTCTTCACCCACGAAGAGACCGACCTGGCCTGGCGGGCGATCGACCGCGGCTCGGACATCCTCTACGAACCACAACTGGTGCTTCAGCACCCCAAGACATCGCCGGCCCGGCACGCGGTCTACTACCGGATGACGGCCCGCAACCGAGTCTGGCTCGCCAAGCGGCACCTGCCCGCCCCGCTGGTGCCGGTCTACCTCGGCGTTTGGGTGGTGCTGACCGTGGCCCGCACCCGCTCCATGACGGGGCTGCGGGCCTGGTTCATAGGGTTCGCCGAGGGCATCCGGACATCCGGCGGCCCCCGGCGCCCGATGCGCTGGCGGACGGTCTGGCGACTGACCCGGCTGGGACGCCCCCCGGTCATCTAGGCGGCGACGATCTCCCGCCTGAGCCAGTCGGGGGCCGCCGCCGGGGTGTCCTGGAGCCACTGCACGTAGCGGGCTACCCCCTCGGTGATGGTGACCTTCGGCTTCCAGCCCAGGATGTTCTCCATCCGGCGGGTGGCCGCGTACCCGCCGAGTGGGTCACCGGCCGGGAGCGGCGTCTCCAGTAACGGCGTGCTCGGGTAGTGGGCCTGGACCAGCTGGGCGACGTTCCTGACGCTGGTGGGGACGCCGGTGCCGATGTTCACTGTCTCGGTGTGCGCGCGGGGGCTAGCCAGGGCCCGCAAGGTGCCCTCGGCGATGTCGTCCACGTGGACCATGTCCCGCACCTGCCGGCCCCCACCGTTGAGGTGGAGCGGGAGACCGAGGTGAGCCCGCGCGACGAACCAGGCCACGACCCAGGAGTGGGAGTCGGGCTTGATGGTCTGCGGTTCGCCGTAGACGGAGAAGTACCGGACGATCGCGTACGACGTGCCGACCTGGCCCAGGACCAGAGCGGTCTGCTCCTCGCCCCACGCCTTCGTGTTGCCGTACACGGACTTGGGGCGCATGCGCGTGGACTCGTGGAACTGGGGCGGGATGCGCCCCTGGACGGACTCCAGAAGCTGGCGCATGGTCAGGAGCTCGGGGCTGTCGGTCTCCTCGGGATTGCCGTCGCCGTAGACGCTGGCAGAGGAGACGAACACCAGGCGGCGGACGCGGTCCGTCGCCGCGACGGCGTCCAGGACGGTCTGGGTGCCGGCCACGTTGGTGTCGATGGCGGCCAGCGGGTCGCGCGTACAGGCGGCCACGTCCGCCAGGGCGGCGGCGTGGATCACGTAGTCCGAGTCCGCGACCAGCTTCCGCATCAGCACGGTGTCCCGGATGTCCCCCAGAACCACGTCCGGGTCTCCGGCGCGGACGCCGAACAGGTCGGCGTACACCTGCTCGGGGTAAGCGTTCATGGCACACAGGACCAGAGGGCGGGCGCCGAGATCCCGCAGCTGTGCGGCGATGCGCGAGCCGATGAGTCCGGCGCCGCCGGTCACCAGGACGGTGGCGGCGGCCAGGGCGTCGAGCTCTGAACGATGGTGCACGATGCCTCCAAAATCAGGGTTTGGTGAAAGTGACAGGGGCCGAGCCGACCCACCGACAGCGCCCACTGGCGCTGACGGCGGGCTGCGGGCCAGAAAGCCAGCGCTGGGAGACGGTGCTGCGGACCCCGGTCGGCTTGCAATCAGTGAAGCGGCGCTCACTGTGCGCGGGTACCGTAGGCGGTACAGCAGCCTGTTCAATCTGTTCAAGATCGGTCCAGGGAGCGCCAGTTGCCGGAAAGCCGGAATCCGAACACCGCTCTGGCGGCCGTCATCGCCGAAGCCGGGTGCACGTACGAGTCCCCGGCCAGGGAGATTCGTACCGTCGCCGCCGAGGCTGGGCAGAAGCTGCACACCTCCCGCTCGGCCGTTCACTCCTGGGTCACAGGCGGTATGCCGAGCGGTCAGACCCGCTCGTACATTGCCGAGGCCCTCACCAGAAGGATGAAGCGGAAGGTCACACTCACCGAGATCGGTCTAGGCTGCGCAGGCATCGGTGAGGCCCTGGGGGCTGACCCGCTGGCCAGTGCCACCGACCTCGGGAGATTCGTGATGCTCCGTCGCAGGGACTTCCTCAACGCCGCCTTTGCGACGGCCGCCGTCGGTTTGCCGCTGGCCTACGACCACCCCTTCACAATAAGAGCAAGAAGCCCCCTTCCCACTCCTTCGCCTCGCGCACGGGTTCCGGGAGCCCGGTGAGGCGCGCTGTCCGGTTCGAAACTGCACGGTGCGAATCGGTTCGACACGAGCCGACACGATAGGCCAGCTGTGAAGGGGATCCCTGGAGCTTGGACGCTTCTTGCTCTTATTCTTCTGGTGACACCGTTCGAGCCGGGAGGATCCGATGACCCAGAACACGAGCCGGAGCGCCCGAGGCCGCTCCGCCCGCGCGGCCGTCGCCGCCTTCCTCTCCGCGATCCCCGGCGAAGCCACCCGCAGCCTGCGGCGCACCTACCTGGAGGAGTACGCCGCCCACCTCGCGACCCTCAAAGACTGCCCTGAAGCCGCCCTCACCCAGGCCGACCTCCTCGACCCCGCCCACGCCGGCGCCTGGCTCGACGCCGCCGCACGCGGGAAGACCCGTAGACGCACCGGCCTGCGCGGCCCCCGCACCCCCGCCTCCGCCAACTCCATGGCCGCCCGCACCACCACCCTCAACACCTTCTCCGCCCACCACGGACACCCCCTCGCCCTCACCGTCCCCAAAGCCGAATTCGCCCCCCGCCTCACCCCCGAAGAAGCCCACCGCACGCTCCGCCTGCTCACCGCCCACCAGCCCGACGGCATCCTCACCTCCACCTGGGAACGCACCGTCGCCCTCATCGCCCTCGCCGTCACCACCGGCCACGGCCTCGCCCACCTCCAGCCCATGACCCTCGACGACCTCCAGCTCGACCGCCCACTCCCCCGCGCCCGCGTCGGCCGCACCTGGCACCCCCTCGACACCGTCACCCGGCGCGCCCTCACCCGCTGGACCGACACCCACCACGCCCTCACCGCCGGCCACCTCAAGACCCTCCGCGGCGGCAACGTCCACCAGCTCTGGGTCACCACCACCCCCGGCCGCCCCCGCCAAGGCCGCGACGCACCCCCCGCCGGCCTCCCCGCAGCCCGCCGCACCCTCGAAGCCGCCCACCGCCGCCTCACCACCCTCGCCCTCGGCACCCCCCTGCTCCTGGAGCAGTTCTGCCCCGCCGACCCCGACGAAGCTCCTGCCACCAGGGCCGGTAGCGTCCAGACAGCAACCGCCACTACGCGCCGCACTCCACACCACTGAGCCCGCCGAAGGTCCCCGCACGAGCTGCATCACGTGCTCGCGACGCAGGCGGGACCGCCCAACTCGTACAGCCCGAGGTTCCGCTCCGGCACCGGCAGCTGAGATCCACTGCACTCCATGGTCGAGGCGGGCCGTCTTCAGGAAGTCCGCTTCCCTCGCACCACCACGACCAGCCTGACGAGTCACCAGCCCTGCCAGCATCGGGACGGACCAGCGGCCGGCCGTCCTAGGAGCCGGCCGGGCGGCCGACCGGAGGAAGGTCCCCCTGCTCGGGGAGAGCGGATGAGCAGCGTCCCTCGTGTGCCCTTCGCATGGTCGAGGGCGTCGGCGAGCTCGTCGCGTTCATGTTCGGTCGGCCGCGGATGCCAGCCGTGGTCGCCTTCTCGTACAGCTCGGCCTTGGTAAGCGACCGAAGCGACTGGGAGTGGGAGGTCTCCGGCGCTCTCCGTCATCTCAAGCCGTTCCTCGTCGAGTCCGACCCCGCGTCGCTGCTCCGCAGATGGCACCCGCTGCACGACGAAGGCCCGTGTTCCCACCGGAGGGGGGTCTTTTGCGTTTTCGACCTCGGTTCAGAGACACCTACACGTGCATGCCGCGACACGACGCAGATTCAAGGCGGGGCATCGCGCCGACAGAGCGCAACACCCGCACCTCCAGCTCTTACGAACCTTCTGGGACGCACGGCGCAAGAGGGACCCTCCCAGGGCAAGGAGCACGGTCGCCAAGACGTTTCCGCGGACTTCGTGGAGCAGAAAGCCCGTGACGTTCTCCGCGATGGGGTTCATGCACCACAGCGTCGAGCAGGGTTCGGGAGCCTTCGCAACTGCCGGCAGTTCCGCGAAACCTGAAACCAGGTGATGGCGGCCTTGGGATGATCTGGGACCAGTTATGAACGTCGGTGGAAAGTTGAGCGGTGGTCGCGTGGCACAGGGGCGGGCGGGAGACCTGAAACTGCGACCCCTGGCGCTCAGCCTGCCGCTCTACTGCTCCACACCGTGTGCCACCAGCGCAGCCCGGCTGTCCGGCGTGAACCTGCCCTTGCCGCCTACCCGCGACTGAGATCGAGGGCACGGCGGACACGCGGTCCCCCGTGCCCGTGATGTGCGGGGCACCAGTCCGTGATCTTCGCGGCCTTCGCAGCTGTTACTCGTTCGAATCCTGGCCGCGGGCTTCGTGTCGACTGCGCAGTTTCCTCAGAAGAAGGGCACTGACGGAGACAGTGGCGGCAGTGGCGAGGCCGCCGAGAAACTCGGGCAGCGCGGCGATGAGGAGGTTCACGGCCGGCCGCCCTCAGCAGCACACACCTCGTGATTCGCGGCCACGCTTGCTCGCCGCTCCGTGCGGAGGTGGGCTGAGGCTGCTGCTTCCCTGCGGGCGGTATGCCGGGTGCCGAGGCGGCGGAGCTTGCGACGTACCCGTTCACCCAGTGCGGCTGCATCCATGCCGCCTGGTAGGTGGGGGGCCGTCGCGGTGACTGTGGCGGCGGCTTCGGTCCAGGTCGGCATAGAGGGAGCGGCGTACGCGACGGCCACTGCTCGCTCGATAGGAGTGAGCTGCGCGAGGACGGTGTTGATGCACGGGTCATCGACCACGGCGCCAAACAGCACTTCCTGCGGGTCAGGACCCCCTCGGAGAATGTCGTACGTGGTCATCCCGTCACCGAGGTCACGGTCGAGGCTCCACAGCCGTACTCCCCCGACCTTGCGATGCCACATCGGGGTGAGTTGGCGGTGGACGGTCCTGGCCTCCGCGCGCAACTGGTCCAGATGCACGGAGGTGATACGGCCTCCCGTGAGCAGCGGGGCCGACCAGGAACCGAGCAGTGCGGTGGAGACGGCCTCGCGCCATCGGGCACCGTGTCCCCGACGGCCGGGCCACAGGGTGGCGGCTTCACTGAAGGAGTAGATGACGCTCTCCTTGCCGGCAGCTGCCGCCTTGAGCGCACCCACCGCTCTCACCAGGTCGGGTTCTTCATCGAGCGGAATCGAGAGCCCCACTTTGCGGCTGCCGTCGGGCAGCTTGAGAGCCTCCACGATGTTCAGGCCCTCCCCAGATGCTCCGGCCGGCAGCCACTTGGCCCGGTAGACACGGTGAGGGTCCGCGGGAATGGTCACGAGGCTGGTAGAGCTCGCCTCGAGGTAGGCCATTGGGCCGTCCTCCAGGTCGTTGTGCCAGAACCCCTCGATTTCCAAGATGTGGGAGAGCGGCTGCCTTTCGCTGATAGTCGGCTGCGTGCCGCTGGTGGCCACTGCGCCTTCACCTCGCGCCACCTCGGCGGAGCCGCCTGACGAGTAGAACCTCTTCCCACGTGGGGAGGAGGGAGCTTGAGTGGTCATGGATTCTCCAGCCGGTTGCAGTGTGAGCCTCGACCTCTCGGTCTCGTCAGGTCAGCCCACCGGCAATAAATCTTGGAAAACTTTCCTCTGACTGCTGGCATACCCGACACCGCAGCCCTGTCCGCACTGCCCCGGCGATGACCCTTGGGCCCACCGGCGTACCAAGGTATGGCAGCGCCATACCTCGACGGACTTCAAGATCATCAACGTGGGAGGGGGCGAGTAGAGATGGCGTGGGTGACCTCACTGGACCCGGACATGCAGCAGGTCGAGTACCGGCTGACCGGGAGTGCGGATGCGACCTGGAGCAGGAGGACGCGGAGCAGAAGAAGGACGCGCAGGTCGACTACCGCCTCGGCGATGCGCGTGATCTGGAGTGGATCGGCGGCGGCCTGCGCGATGTCGCTCTGGTCCCTGCGCAGTCCGTCGACAAAAACCAGGCGCAGCCGCTGACGGACGGCCGGCACCCGCTGACCGTTGAGCTGCTCGTGACGCCGAAGGTCGCCGTCGACCCGCGCGGCAAGGCAGCGGCGCGCCCGCTCGCCGAGGCGATCGAGACGGCGGCCACCGAGCGCGGCGTGAGCGTCACCGACTTGCTCGGCGACGACGGGAAACTAGCGAAACGCCTCGCCCTCCTGGAGCGCGGCGTGCACCGCGAAGGTGACGGCCACCGCGCCCCCTTTCGCGCGGCCGAGAACCATGCCGAGGCAGCCGGCGTCGACCTCACCGAGCTGTACGGGTGCGCCAGTGTGGCGAAGGCCCGCGAGCACGCCGACGCCTGTGTCCGCGTCGGGATCCGCGGCTACGACGTAAGGAGAAGTCCGAAGAGCTACGGGCTGCGTTCCTCGACGAGGCGGCCCGCGAGACGTTCGGCGTGATGGAGGGCTGGGCCGCGTGCGATGGGCGGCGGGGCGCAGATCCCCGGCTCCGACAAGGCGGAGGACTCCTCGGGGTCATCCCCCGGTCGCGGGGAGCAGGCGCGTACGGATCGCTGGACGAGGAGGACGCGGGGTCAATGTGCTTAGGGTCATCCCCGCGGGCGCGGGGAGCAGACCGAGGCCATCGGTTGGGGTCATCCCCGCGGGCGCGGGGAGCAGTGGCCCTGGAGTACTGCGGTCGCGGCAGACTCGGGGTCATCCCCCGCAGGCGCGGGGAGCAGCGTGCCGGTACCGGCACGCAGGTCAGTGCCCTGGCGAGCCGCAGACGAGCCGAGCGGTGATCGAGGCCGGCCGTCCGCGCCTCCATCCCGTGACAACGGCCTTGGGCCCGGGAAGCGCCGCATCGCCGCTGCTCCCCCGCAGTAAATGCCGGCGAGCTTCCCCGTTGTGGGGATCGACGACTCCGCGCTATCGCGCCGGGCGACCTGCCGCCGTGGCGGCCGCCCTCCCCAGCCGAGCCGCCCGAGTGGCGTACCCGCATGCGGGACTGGCTCGCGGACCGTACCGCGCTGATGGCGATGAGCCATGCGCTCAACTCCGGCCGGGCCAGCGTGCTGCCGGTCGTGCCCGACTGACCGGCGCCCGGGTGGCACCGGGTCCGAGCGCTATTGAGCGGGGTGGGCGTTGAGCCACCGGCTCAACTCGTGGGCTGACCCCAGTACGGCTGGCCGGTTGCTGAACCGGTCCTCGCCGGCCGCCATGCCGCCCTCCATCTTGTCGATCAAGGAGTACGCCTCGGACCAGAACGCCGGCCCGGCCGAGTGCGCGTTCATGGCCTTCCGCAGCTCTCGGGCCGGCTCCATGACCGCGGTCATCTTGTCCCAGCAGGAGCCAGTCTCTTTCGGGCAGCCGTCGGTCAGGTCGAACTTGGTGACGGCATCCTGGAAGCGTGTGGTGGCAGTGCTGAGGCTCACCACGCTCGGCTTCGCCGTGGCCGCTTGCGGCTCGGCGTCGGCTGCTCCCCCGCACCCCGTCATGGTCACTGCGGCCGCGGCGGCGAACGTGATGCTCGCGGCGGCCCCCCACCCCTTGATCATGGCGTCGATCATGCCACGGCCCTACTGGAACGGGGCCGCGTCTGTTCGATTCAGCCGCTGATGGTGGCTGAATCCCGGTTCGCGGTGGTCGCCGCTGGCGCCCGGCGAGTGAGTTCGGGCACTAGGTGTTCGAGGAAGGCGCCTTCAGCGTTCCGAGGGTGGGAGCAGGGTTTGTCGACCAGTCGCAGGGGCACACCGCGGCGACGCCGCCCTCACTGGGGAAGTGGCGGATGGCAGGCCCCCCTGCCGCCCTGCCGTACGTCGCGGCGAGCCGCGTCACGGGTCTGTCACCGTGCGCACGAGCGGGTGTGCGCGTGCAGCTGGCGGGCGAGGATGAGGGGATGACGGCTCGGGTGCAGACGTGGGCGGGCGGCGTGGTCGCGACGGCGGCGCTGGTGGGTCTGGCGGTCTACCTCACGGTGGTGGGGCTGGACGCGGCGGACAAGTGGGCCAGTGTGTTCGGTCTGTTCGTGGGGCTGGCCGGACTGGGCGTGTCCGTCGCCGGGATGCGCCGCGGTGAGCCCCGGCCGGACGGGCAGTCCGTGGATGGCGGCACGGTGGGAGGCGGCATCGCGCAGGTCTCCGGGACCGGTGGGAGCGTACGGATCACCCGCCGCGGTACGTGGTCGACCAGCCCGAGCTCCACACCGCCCACCCAGCCGGACGGTGTGGAGCAGGGCAGCGGGGGTCAGCGCGTGCGTGGCGCCACTGCATCCGGTCCGATCGACCAAGTGCAGGGCACCGCAGGGGACGTCGACATCGAGGAAGGCCCGTGACCGGCCCCGGCCGATGGAGCGGCCGGTTACACCTGCCCGGACCAGCCCCGGACGCTGTAGCGGCCGGTTCCGGAAAACGCGGCACGAGGAAGCCGGGACAGTGGGTGGCGGGATCTGTGGTGCACGGGCCCGTGAACCAGGTTTCCGGCACCAGGGGCGACGTGCACATCACCACGCATGTCGGCCCGGAGCACGCGCTGTACCGGGTGGATGCATTCCCCCCAGAGCGTTCCCGGCCGACAGTGGCGAAGGCCCTGGCGCAGCCCGCGCGCCTGCTGCAGGCGGGGTACGCACTGGTGGGCTTCACCGGACGCCGCACCGAGCTGAGTCAACTGGCCACCTGGCGGGATGCTGCGGGGCCGGTATCGGTTCTGCTGCTCCACGGGGCGGGCGGTCAGGGCAAGACGCGGCTGGCAGCGCACTTCGCCGACACCAGCAGGAACTGCGGCTGGGAGGTCCTCCAGGCCCGGCACATCAGCGACCCCGCCCCTGCAGGTCCCCTGCCCGGCGATGCTGGTGACGGAACGGGCCGGGGGGTGCTGCTGGTGGCCGACTATGCCGAGCGCTGGCCGGCAGCCGATCTCCTGGCCCTGCTCACCCACGCTGCCGTGCAGGCTCGCCCGGCCAGAGTTCTGCTGGTGGCCCGTCCGGCCGGGCTGTGGTGGCAGACCCTCGCGAGCCGACTGGACCGCCTCGACCTGGACACCGCGGAATTGGCGCTCACCCCGCTGACCGACGATCCGGACACCGGTCCGGAGGCGCTGTTCACCGCGGCCCGCGACAGTTTCGCCGATGCCCTGGAGCTCGGTCAGGCCCACCGGATCACCGCGCCCGCCACCTTGTCCAATCCGAAGCGTTTCGGGCAGGTCCTGGCCATCCACATGGCGGCGCTGGCCGCCGTCCACGCCAGCCGCACCGGCACCACCGCCGGCGAGCTGGACTCCCCGCGCCGCATATCCGCCTACCTCCTGGACCGCGAACGCGACCACTGGCAGACCCTGAAGGACAACTGCCGCGTCACGGCGACCGTACAAACCCTGGGACGTGCGGTGTACACCGCCGCCTTGACGGGTGCCCTCGGACACGACACCGGCTGCGCCGCCCTCGCCGCGATCGGTGTCTGCCCTGACAACGCCGCTCCCCAGGTCCTGGACGACCACGCCGTCGCGTATCCCCCAGCCGACCTGCACAGCGGTACGGTCCTCGAACCCCTCTACCCCGACCGCCTGGCCGAGGACTTCCTCGCGCTCAGCACGCCCGGCCATCACCTGCCCTACTTCGCACCCGACCCGTGGGCCACGAACGCCCCGCAGCGCCTCCTCCTCCCCGGCGACCACCCGGACGCCACGACGACACCGACCGCAGACTGGGACCGTCAAGCCCTGACCGTCCTGATCGCAGCTGCCGCCCACTGGCCGCACCTCACGACCCGGCAGCTCATCCCACTGCTGACCGCCCGGCCGGAGCTGGTAATCCACGCGGGTGGGGCCGCCCTTGCCGCCCTGTCGACCCTCAAGGACCTTCCCTTGGCAGTCCTGGAAGCCGTGGAGGCCGTCCTGCCCGAGGACCGTCATCCGGACCTGGACCCGGGAACGGCCGCCCTCACGGCCCGCCTCACCCCTCACCGCCTCGCCTCCACCGACGACCGCTTCCTGCACTCGCACTTCCACAACGCACTGGCGCTGCGCTATGCGAACGCCGGCCTCTACGAGCAAGCCCTCACAGCCAGTGAGGAAGCCGTCGGCATTCTCCGGCTGCTGGACCGGGAGCGTCCTTCCCGCTACGAAGCCGACCTCTCAGGGGCACTGAACAACTTGGCGGTGTGGTACGGATCCGTGGGACGACAGGCGGAATCCCTCGCTGCCATCGAGGAATCCGCTCAGGTCGCGCGGCGGCTGGCCGCGACCCGCCCCGAAGCCCACGAGCCTTCCTTCGCGTACGCGCTGAACAACCTGTCGATCCGATACGCGGAGGCGGGGCGGCGGGCTGAGGCCCTGACCGTCTCTGAAGAGGCGGTCGCCATCAGCCGGCGCCTGGCCAAGGACGCTCCTGCCGACCTTGAGTCCGACCTCGCCCGCGCCTTGAGCAACCTGTCGAACCGGTACGCAGACGTGGGGCGGTGGGCTGAAGCGCTGGCCGTCTGCGAGGAGGCGGTCGCGATCTACCGCCGCCTGACCGCGGCCAACCCCGCGGTTTACGAGCATGTACTCGCAGCTGCCCTGAACAACCTGTCGAACCGCCACAGAGACATGGGACGGCGAACGGAGGCCCTGACCGCCATTGCGGAGTCCGCCCGGATCCACCGCCGGATGGCCTCAGTGAACCCCGCCGCATTCGAGCCCAACCTCGCGAGCTCGCTGATCAACCTTTCGAGCCGGCTCGCGGCGGTGGAGCGGAGAACGGAGGCCCTACCGGTCATCGAGGAATCGGTCGCGATCCTGCGCCGTCTGGCCGAGGCACATCCCGCCGCCCACGAGTTCGAGCTCATCTGCGCCCTTAACGTTTTGGCGACACAGTATGCGGATGTGGGGCGGCGGACAGAGGCCCTGCCGGTCATCGAGGCGTCCGTCGCGATCGCACGGCGGCTGGCCGAAGAGGATCCTGCTGCCTACGAGCCCGCCCTCATGCTGCCTCTGGACATTTTGGCAAGCCAGTATGCTGGTGTGGGGCGACAGGCGGAGGCTCTGCCGGTCGCGGAGCAGTCTGTCGCAATCGCACGGCGGCTGGCCGAAGGGGATCCCGCCGCCTACGAACCTCGCTTGGCGGCTTCGCTGAACAACCTGGCGGTCCACTACGCGGCCATGGAACGGCAAAACGACTCCCTGATCGCACTCGAGGAGTCCGCCACGATCTACCGCCGGCTGGCCACGGCCAACCCGGCCGCCTTCGAGCCCGGCTTCGCCTACTTGATGCAGAACCTGGCGCAGCAGTACACGGACGCGGAGCGGGCCCTGTCTGCCGTCGAGGAGGCCGTCGCGATCCGACGGCGCCTGGCGAGCCGGGATTCCGCCTATGAAGCCGACCTGGCGGAATCGTTGTGGGCGGCGGCAACCGTCCACCTCAGAGTGCTGCCGCAGCTGACAGTTTCGTCCCTGCGGTTCGCAGTGGAAGCAGTGAACATCATCGGCAGGTTGGCCAAGGAAGTGCCGGATGTCTTCGTTGCCCGCCTGCGGACCGCTCTGCTGACCCTCGCAGATGTCCTCGACCGGCTGGGCCACACCGCAGACGCGGAGGAGCTCCGCCGTCAGCTCGCGGGCGGCGGGGCAGCGGGCTGACCCGCGTGCCCGTGCCCTTTGGCAGCATGAGGACATAATCTCGGCGGCCCCCACCCGAACGCCGAGACCGGCAGATGACGGCCAAGATCAAGCCGCTTAGCGCCAAGGGCTGTACGGCGGGGTCTCCACGGCCCTGCCCCCGGGGAAAGGGTTGCCAAGGCAGCAGTCCGTGCCGCAGTCCTCTCAGTCCTTGCAGCCGGGCGACGTCGCGAGTTCGTGCACGTGCTCCTCCAGGTCCGCGAGTCTGCCAGTTTCAACTGCTCCGGTTCGGCTCCGAACGCGACCATGCGCTGGGACTGCTCCAGGAACTCCACCACCTGTTCCGTGTGCATGGAGAGCAGCGCCGTCCCGTTCGGCGAGGTGAGCCGGAGGTAAGTACGCCGACGGCCAGGCGCGGGCTCGCCGGACTGCACCTCCGGATCCTCGGTCCAGACCTGTACGTCTCCCCTGCCCGCTGTGCGGCTGAGGCCGTCCGACAGAGAACAGGGGCGGGACCGGGTCGTCGCCCAGCCGCCCGCCGACGTCACCATCGTGTCCGTCGGCCGCCTGCACGACGCCGAGGAGTCCGAGCACGCCGACGTCCTGCAGCGCGCCACCATTGCGCTCGACCTCCGCCGGCACTTCAGTGACCCGCACAAGCTCAGTAAGGAGATGCAGCAGCTGACCGCCCACGATCAGGTCGTGCGGGACACGGTGATGAGCACCGCGGGCATCCGCGAGGTCCTCGCCGCGACCGCCCTGCAGGTCGCGGGTTACCTCGCTGGACGCGAGCACCGCCCCGATCGCCGTGGTCACCCTGATGTGTGAGGGCTCAGGACATCCTTGACGCTTTGTCCTCATGAGTTCTTTGACGCATCGGGCCGTGTGGTGTCAGACCCGGGGGCGATGATCGGGCCATGCTGCAAGCGAGAGATGAACGTGGTCGGCTGGTGGGGAACCCGAAGCCGTCAGCGTTGAGCCGGATGGTGGCGAACCTTGGCCGGGGCAACGCCTTCGTGATCGTCGAGCGAGTCGACGATGAGGCGGACGGTGACTGGTATGTGCAGGTGTGGCTGAGGGATGACAACACCTACCAGCTGGAATTCCGAGATGGGACTGCAGCGGAGCACTACCAGACCCGGACGATCGCCCAGGAGAAGGTGATCGCTGCCTTGAGCGGCTGGGCTGGAGGGAGGCCGGAGTGGAAGGACGCCTTCATGTGGAACAACATCAGCACCTTGTTTACGGACGGGGCCGGGTCTCGGAGCTTGCCCAGGCCTTGAAACGGCTGACTGGCCGGTCGCTGGTGCGTGCATGGACCGCGAGTTCCTCACCGTCGTGGACGATCCGGAAGTGGGTGTCCTCGACGATGACGTTCACAATCTTCCCGACGTGGGTAGGGCCGACTCGCATCCGCTGTTTGGCCACCATGAGGAACCCGTCGATGTTGACGCGCCGCTGCACGATCAGCGGCCCCGCCGGCCCAGAGGGCGGTAGGAGCGATGAGGCCTGGCGGACTCCCCTGAGGCGGCCGCGTTGGTCGGCTGAGATGGGCAGCGGCATGGTCCGGACGACGCGGCCGTTGCTGATCGCGTGCAGGACGTGCTCGTCCATTCGCAGGATGACGCGGCTCCCGGCCAGGGTGACGGGCAGCTTGATGTCCTGCTGGGCGAGCGCGACGATGCCGTTGCGGTCAACAGTCCGTTCGACCTCCACGGCCATTCCGGCTGGTAGTTGAACCCGACCCCGGTGACGGGGCAGTGCCGGGGCTGCCGGTGGTGGCCCGGCTGGCCGGGTCTGTCGCTTCTCTCTGAGCTGGTGCAACTGCTCCAGCGACGTGCGGGAAGCCATCGTTTTGAGCAGGTGTCCGTCCATCGTGATGTGGATGCTGCGGTCGTCCGCCCACAGTGTGACGGTCTTGCCGGCGAAGGCCGGTCCGATCCAGATGTCCTGGCCGCCGTGGCTGAGGGCAAAGTGCCGCAGGGCGGCACCACAACGTCGAACTCGACCGCGCCGGCGGAAGTGGGCCGGCGTGCCGGATCGGGGTGCTCGATCTTGGGTGCCGTGCTTTGCCGGGGAAGGGCAAGCGCAAGCTGCCCGGCCCCTTGGAGGGAGGCGGCCGCGTCGGCCTTCGATGGGCGAAAGCGGCTGGCCGGGGCCATGTCGAGGGACTGATGCGGTCGCTGATGGTTGTAGGTGTGAACCCAGGTGTTGATCGCCTCCTGGGCGGCGGCGACGGACTCGAATGGTGCGACGTGGTCCAGGAACTCCTGGCGGAGGGTGCGGTGGAACCGCTCGATCTTGCCTGTCGTGGTCGGCGAGCGTCGCTTGGTCAGCCGTTGCACGATGCCGTTTTCCCGGCAAACTCGCTCGAAGAGGACTTCGGCCGGCCGCGGCTTAGTGAATCGGCCGGTGAACTGCTTGCCGTTGTCGGTCAGCATCTCCGTCGGTACTCCGTATCGCTGCATAGAGGCAACGAAGGCCGAGCAGACGTCCCGGCCGGTCGGCCGCAGTACGACTTCGGCGACGACCAGGAAGCGGGAGTGGTCGTCGATTCCCGTGACCAGCTTGCATTCGCGGCCGTCGGCCAGGAACACCCCCGAGACGATGTCCATCTGCCACAACTGCATCGGTGCATCGCGCTGCCAGCGGCGGTATTTCCGCTTGTGCTGCTGGTCCTGGTGGCTGACGAGGCCGTTGCGGGAAAGCACCCGGTGAACGGTGGCCCTCGATGGCAGCGGTTGCACCTTGCGCTGGCCGAGTTCGTGAACCAGGCGCCGGGCTCCCTACCGTGGGTGATGCTGCCGCAGTTCGCAGATCAAGGCCTCCACGTCCGCGGGCAACCGGCTCGGACTCGTTCGCGGGCGCCGCGACCGTTCGCGTAGCCCCTCGACGCCCTGGTCCTGATAGCGGTTCCGCCAGGCGTGGACCGTCTGCCGCGACACCCCGAATCGCAAGGCCACCTCGACCACCGGCGCACCATCGAGCACCTCCAGAACAGCCCGATACCGATGCTCCACCAGCTCCTGCGGCTCCATCCCGGCCCCTCCTTCCAGGCGGAACAACGAGCCAGCACCGTCAAGGATGTGCTGAGAACAGAACGTCAAGCATGTCCTGAGCCCTCACACATCAACCCGGTGCGCCGACGGACGTGAACGCGCAGCTACGACGGCGATGGCCCCTGCGCGCTGTGGTCTCCGGCGACGTCGAGCAGGCCGCCGCGTACGGGCTGGCCGACAGCGCGAAGCCGTTCGCCGGGCGGGGCCTGGTCGTCGACCTGGTCCACCGCGACCTCGACAAGGACGTCGTCGATGCTGACCCACGCCGCAGGAGAGGGCGCCCGCAGCCATTGGAGCTGACTGCGGGCGCCCTGTAGCCCGCCCCGCCCCGGTTCGGGCTCTTGACGATTTCCCTGGGAACGGCGTGCGGACCGTGGCCGGGCCGCAAGCTGATCGCATGACTACTCGCAGCCAGACGCCCTTACACACCAGCGCACCCCTGCCGTTCGCCGCCGCGCCCCACGGGTGGCGCCTCGCCTTTGGCGACCCGGAGCACCAGGACATCACCGTGACGCCGATCGTCGGCTGGATTTCCCTGCCCGTCGGAGCCCCGTCCTCCCTGTCCGACTCCCCGGTGGAACCGGTCATCCTGTGGGACAACGTGAAGGACCCGCTGATCGGCCCGGCCCTGGAGTACCTGCAGAGCAACCCCGGCGTCTACGTCCACCAGGTCCTCGCCCCCGGATTCGAGGTCCGGGACGCGCCGGCAGGCTGGAAGATCATGGAGTACGGCGACCGATGACCCCGCCCCGCCCCGGGTGCGCACCCGGCCGCCCGGGGCGAGCGTGGAGGCATGGTCAGGCACCCGGTCGTCGTGTACCCCATCGCCGAGGGCGAGGGCCGTCGCGTACGCGTGGACGGCACCATCCTGGGCACCGCGTACTCCGACCGCGACCTGTCCGAGTTCCTCCGCCGCGCCGGCGCCCCCGAGCCCGACGAGATGGTGCTGTCCGCCCTGATCGAGTGGCGCGAGGATCCGCCCCAGGACTACGGCGCCGGGCTGACCGCCCGCGGCTGACGCCGGTTCTCCCCGCTTCCTGGGTCGTGTGGCTTCGCCGGGGTCGGTAGCTCCTCAGCCCTGGGGGGCTTGCGGTGCCCCGCCGGGGTGGCGCGGACCGTACGCGGCTGCGGACCGCCCGGGGCAGGAGACATGGAAGTGTGGCTGAGCTGGTCCGTGGTGCGGATGGCCACTGCGGGCCGTCCGTCGGCTCCCGCGCCGTCGGGGCTGGCGTTCTGTGGTGCATGCTCCGGACGGCTCCACAGAGGGGACATCCATGAGACCAGGCCGCAGCGCGCTGACCTGGAAAAAGGTACATCTGCGGAATCCGTTAGACCGTCCTACGCACGCGCGCGGGCCGGCCCGCATCGCCACCACCGAGCCGCATGGACGTCCCTCCGGATCCGCCACTCCTTCGACGAGATCGTGCCCTCGGCACCGGGTCGTCGATGTAGGGCTTCCTAAGCCCCGTTCTCGTATACCTACGGCCGGGGTGGTGAGCAGCTCTGCGAATCTGCCCCTGGGAAGAAAGATCATCTCGGTCTGCGGAATTCCCGCAGCCGCCCTCGACGGGAGCGATCTATGGCAGACAGCACGAGCATGCAGAGTTCTCGGTTCCCGGATGGGACGAAGCCGGACGGCACGCCCTACCAGGTCCTGATCGTGGACGACTCCCCTTTGCAACCAAGGAGCTCTCCCAGATTCTGATCCCAGAGGGTTTCGAGATTGCCGCGACGGCCCGTGACGGAAAGGAGGCAGTCACACCTACAAGGAGCAAGCCCAGCGCATCGACTTGGTGGCCATGGACCTCGTCCTGCCCAGCATGGACGGCATCACTGCCACGGAGAAGATCATCGAGTTCGACGAGTCGGCCCGGGTCGTCATTATGAGCGACATCCGCTCGCAGGACTCGGTCAAGAGAGCCATGGCAGCGGGCGCGCAGAACTACATCGCCAAGCCGCTGGACCGCGAAAGGTCCTGGAGCGCGTGGTCCCGTTGCTGCGCTGACCGGCAGTCAGCCCACAGCGTCTCGGGGCGGACCGCCCGCACGATCACCGTTCTCAGCAGGAACTGCTGCACCAGCGCCGGGAACCGGTGTCATGCCCTGGCCTATGCCGCCCCGTCCTGGGTGCGGCAGGGGCGGCCACCGCCGCTGGCGGGGTGGTCAGATCAAGGTCGAGGCGCCGGTTCATACGGGAACCCGAGGATGGACTGTCCTGTTTTCGTCGGTTCGGCCTTCGGTTCAGGCGAACACGGGGGGGGGAGCGCGGAGCGGACCGCCCCCTCGGTAATCCTCACTGGGAACGGTGCTGGCATCGTACGAGTCATGAGAGCAGCAGGAACGACACCGGAACCGGAATCCTCAACACGGAGTGGCCTCACGTCTCTGGGCGAGGTGGCATGCCGTTATCAGGCGGATGAGATCCGCCCGGAGGACCTGCCGATGATTGCTGCCGAGGCACTCGCGGCCGGGCTGGACACCCCGATGTTGTGCGAGCTCGCCGGTTTGCCTCGCAACGCGGATGCCCGCGATATCCGCGACGCGTTCGAGCAAGCACTCTCCGAGGCCGGAATCGAGTTGCCGGATCGGGGCCTGGCACAGCGCCACGCGCTGCGTCGGGTGGCGGCGAGGCTGATCAATGGGGAAACCACTGCCGCCGACCTGGCGACGGACGACTGGTGGGAGGCGGAGGTCGAAACCGTTGAGGAGCGATCGTTCGTATCGCTGATCCCGCAATGCGGGTGCTGCATTGAGTACACGTTGGGGCTTGACCAGCGGACGTGGGCTGCCGAGCTGCGGATTGCCGCGCTCGCCCTCACATCGTCTCCGCCGATCGGCCCCGGCTGCTGACTCTGCCCTGGCGGCGTGCCCCCAGCAGGGGCCGTCCGGCGGACGCCGGCGTCTCCCGCTCCGAGGCGGCGTAGGCACGTGCCGGGCCCCGACCCCGTCCTGTCACTGCCTCCCGCGCTGGACCAGCTGCTGGTCATACGCCGCTGGCCGGAGCTGACCCCGGCCCGCGTGGACGAGAAGTTCACCGCCGTACGCGCGGCGGACGCGGAGACAGCGCGGCGCCGGCCGGTTGAGCCGAGGGACCTGGTTTTCCGCGCTTCCCCCATCCGATCACCGCGGTACACCGGGACAACAGCCCGTTCCGGCAGCCCCGTCAGTCCTTGCAGCCGGGCGAAGCCGCCAGCTCATGCAAGTGCTCCTCCAGGTCCGTCAGTCTGCCGGCCAATTGCTCCGGTTCGGTTCCGAACGCGACCATGCGCCGGGACTGCTCCAGGAACTCCACCACGTGAGCCGTACGCATGAAGAGCAGTGCCGTCCCGTCCGGCGAGCTGAGACGGAGGTAGGTACGCCGATAGCCAGGCGCGGCCTCGGCAGACTGCGTCGCCGGATCCTCGCTCCAGACCTGTACATCTCCGCTGCCCGTCTTGCGCCGCAGGCCGTCCCACAGCAGGTCTCGTGCCAGCACCCAAGTGACTCCGTCCTCCTGCCCGGGGACTTTGAACAGCACCTCCACCGCATAGGGATCCCCACGCCGGTACGTCAGGCACGCGTCGAACCGGTACTGGGCATCGCCGGACGGATGCTCGCACAAACGGACGAGCAGCTCTGCATGCAGCACCTCATCCCCGTCCTCCACTACCCGCCGGATCCTCAACGGATCCGGGCGTTCAACCCGAGAATCGGCCCGCGGTACCTCGCTCTCCGCCGACGGAATCGGGTTTCGCATGACGTGATAGCTCCGCGACCGCCGAGGTTGCCTGTCCTCCAACAGGCGTGTACGGCCGCCTAGTGCGACGAGGTCTGCCGGGGCGCCCGTACGTTGCCATGGCTTCAGCACATACCGATACACCGCTTCTTCCAGCCCGGTACGCCCGCGAAGCGAGCCGAGCCCATCCCACTCCTCCCGAATCTCCCGCTCCTCGAGCAACGCAGCGAGACGAGCCCAAGTCGCCAACCCGCCCATGTCCGTGCGGCGCATGCCTGGCCGAACACCATCGACGGCGCCCCGCAGCTCCCTCACACGCCGCTCCGTCGCATCGCCCAGGACCGCCTGCTCCCAGGACCAGGAGACGGGCTGCTCGTGCTGAAGCCGTTCCTCCACAGCAGACAGCACCGCAACCTTCACACCGAGCCCGTAACTGCCCAGTGCCGGCCACCGAGGGTCGCTGTCTGCACGGAGTCCCATGAACCTGGCAAAAGTGCTGTGGCAAAAGGCGAACACCCGGTCAGCCTCCTGCAGCTCAGGGAACTCCTCGACGGAGCCAATCAGCGCATCAGAGCTCCACGTCACGAGGAGGGACCGGATACCCCGTACCGGGCCATTCGGCACTGTGCAATCCGCGAGCCCGCCCCGGCCGACGACGGACGCTTGGGCGCCGCGGCGCAGAAAGTACTCGGCAAAGCCGCGACGCTCGTCCGGCGGGCCGAGCAGCGGGTAGCCCGCTTCCGGCACCGTACGGCTCATGAGTTCGCTGACGGCCGAGGCCAGCGCTGTCGACTTCCCCGTTCCCGGTGGACCGCAGAACACCAGATGGGAGGCGTTCTGGAGCCCCTTCAGCAGCGGCGGGGGCGACTGCTCCCCCGCTGCCACCGGAAGTGCCGGCAGCCCACCTTCCGTCTCGTCGAGCGTTCGCGCCCGAGGGCGCTCCTCCGCCTGGCCGCTCTTGTCTGCCGGACCGGGCTGCTCTAGACCGGTTCCAGCAGCCGAGGAGACGGAGCGCGGTGCTGTGACCGCTTCCCGGATGCGCCGCCGGACAGGGTCAGGCACGTGCCCCAGCGCAGCCAGCACGTGGGGCGCTCCGAGGCTGGAGGCGTCCAGGAGGGAATCGAAGTCGAGGTCGTCTGCGGTGTCCGTCTCGGCGAGGTCCTCCAGGAACCCCTCACGCCGAAGGCTCATCGTGCTTCCCCCTCCCCCGGCTCAAGCCGGCGTGCTCCGCTTTCGTTGATCCGATTCCTCAACCGATGAGTCCGGCGCTCCAAGGCCTTGCGCGTCAGGCCGACGCGCTCGGCGGCCTGTTCCTGGGTGCAGCCGACGGCGTACCAGCCCAGGCTCTCCAAGACCTGGGGGTCCTTCACCATCGGGAGGATCCGGCGGATCTCGTCGTTGGTCGCGGCGACCTGGTACGGGTCCGCGGCGCGCTGGTCAGGGATCGCGGCCATCGGGTCGGCCTCCTCGTCGGTGCCGGCGCGACGGAGTTCGGCCTGTCCGGTCCGGCGCGCGTCGTACCAGGCCTTGTAGACGGGGCCGAAGGCGCGGATCACCGCACCCATGCAGTAGGTGGTGAGGCTCGCCCCGCCGCCGGCGTGCCAGCGGCCTTCGAGCAATCCGTACGTACGGAAGAGCGCCATGCCGTTGATCACGCTGTCCGTGGCGATCTCGAGGCGGTCGTCGTGCGACCAGTCCGAGACGATCAGGCGGCGGGGCACCGGGCGCCCCACCGCGGCGGCCCGGTGGAAGACCTCGCCGGTACCGCACCACTTGACCATGGTGGGCCAGGCGTAGCCGGACAACCGCTCGACGACCTTGTTGTAGCGGGGTCCTTCGAAGCCGTCCGCCCGCAGGATCTCGACGATCCTCGCGTCGTTCTGTAAGCGCCGGGCGCGCTGGGCCTCGCCCTCACTGCCGACGGGCTCGAGGGGGCATTCCGGGTCGGACTGTCCCGCGTGCGACGGGTCGCGGACGGCGATGCCATCGCCCTCGAGCTCAGTCGGCACATCCGCTCCCTTGCGTCCGGGCTCCCTTGGCGGTCCTTCTGTCTGGCCTCACGCCCTACGTCTTAGGTACGGACTGCCGGTCTCCCCCCGCACCAGTCGTGTGATTCAGTTCACACACACTCCGGCGGGGGAGGCGGCCCGTATGCGGCCTAAACCACCAGCACCCGGGCCGCCGCGGATGCGGACGCCCTCATCCGACGAAGCTGGAGCTGAAGTTGTCCCAGAACACCCCGCCGCCCACCCTGCTGTCGCAGCGATCGGCCGTGATCCTGCTGCTCGGCGTCCTGACCGCCGTCGCCGCTGTCGTACTCACCGTGCTGGCGGGCGGCGCGCTGGCCGCCGGCCTGCTCGCGGGTGGCGCGGCCTTCGCTGCGGGGGTGCTGTTCTTCAACGCGGTCATCTCGTGAGGAGGTGAGGTCATCCCCGCGGGTGCAGGGGGCAGGTGCGAGTCGGTCGGCATAGTCCGCCTGCGGCCCTACGGGTCATCCCCGCGGGCGCGGGGAGCAGCAGCCCGGGCTCGTTCCCCGCTCGGGGCAAGGGGGTCATTCCCGCGGGCGCGGGGAGCAGATGCTGAGCCTGTACATGCCGGCGGTCTGGTAGGGGTCATCCCCGCGGGCGCGGGGAGCAGTTCATCTTGGCCTCGTCGAAGCGGGCGTCCTGGGGGTCATCCCCGCGGGCGCGGGGAGCAGATCAGACCGAGCCGGTCCAAGACCTTGAGGTCGGGGTCATCCCCGCGGGCGCGGGGAGCAGGGCGAACCGGCACCTGCCGATACTGGGCAGCTGGGGTCATCCCCGCGGGCGCGGGGAGCAGCCGACGGTGTTCGCCCGAACGAACTTGGCCTCGGGGTCATCCCCGCGGGCGCGGGGAGCAGGGTGGACGCTCCGCGCTGAGTACCGCAGCGCAGGGGTCATCCCCCCGCGCTGAGTACCGCAGCGCAGGGGTCATCCCCGCGGGCGCGGGGAGCAGGGGTCTCGATGAGTTCGTGCTCGCGCGTGCGGGGGGTCATCCCCGCGGGCGCGGGGAGCAGTGCGACATGTTCGCCGCGTCGTTGAAGACGCCGGGGTCATCCCCGCGGGCGCGGGGAGCAGTCCAACGTCACTGGCGCCAGCAGCCCCCAGACGGGGTCATCCCCGCGGGCGCGGGGAGCAGTGGAAGCTCCCGACGCAGCTGCCGCTGTCGTGGGGGTCATCCCCGCGGGCGCGGGGAGCAGAGCAGCGTCCCGCGCTTAGACCGAAAGCCCAGGGGGTCATCCCCGCGGGCGCGGGGAGCAGATGTCAAGGGTTGACATCCCTCACCGGCTGCTGGGGTCATCCCCGCGGGCGCGGGGAGCAGACCACCGCGCGCAGCAGCGGGAGCACGGCCGGGGGGTCATCCCCGCGGGCGCGGGGAGCAGGGCCTGGACGAGTCCCTGCGGGACCTGTCCTCGGGGTCATCCCCGCGGGCGCGGGGAGCAGGCTTACTGACCTGCGACTCTATCCGGACGATGGGCCCTTTTTCAGCACTTCCATAGAATCCGGCAATCGGCATGTTTCTTGCCAAATCTATGCGTAGACCCCAACACTTGGGGTGGCAGGCCGACGACAGCGGCGCCGACAAGGATCGCGGCTCAGCGCCGCCGTGCCTGCCAGGAGCATCCGATGATGGCGAACTAGATGCTGAGCGCGGTGGAGTCCCCCTCGACGAGCCGGACTCCGACTGTGTGAAGGCTTTGTGCGATCTCCAGCGCTTCGGCGCGCAGCCTGGCCGGTGGAGAGCGTCGGTGCGCATGGCCTCCGTATCGGTCTGCAGACCAAGAGCGCGCAGGAGCCATCGATGAGCGCGCAGATCACCGAGCTGCTCGCGGGTTCGCGTGTCGCCTGCTCCCCCGCCGCCGACACCTGGCAGGTTGCGCCGGCGCAGACGCCATGACCCCTAATCAGGTGATTTGGCGATCAAGGTACTGTTCCCCCCGGGGTGTCAATCGCCCTGAAGGGGGACGCAGAGCATGGAACTGATTGCAGAGATAGCCGCATACCGGACGGGGACCGGGGATCCCAGACGCCTGGTCGGCGAGTTCCGGCGGGCTGTCCTACTCGCTCCCCTTGCCGAGGGTGCCGAGGACGTCGGGGGCGGGTTGATGTCGGCCGTCTCGGGTGGGATCCGCTGGTTCTACGCCTTCACGGACGAGGAGGCCCTGGCCCGGTTCGCGGAGGCCCGTGGGGAAGCCGGCCGTGAATGGCCCTACCTCGCCATCCTGGGTGCGCGGTTGGTCGATGCGGTTGTGCCCGAGGTGGACGGCCCGGCGGGGGTCGCCGTGAACGTGGCCGATGCGGACGGCTCGATGCTGTTCCCGCCCGTCGCGGGGATCGTCCCCGACGCCTGCGCCGTTGACATCGAAGCCGAGGACGAGTCCGCGGAGGTGGCCTGATGGCCGGCGATGGTGACCTTGAGGTATCCCCGCAGGCGGTTGCTGCGATCCAGAAGGGTCTGCGGGCGGCCATATCGGAGTTGCGGGAGTCGGGGGATGCGGCCGGGGCCTCGCAGGGGGCGGGGTTCGAGAACCTGTCGATGACCGCGATGGAGACCGGGCACGGCGCGTTGTCGAAGGACTTCGAGGACTTCTGCGAGCGCTGGGAGTGGGGCGTGCGCAGCCTGATCCAGAACGCCTCCGCCCTCGCCGGGAACCTTGGCATCGCCGCGGGGACGGTGTGGGAGGAGGAGCAGTACATCCACGGCACCTTCAAGGTGGCGGTCAACGCGGCGTACGGAAACCCGCACGCCAGCGAGGACGAGATCGAGAAGAAGTCCTGGGGGGACATCTTCAGCGCCGATGTCTACAAGCCGGACTACAGCAAGGAGTCCTTCGAGAAGGGCGCCGAGGACATCAAGCAGACCTGGTCCGACACCAAGGACACGGTGACCTCGTCCGGGAGGATCGGGTCGCTGAAGGACCTGCTGGAGCAGACGAAGGACAACGGGGGCGGTAACTGATGGGCTGGCGGGACGTCATACCGGACTCGATCGAGGACAAGGTCGAGAAGGGGGTCGAAAAGGTCGGCGACGCCATCGAGTGGACCGGTGACAAGACGGCCGACCTGGCGGAGGAGGTGGGCCTGGACGAGGCCGGCGACTGGATCCGCGACAAATCCCGTTCGGCCGCCAACCAGCTCGGCGCCGACGTCTCCGAGCTAGAACTCGGCCAGACCGAGGACCCCAAGAAGCTCGTCTACGGCAGCGTCTCCAAGATCCGCGCCCAGGTGTCGCACCTGAACGACTTCAAGGCTGCCTTCGAGTCGGTCGGCAACGGTCTGAAGACGATGACCCAGCCCGACGGCCTGAAGGGCAAGACCGCCGACACCTTCCGCGAGAAGGTCGCCAAGGAGCCGCCGCGCTGGTTCAAGGCTGCCGACGCCTTCGGCAAGGCCGCCGACGCGATGAATCGTTTCGCCGATACCGTCGAGTGGGCGCAGGGCAAGGCCAAGGAGGCCTTGGAGGACTACAACAAGGCCAAGAAGGCCTCCGAGGACGCTCGCACCGCGCACAACAAGCTCGTCAAGGAGTACAAGGAAGCCTACGAGGCGAAGAAGGAGCACCTGCCGCCCCGCCCGTCCGACGACTTCCACGATCCGGGCAAGGCCATGGCGCACGCCGCGCAGGAGAAGCTCGAAAGCGCCCGCAAGCAGCGCAACGAGGTCGCCGAGACCACCGCCGCAGCCGTCCGCGCTGCCCGCGACGCGGCCCCGCCCAAGCCCTCGTACACCCAGCAGCTCGGTGATGCCCATGAGTACTTCGTACTGGCCGGCACCCACCTCATCGGAGGCGTCGTCAAGGGCACGGCCGGCACCCTCAACTTCGCCCGCGCCCTCAACCCGCTCGACCTCTACAACCTCTCGCACCCCGCCGAGTACATGACGAACCTCAACTCGACGGCCGCGGGCCTGGTCACGATGGCCAACGACCCGTGGGGCGCGGGCAAGCAGATGCTCGACGAGTTCATGAAGGACCCCTCCGAGGGCATCGGCAAACTCATCCCCGAACTCATCGGCTCCAAGGGCGCCGGCGCCTTCAAGAAGCTCAGCTCCACCGCGAAACACCTGGATGAAGCTGCCGAGGCTGCACGTCTACGCAAACTGGCAGACGACGCCCCCGAGGGCACCCACGACACGCCGGACGGCGACCGCAAGGCCGGCGGCGACCCGGTGGACCTCGCCACCGGGCGGATGTTCCTGCCCCAGACCGACATCGAAGTGCCGGGCATCCTGCCGCTGGTGTTCACCCGCCGCACGGAGTCCGGTTGCGCGGTCGGCCGCTTCCTTGGGCGAGCTTGGACGTCCACGGTCGACGAGCGCCTGCAGGTCGACGCGGTCGGGATCCTCCACATCACCGCCGAGGGGCTGCTGATCCCTTACGCGCACCCGGTCCCCGGCGTGCCCACCCGGCCGGAGAGGGGCAGGGCCCGTACCCTGCTGGCCCGCGACGGCAACGGCGACTACACGGTCACCGACCCCGACAGCGGGCTCGTCTTCCACTTCGCCGCCCCGTTCGGCAGCGAACCGGGCGGCGACGGTGAAGCGTGGCTGTCCGGCATCAGCGAACGCAACGGCCACAGCATCACCATCGACCGTGACACGGACGGTCTGCCGTCGGCCCTCGTCCACTCGACGGGCCACCGTGTGAAGGTGTCGGTTACCGACGGCCTGGTCACCACCCTGTCTCTGGCCGGCGCGGGCGACGACGGCACGGACTTGCCCCTGATGGACTACGCCTACGAGAACGGCGACCTCACCGCGGTCACCAAGCCGTCAGGCGCCACCACAACCTTCGAGTACGACGACCGCAGCCGTGTCACCGCATGGATCGACTCCAACGGAAGCCGTTACGACTACGTCTACGACGACCGCGACCGCGTCGTCGCGGAGGGCGGCGAGGCCGGCCACGTCCAGATCACCCTGACGTACACCGACCCGGACCCGGAGACCGGACACCACACCACCACACTCACCACCGCCGACGGGCATGCGACCCGCCACCTCTTCGGACCCGGCTGCCGTCCCCTGGCCATCACGGACCCGCTCGGGCACACGACCCGCTTCACCTACGACGCACGCGGCAACCTGCTGACCCGCATGGACCCGCTGGGCCTCACCACCGCCTTCTCCTACGACGAGGAGGGGCGGCTCGTCCGCGCCGTCCGTCCCGACGGCAGTGAACTGCGCACCATCCGCGGTAAGTTCGGCCTGCCCACGGAGGTCTTCGCACCAGACGGCTCCCGCATGGTCCACGAGTACGACGAACGGGGCAACCGCACATCGGTCACCGACCAGGCCGGCTTCACCTCCCGCTACACCTACGACCACGCCGGCCGGCTCACCTCCATCACCGACGCCGGGGGTGCCACGACCCGCGTAGTGTGCGACGCGGCGGGACTGCCCGTGGAGGTGACCAACCCGGACGGCGCCATCACCCGCACGGAGCGGGACGCCTTCGGCCGACCGGTCCGCATCACCGATCCGGTGGGCAGTGTCACCCTGCTGGAGTGGCACGCCGACGGACAGCTCGCCCGGCGCACTGGTCCCGACGGCGCCGTGGAGTCGTGGACGTACGACGGCGAGGGCAACCTGCTCACCCGCACCGATGCGGCCGGTGGGGTCACCCGTTTCGAGTACACCCACTTCGACCTGCCGACATCCCGCACCGAATCCGACGGCGCACGCTACGAGTTCGAGCACGACGCCGCGCTGCGCCTCACCCGCGTCACCAATCCACACGGTCTGACCTGGACCTACGCATACGACGCGGCCGACAACATCGTCTCCGAGACCGACTTCGACGACCGCACCCTCACCTATCGGCTGGACGCCGCGGGCCGGCTGGCCGCCCGCGTCGACGCGCTCGGCGGAACCATCGCCTTCGAGCGCGACCGACTCGGCCAGGTGGTCCGCAAGGATGTCGACGGCCGGGTGACGACCTACGCGTATGACAGGGTCGGACGCCTGCTGGAGGCAGTCGGCCCGGACGGGGAACTGCGCTACCAGTACGACCGCCGCGGACTCACCAAGACCGAACTGGTCGACGGCCGACCCGTCACATACGCGTACGACGCGCTCGGCCGCCGCACGCGCCGCACCACCCCCACTGGCCACGTCACCTCCTATGCCTACGGGACCGACGGGCAGGCCCATCGCCTCACGACCGGCGGACACCGTGTCGAGTTCACCCACGACGCCGCCGGACGCGAGCTGGCCCGCGTCTTCGGCGACGCAATCACCGTGACCTCCGCCTGGGACGAGGCCGGACGGCTCTCCGAGCAGCACATCACCGCAGCAGGGCGCGCCGTCAACAGCCGCGCGTACGCCTACCGTGCCGACGGCCATCTCATATCCGTCGCGGACCGGCTGGCAGGCACGCGCAGCTTCGACCTCGACCGGGCGGGCCGGGTCACTGCCGTCCACGCACAGGGCTGGACGGAGCGCTACGCCTACGACGAGGCAGGCAACCAGACGTCGGCATCCTGGCCCTCCGGCCACCCCGGCGGCGAGGCCACCGGACCGCGCACGTACACGGGCACCACCATCACCCGCGCCGGCGGCGTCCGCTTCGAGTACGACGAGCTCGGCAGGGTCGTCCTGCGACAGAAGACGCGGCTCTCCCGCAAGCCCGACACCTGGCGCTACACCTGGGACACGGAGAACCGTCTCACCGCCGTGACCACCCCGGACGGGACCCGCTGGCGCTACCGCTACGACCCGCTCGGCCGCCGCACCGCGAAGCAGCGCCTGGCGGCCGACGGCGAGAGCGTGGTCGAGGAGGTCCGGTTCACCTGGGACGGCCTGACCCTGTGCGAACAGACCAGCCACCACCCGGACCAGCCGAACGCGGTCGCCCTCACCTGGGACCACCACGGCGACGTCCCGCTGGCCCAGACCGAGCGCATCCTCACGGCCGACGACCGCCAGGAGGAGATCGACCGCCGCTTCTTCGCCATCACCACGGACCTCATCGGCACTCCGACCGAGCTGATCGACCCCGAGTCCGGCGACATCGCGTGGCGCTCCCGGGCCACCCTGTGGGGCACCACAGCCTGGGCCCGCGACAGCAGCACCTACACCCCGCTCCGCTTCCCCGGCCAGTACCACGACCCTGAGACCGGTCTCCACTACAACTACTTCCGCCACTACGACCCCGAAACGGGCCGATACACCTCCCCGGACCCCCTCGGTCTGGCTCCAGCCCCCAACCCCGTCGCATACGTGGACAACCCCCACAGCCGGTGCGACCCGCTGGGGCTCATGCCGAAGTACACAAAGGAGGAAAAGGCCCAGAAGGCCAGGCAAGACGCCCTCAAGGCGATGGACGACATCATCGAGAGAGCGGAGGGGGGCAAAATCAAAAAAGCCGACAACTACCACGCGCACGAGCACGGCTTTAGCGAGGAACAGGTCATGTCGATTCTGAAGAAGCCGGACGCGGTGTACTACTCGTCGGCGGGTACAGGCAAACTGATCTTCCGCCAGGGAGAGGACATCGTGGTGGTGAGGGCTGACCGCATGGGGGCCGGCAACGTGATCACGGCATACGGCTCATCGGGCATCAAGGGACCGTCCGGGGTCACGGCGCTGGGCGGCTCACCCACCGATCCTGGTGGACCCATCACGCACGCAGACGTGGTGGAGGGCAGGATTCCAGGCAAGAACGGCTACCAGCCTCCCGCAGTGCAGGTTAGATGAGGTGGCATTCACCATGAGACTCACCCTGGACGGCGACTGGACCGCCGCGACGACGGGCGAACCGCTGGGCCTCACCCCGAGTTTCAATTTTCGGGACTTCTGCGTGCGCATCGTGCCGTACAAGAACGTGGATGAACGGGGGCAGTTCCTTATGAGCACTTTCGGCAGTGCGGCGTGGCTGTGGGACACCCCCGACGAGCTCCGGTTCGATCCCGTCAGCCGGGAACTGGTCGGAGCCGAATTCCAGATCGCCAGTGACGCCGCAACTGCCGACGACTGTGCCCGCGTTCCCGCCACACCTCTCGCCCAGCCGGGCGGCCTTCGCGCGGAAGAAGCCCGAGACTTCCGGCTGGAGGTGACCACTGAGCTGTGCCGCGCCCCGGGGGACACCGTGCTGACCTGTCTGCGGGACCTCGACGTGCTCGACGAGCCTCTGGAGGCCCGCATCTCGATCGCACCCGACGTGGCGCTCCTCGTCCAGCACGGCACCGTCGCCGGCTGGAGCCTCACGGATCCCGTGCGCTACCTGACCAGTGGGTTCGCCGACCCGGACCCGGCTCCTCCTGCCCCGGCCACCCGGCTCCTGTTCACCCAATGCCTGGACCTGATCACCACGTCGCTGCTCGACGAGGTAAGGGACCGGAACCCGGTCGCCCTCACCAGACTCCGGACGCTCGACCGCGCCCTGCGGCACCAGCGCGAGGACCGCCACCGGGCCGACGCCCTGCTCGCGTTCGTCGCTGAACTGGTCGAGGACTACGGGTGACCGTGGATCCCCACCCAGAGACGGATGATCGCTGGGCCCGTCTGACGGCAGCAGGGCTCACTGTGATCGCATCCTTCGATGGACGGCGGCCGGAGGTCGAGCGCGTCAGGGGGTTCGCCGAACGGCGGGACGCCCTCACTGAGCGTTTTCAGCGTGGCCACTGATCGGGTGACGCCGGTCAGGTCGAGGTGAGGGCCGCAACGCACAAAGCCCCCGTGCCGTTGAGAGAGGTGTTCGACGTCTCAACCCACCGGCACAGGAGCCCTTTTGGTTCCCTATCCTGCCGCACTCGACCTCCCTCACGCCCTGGTCGAGTGGGTCACCATGCTCATCGTCACCAGCGAGGGTGACCGACGGTGCAGACTCCCGCCGCACCAGCGTGCGCTCGTCGCTCTGGTGTACCTGCGCCGCCACGACACCCTCGCCCGGATCGCGGCCGGGTTCGGGATATCCGTCGGCACCGTCCACGCGTACGTCACCAGCGTGACCGGCCTGCTCGCCGAACGAACCCTGGCCTGCTCAAGACGCTGCGCGAGCACGATCCGGACTTCGTTCTCCTGGACGGCACTCTCTCCGAGTGCGACCGCGTCGGTGACAGCCGGGCGGACTACTCGGCCAAGCACCGCCGGCACGGCGTGAACGTCCAGGTCCTCACGGATCCGGCCGGCGAGCTGCTGTGGATCTCACCCGCCCTGCCGGGTCGCACCCACGATCTGACCGCAGCCCGCACCCATCGCATCATCCGGACCTGCGAACGCCAGGGCGTCCCTGTACTCGCCGACCGTGCCTACACCGGCGCAGGCCCCTGGGTCACCACTGGACTCAAACGGCCACCGGGCGGCGAACTCACCCTCACCCAGCGCACCGTCAACCGGGCCCTGGCCGCAGCCCGGGCAGCGGTCGAACGCGGCATGGCACGGCTGAAGTCTTGGCAGATCTTCCGCCGATCCCGCATCAGCCCGAACCGCATGACCGTCATCGCCAAAGCCATCCTCACCCTGGAGGGGCAACGCTGAAAACGCTCGGTGAGAGGGCGGGGCGTGGCCGCCTGCGCCCCCGCAGTTCGCAGTCAGCCCGCGCCGTGCCTGGCCAAATAGTCGGTGCAAGTGCGGTCCCATGCTCGGTGGACTCCGTTCGGACCATTCGTCATGCGATCTGGGCGCTCCCAACGGACGCTAGGGCCAGCAACCTAACTGCAGGTAGCTCGGGGTGTTGTCTCTGAGTGAGATGCACAGTGCGCGCGTCAGCAATAGGAACTGAGGAGGTTTTCGATGGGAAGCTTGGGAGCGGATGAGGCTGGCGAGGATCTGACGGTCGGCCGAACCAATAAAAGTGAGGAGCGGACGCTGCTCATGGCCATCAACGGGGATCCCGACGGCTACCAGACGGATTTCGTTCTATCGGTGGAGACCGAGAACATCCTGCTTCAGAAATTCAGCAACGGCGTAGACGGAATCCATGCGACGGGCTCCGTCGAATTCACTTCGGGCGGTGCCGCCGGCCTCCAATCAGCAGGAAATGGCATCGTAGGGCAGGGCCTCAATGGGGTTGTGGGGTACGTGCACTCTGCAGATCGCAACAGAAAGGAAGAGCGGCGGGTGCGCGCTGGCGTTCTCGGGGCAGGGGGCACCAATGCGATCGGCGTCTCCGGCCGCGGATCGATGGGCATTTTGGGGTACTCCCAAGAAACATCACCTGACCCCACATGGGAAACCCTTGATCGCTCGGGTGTTTGCGGACGCTCGCAAGGAATCGGCGTTCGTGGGAAGGGCGAAAACGGAGGCATCCAGGGGGTGGGCGCCGATCGAGCTTTCGGCGTGCAAGGGATCGGTAGCCCCGGCTTGCACGGATTTGGGGAAGAGGACGGCATTGGCGTCGTCGGCGAGGGCGAATCCGGTCCTGGCGTTTTCGGAGCCTCCCAGTTGGATAACGGCGGAGTTTTCGAATCACAGAAATCCGCGCAAATCCGGCTCCTTCCCAGAGGGATTGACATGGGCCCTCGCTTTGGACTTGCAGCACCCGAAGGTCATTTCTTCATCAAGGGCGAGAATCCATGCCCCCTCCCGAAGAGCGGTCGTATCGGAGAGCTTACGGCTGTTGTGGACAATCAGGGCCAGGGCACACTCTGGTTCTGCGTGAACAGTTCTGGAGAATCGGCCATCTGGGCGCAAGTACACCTTGGGGTAGGATTTCCCGGAACTGCATAGATGGTTACTCGGGTGGAACGGCCCGCTCTTGGATCATCCGGATCTGCGAACGCCAGGGCATCCCGGTCCTCGCCGACCGCGCCTACATGGGAGCCAGCCCATGGGTGACGACACCCCTCAGACGCCCACGGGCGGTGGCCTCACACCCACCCAGCGAACCGTCAACTGCGCGCTCTCGGCGGCACGAGCACCGGTTGAACGCGGCATCGCACGGATCAAGCCCTGGCGGATCTTCCGCAAAGCCCGATGCAGCCCGAATCGAATGTCGTCAATCGCCGCCGCCGTCCTCACCCTGGAGCGGCAACGCTGAAAGAGCTCACTGAACCCGTGCCTTCGGTCCGCTCCGATTCGCAAGGTTACGGACGTGACCAGCCAAGCCAGCTCTATGCCAACCGCTACGCTTCGTTGAGATTCCATCAGCACGAGGAACTTGACGTGACGATCGTCGCTGTCGCCCCCTTCGGTTCAAAGGTCGAAGTGGACGGGTCTGACGGCACATTCGGGTTCATCGACCAGGTGAAGCACCCGTCCTGGTGGGACGAGAGCGTCGCGCCACCCCACGCAGGCGACAAGCTCCACGTCTGCCTCCTCGACCCCACCCGCGAGCCGTATCCCCGTTTCAGCGCACTGCAGGACGACATCGACATCGCCCGACGCCTCCGCGGGGAGGCATGGCCGGAGCGCCTCGAAGCCTCCTCAGTATTCCTCCGGCAAAGGGAAGACCCCCGCCCAGCCAGCCTCGCGCGGGCCCCGTCCGGGACCGCCTACGGTCGGCAAGGACGGTCGGGGGTCGCGCCGAACCGCGTCTTCTGAATAGCCATCACGATCGTGGCTTCCGCGCGCGAATCCGTACGCGCAGCTTGTTCACCCGCGCCCGGGTGGCGGAGACGACGATCCGTCCTAAAACAGTGATCATGTCCCCGATGCGCCACGCCTTCCGATAGCTGACAGCCAGGACGAAGCGGGCCCCGGACGTGTCGGGGTGGCTGGGCCCCAGTATTCGCTCGGCGTCGGCAGCGACCCGTTCCCCCAACGTGATCGCTTCCTCGCTGCGCCCTGCATTCGAGTAGGCGGCTGCCAGGAGAGTGCGGGACCTGATGGTGTCGGCATGGGCCTCGCCCCGGAGCCGCTCGCGCGCGGCGGCGACTCGCTCCAACAGGGGGATGGCTTCCTCGGAGCGCCCCACCCTCATGTATGAGACGGCCAAGTCCTCGCGGGCCGCGATGGCACGGGGATGGTCCTCGCCCAACCGCCGCTCCGTGTCGGCGATGCCTCGCTCCAAAAGGGGGATGGCTTCTTCGGCGCGCCCCACCTGCCGGTAGAGGGCAGCCTGGTTGTCCCGGGCTGTGAGAGTGAGCGGATGGTGGGGCCCCACTACACGCTCAGCGTCAGCTACGGCCCGCTCCATCAGGGTGATGGCTTCATCGGAGCGCCCCACATCCTGGTAGGCGGCGGCCAGGTTGGCGCGGGCCGCAATGGTCTCGGGATTGTCCCCGCCCAATACACGCTCAGAATCAGCAAGGGCCCGCTCCCCCAGGGTGACGGCTTCCTCGGCGCGCCCCACCCCCCAGTAGGAGTTAGCCAGGCCGTCGTTGGCGGCCAGGGTGTCGGGATGGTCCCCGCCCAGCAGCCGCTCGTGGTCGAGGGCAACGCGCTCCATCAAGGCGACCGCTTTTTTGGTGCGCCCCACAGACTGGTACGCGATGGCCAGGATGCGGCGGATGGACACGGTGCCTGGATCATCCTCACCCAGCAGCCGCTCACGCGCGGCGGCGACCCGCTCCCCAAGAGCAATCGCATCCCGGGCGCGCCCCATCCCCAGGTAGCGAAAGGCCAGGTTGGCATGGGTATCAACGATGCCCAGGGCGTCCTCCCCCCAGAGCCGCTCGGCGTCGGCGGCAACCTGCTCTCCAAGGACAACCGCGTCCCTGGCACGCCCCGCCGTCGAGTAGCAGTCGGCCAGGGTGCTGCGGGCGGTCACGGTATGGGGTTGTTCCTCGCCGAGCAGCCGCTGGGCGTCGGCGGCAACCTGCTCCGCCAAGGTGACCGCTTCCTCCACGCGCCACGCCCGCCGGTAAGCCTGGGCCAGGAAGCCGCGGGTAACCACGGTGCTGGGATGCTCGTCGCCCAACAGCCGCTCGGCGTCAACGGCAAGCCGCTGCCAGTGGATGACCGCGGTGGCGTACGCGCCTGCGTCCAAGAGACTTTGCCCCGCTCTGTACAGGACCGGGTGGAGGTCGGGCTGCCGCAGCGGGCGGCCGGCCACGGCAGCCAGGGTGTCGGTGTTGGCCCGAAGTACGGCAGCAAGGTCGCGATCGGTGTGGTCCTTTTCGGGCCAGATCGCGGCCAGGGCGTCTGCGGCCGCCGTCGCGGCTGCGGCGAGCGCGGGTGCGGGGGCGCTTTCGCGGGCAGCGCGAGCGGTCAGTGCGTGGATGCGCACCGCGCGCGCGTCGTCCCGGGAGTCGCAGGTGATCAGGCTGTAATGGTGCAGCAGCCGCAGTGCTGCCCCGGCCTGTTGCGCGAAGACCTCGGCCTGCTCCGAGGGTGCGGGGGGTGGGGTGCGGTGGGCTGCCAGGTAGTCGGTGACAGCGGCTTCGGCCCACAGAATCAAGGGGTGTCCGGCCGGGTCAAGGTGGGCGGCCAGCCAGAGGGCCGGTGTGGCCAGGCCCACCGGGTCACGGCGCTGGACAGCGTCCAGGGACAGCAGCAGGGCTGCGGCTACCGGCCGGCCATAGCCCTCGGTATCAGCCCCCGGGGGCAGCAGCGACTCCAGGCGGGAACGCTGGTCGGTGAACAGCTGGAGATAGTGCTCGCAGGGCACGTCCTCGTTGATCATGTAGGCAGCTGCGTGTGACAGAGCAAGCGGCAAGTGCCCCAGCTCGCGCAGCAGGTCCGGGGCCGGTGAATCCAGCAGATGGTCCATGTGCGCGTCGGAGAACCGGTTGCGCAGGTAGGCGATGGCTTCGGCCGGGGTGTAGGTCTCGACTTCGATGACCGCCCGGCCGCCCCCCGACAGCAACGCGTCCCGGCGCCGGGTAGTGGCCAGTACCCGGCCGCCTCCGGTAGGCGAGGACGGCGGCCACCACGGTTCGATGCTCTCCATGTCGGTGACGTCATCGAGCACGATCAGCCAAGAGCGCGAGGTGACGGCCAGCCAGTCCCGAAAGGCGCGCGCATCGTTCTCGGCGTCCTGCCCCAGTGCGCCGTCCGCCTGTACGCGGAGCGCGGCGGCAGCGTAGCCGGTGACGACCTGCGCCAGCTCGGCGGCGTTCACCCACACCACCACCTCGGTGCCATCGGCCAGAGCCTGGTGGGCGCAGACGCCGGCCAGCTGAGACTTGCCCACCCCGCCGCCGCCGGAGAGCACAACCGAGGTGTGCTCGGCCCAGGCCTGGTCGATCCAGCCACGCAGGCCTGGGCGGGGCTGGAAGGCGGAGGCCAGGGTCGGCACGGCGCCCCCTCGCACCGGCCAGACCACCGGGGGGCGCGGCGCGGCGTGATATTCGACCCGGTTGATGCGATCGGCGGAGATCGAGTGGTGCTGCGCAAGGATCAACTTTTGCGCGGTGATGTGCGAAGCGGGGTTGGCGCCGGGCGCGGTCAGTTCTTGTCCGGGCCCGGCGAGGGAGGGTTTCCGATGGTCACGTCGCCCATCTTCACGGCGGCCGCTCCATGGTGCTGGGCCTGGATGTACACGTCGCGGCCGATGGCGATGCCCTCGTCCGCGGCCGAGACACCGCTGTTGGCCTGCGAGGCCAGCGCCACCATCTCACGCAGCTGGGCGGCGGCCTGTTCACGGCTGTCCTCGTCCAAGTCCTCCATCAAGTCCTGGAAACGGGTCTGCCAAGCGGCCACTGCGGCGTCCCGTACCCGCTCGGCCGCGCCAGCGTCGGCGCTCTCCAGCTCGGTTGCCGTACGGTCCAGCCTGTCCAGCGCTGCTTCCTGGGCCGCCTCTGGCGCAGGGCCACGGCCGAAGACGCGGGCCACCCGCTCCCGGAAGCTCTGCCAGGCATCCGTGCCGGCCGCCTGTGCCACCGCTACCCCGGCCGCCGAAGCCAGGGAAATCAACGCCTGATCCAACATGCCGCCCCCGTGCCCCGAGTAAAGGGTGAAAACGCCCGTTCCGGCATGGGCAGCATACTGCGGGCGCGGCCGCATGGACCGGTCCTTCGCGCTATCGCAACGCCCGGCTGCGCTACAACCCGAGCTTGCCAAGCGCCGCATCCGCGTCCGCGTCTACCAAGACATCGTTTCGCATGGGCGGAGTGGTGAGCCCGTCCCGTCAGAGACCCGACGGGTGGCTGGAAAGCCAATCGGCATGCCTATCGCGCGTCCGATCCCGTTCCTCGGGCGTAGCAAGGAAGACATCGGCGCCACCGTCGTAGGGGTGGTAGATGCGGCGCATCTGAGTGTCGGTGACGAGGACTCCCGCCACCTTGTCGTCCGCGATGTCACGAAGCACATCGTCGAGGCAGCCGTATCGCCAGGGCCGGTGGGCGGCGAAGAGGTGGCAGTAGGTACGGAACTCCGGGTCGGGATCGTCCTCCACCAGCAAACTCTGCCAGTAGCCGGCGTCAGGCCGGCATGGCGGAACCTCGGCTTCGGCCGCCCAAGCCGGGGTGATCACGTAGACATCCCCACCGGCGAACAACTCATCGAGGACGGTGTTGTACCGCTCCAGGAGGACGGCGTATTCGCTCTCGTCCTCTGCGTACCGCTTCGACCCCGGCAGGCTGTGGAAGCGCACCCAGAGGTCCCGGTACGGGTCGCGGAGCTTGTACCCGACCGGAGGACAGTCGGGCCAGTGCTGCTGCCACAGCTCGGTCAAAGCCGCTTGTACGCCTCCAGACACCTGCCGCACCCGTCCTCGCGCCATCGGCTCCCGCTGACGACCATGATGCCCGGCACCCAGTCACCCACAGAAACGACTTCTGAGACAGGTCGAGCCGCTTGTCCATATCCAGGCGGAACGTGCCGTAGAGGTTGATGTTCGACCAGAACAGCGCAGTCGGGCCGCGCCGGTCCTCGTCCGACAGGCTCTTCGCCCAAGCCGGTTCGGCGAGGACCTGCTGGAGCAGCAGCGTGTGGCATTCACCGTTCTCCAACATCACGGCGAGAGGAGGACCGGTCGCGGCATCGGTGTCGTCGGCGGCGAGAGACCGGTCGAGGTGCCCGACGGCGGGCCCCGCAGCCGTACGTCTTCGCTGTCCGGCCGACCCTCATACAGCACGTCCGGCCGGGGTCCGGCCGTGAAGTCGATACCGGAGCGGCGTGGGAGAGAATCGGGCTCCTCTCACAACCGAAGCCGTTGGGCGGCCCCTGGACCGGCGGAATCCGCCCTGCGCAGCGTCCTGCCGGGTGCGGGCCGGGCCATCGAGTCGCGCTCTGCCCTGCATTCAGGGCCGCCAGCACGTCGGCGAGCGCCTGTGGCAGTTCACCTTCCGTGGCGCGCGGGCCCGTCTGGATTCCTTCTTCCGCATGCTCCGTCTGGTGCTGACGGTAGCCAGCGCGCGTCACCCCTCCGTCATCGGTGAGCGGGTGGGTCGGGCGGCAAAGCACTCCGTCCATGCTCGGCCATCTCACGAAGTCCGCTGGACGCGCATGGGGGTGCCGGGAAGTTCAGGCTCGCGGCCCTACCGTCGGCTACTCTCCGGCATACCGGGAGACGCTCAGTACGGTGAACGCTGAGCAGTTGACATCAAGGCGCCTCCGGTTGGAATCTGAAAGCAAGAACACATCCCCCAAGCATTACCCGAATTGACGGTGCGGCAGCAGCTCGACGTGTCGGGGGCTGGCCATTCTGCTGAACAGCGCGGCAGTCGCACGTTTCGCACAGATGTGCAGTTCCCATAGAGGGAGGCATGATGCCTCACGTCGCCGTCAATCTCATCTACGTCGGGTGGGAGAATTTCACCGACACTGACAAGGCAGTGGTCAACGCGGCCTGCTGGGCAACCCGCCAAACGTATTGGCAGGTCGGGTTCGACATCTTCGGCTTCGACGCCTACTCGATCTCGGTGGCCGATGCCCAAGGATATGCATACATCGACAGCGACGCGGAAGCGACGTGGTTGACGTCCGACTACACGATCCCCGGTAGATCCGTCGACGTCTTCCTCGTGAAGGGGTATGCGACTTCGACAGCCGGCCTCTCACCAGTCCCCGGCCCGTGCAACAAGTACCTGACGTACCCGTCTATGACCGGCTCGGTCGTGGAGCTCATCGGAGCCGGTACCAACGTCGCCATGCCACACGAGATCGGGCACTATCTGGGTCTCCATGACGATTACAGCGATCCGACCAACTTGATGTACTACACCGTGTCGTCCGGCGGCCCGAGCGGTCTCCCTGTCCTCACCTTCGCTCAAGGCGCCCAAATGGCCCAGCACTGCTTCACGAGCCTGCCGTGAGGAGCTGACCGTCATGCTGTATCTCGACATCCCTCCCACGCAGTTGCAGCGCGATGCTCTGGCAGCCGCGCTACGGGGCGCCGCCGCGGCGATGACCGCAGAGGAGGCCATGAGCGTCCTGTCGAATGTCGCAGTCGAGCTGCCGGGACGTGACGACCTCTTGGAGGATGCCGTGGCCTCCAGCGACGTTGCCGACGCTGTCCGCGGTGCCGCCCTCAGTACCCTCGCCAGGACGGCACCCACACGCGCCGTCACAGCGGCTCGCAACGTGCGCGATCCGGGTGAGCAGGTCGTCCTGGCTGCACTCACGGCCCTGGGGCGGCTGGGCGAACCGTCAGACACAGGGAAGGTCGCGGGGCTCGCCGATGCCCCTGAGACGAGCCCGGTGGTGGTCAGCCGGGCCAGGTTTGCCCGGGCGCTGATCGCACACCGGTTCGGGCTGCGGGGGCAAGAAGAGCCGACACCGCTCGCTCTGCTGTCCGACCCGGGTTCGGCCGGTGAGCCCTTCGTGTCGACTGAGACCGGCGCGACGCGTGCATCCGTCACTCTCGCGGCGGTGCGCGACTGGGCGCCCGAAGTCTCTGCGGAGTCCCACGTCGTTCTGGACATCACCTGCGGGAAGCAACCTACCCACCTTGTTCTCCGTCGCGACCTTCTGGATGCCCAGAGCCAAAAACGTCTGCTGTCTGCTCCCGCAGTGCTCGGCTACGTCGTGAGCCCGAATCCGCAGAACGGCACTCTGGAGAACGGCACTCTGGGCGTCGCTCTTCTCATCCTCTACCAGCCCTCTGCGAACGGTGTTGCCCTGCGGGTGACCCGGACCACCGGTGAACCGGTGTACGCCGGCACGATGGAACACACGGCTGACGCCGGTCTGTCCGCAGACCTGTACGCCGTCCACCGCCCAGGCGCTCCCGCCGGCCGCATCCGCGGTCTTGTATCCGAAAAGGGGGTCGAGGTCTTCGGTCGTTCCACTCGTACCGCTGCGGTCCCCAAGCGCGTGCCCGAACGACGCCCCGAGGGCGACCCGAGCAATACCTTCGTACAGCCCCTGGAGCAGCACCACGACAAACCGCCGTACGCCGAAGAATGAACAAGGTCGCTACCGCACGAATGCGAGAGGCTATCGCTTCGACATTGTCCGAGCAAACGCTTCGACATTGTCCGAGCAAAAAGGGCTCCCAGCGGCGATCAGCACACCGCGCTTCCTGAGGTAGGGGCCCATGAACGACCACGGCAGGTCGAGCTGCCAAGGCGTGGCGGCCTCGCCCAGTCGTACACCCTGAAACGCGGCGCCGTCTGCCCGTGGTAGGAGACGAATGCGTCGGGCCCGAGGGCCGCCCGGTTCATGGCCGTCAGGTGCAGGTGGTCGTCGACGTTGCCGCCGGGCAGATCCGGGCAGATGACCTCCCAGCCCAGGGAGGTGCCCGTCGCAAAGGCCCGCCTGAATCCCTCGTTGTAGAAGAAGCCGTAGCCGACGCCCCCGCCCGCCGCTTCCTCCTCGCCCTGTAGGTCGAGCCCGAGCCGATCGGCCAGGGCGGACACCATGCGCTCGCGGTCGTCGATGTCTCCCGGGTGAGTCCTCACCAAATGGAGCTTGCTCAGCAAAAACGCCCGCCGGGCGGCTTCCGCGTCCTCGTCGGGGTACACCACGGTGATACGGGCGAACTTCTCGCGCTCGTCCGCCGGCTCTCCGGGCATGTCGGGTCCGACGATGCGGAACGGCGCGGAGACTTCGGGATGGGTGGTGGTCATGGGAGATTCACCTGTTCATGACGCGCAGGGCCCCGGCCGGTGTGCGCCTAACGGATCCTGACCGAGTCGTTCGACTGGAACAGGTAGTCGTACACCTCGGTGTAGATGCCTTTGTCGCAGACACCGGGGTCCCTGATCACATAGCCGGATTCGTCGACATATCGCGCCGAGTTTCCCGCATGTTTGTGCGACCAATACCCTGTTTCTGGGTGGAACCGGTAGAAGTGGAAATCGCGGACCAGTGTCGAGGGATAGACACCCGTGCACAGGGCCAGGAGGAAGCGTCTGGACCCCGACTGGCAGGGGTAGCCGAACTGCACGAGCCCGTCCTTGTAGAGGCCCACGGCGACCTGGTATCCCAGCATGCTGCTGGGGATGGTGTAGTTGTGTGCGCGGCCGGGCCACGCGAACGTGTCCGATCTGTAGGCCACGCCGTAGGCGTAGCAGTTGTTGTAGGGCTGGATGTTGGGGTGGTTCCAGTAGTACGGGGACCACGGCTCGGTGTCGATGTAACACGAGGGTGCCCTCTCCACCAGCGCCTGCATCTGCGCTTTCCACCCGTCGGGGAGCTCGGACTCCTGCTGAGCCTTGGATGACCTGTAGGCCCCGCCCTGGGTTCCCGCGTTCAGGGTCCGCTCGATCTCCCCGCGGGCCGTCTCCAGCATGAGTTCCGCGTACGAGGTGTCGCCGACGGCGATGCCCCCGCCCTCCGCGAGGTCCCGCGGGATCGTCTCCACCAGAGCCTGCGCCAGTTCCGCGCTCGCGCGGAAGTCCTTCGCTCCGCCTCCGGCCAGTTCGAAACCGGCGGGTAGGCCGGCCGGGGCGTCGCCCTCGGTGAAGTCCACTTGTATGCCGTCGAAGCCGAGTCCTGTGTAGCCGCTGCCGACTGGTCCGCGGGCCGCGGGGTTGCGTCCCAGGCGTTCCCGGAGCTCCTTGACATGCTCGGGGTCGTTGATCTCCCACGAGGGGTTCGGGCGTCCCGAGAACATTTCGATGGTGATGCGCACTGCCATGGTTCTGCCTCCTCTGCCTCTGCGCGACGCGCGTCGTCAGGCCCGGTTGAGGCAGATGTGCTGCGTCGTGCCGGCCATGGTGGCGCTGTCCAGGACGAACCTCCGGTTGATGTATCCCTCGCGCATCACGAGGACGGCGTAGCTCGTCCACATCCCGTCGATCACGGCGATGAACTGCGCATTGGCATCGAACAAGTACGTGACGCTCCAGTCGGTGAGCCAGGACCAGGGCAGCAGCTGCCCGGTGTCGCAGTCATGGAGGACGAGCGTGACGACCCAAACGGATCGGGTCTCCTTGGTGAGTGCCTGCTCCGCCCCGAGCAGCCCGCCGTCGTCGAAGACTCCGCTCCCCCGGCTGGTGCCCGTGGCGGCCTCGTCGGCGAGGGTGGCCAGGCGCTTGTGGAGCGGCAGGGCGAGTCGCGCAGGGGAGCCGGCACCCGCCTGGGCCTGGCGGAGGAAGGTCCGGATCGTGGCCGTGAGCTTGACCGCCAGGTCGGCCTCGTCGCGGATCGGGAAGAGCTCGTCGGGAAGGCACGGCGTGTTCGGGGTCGGCACCTGAAGCAGCTCGGGGATGGGTTCGCGCTGCAGTTTGCCGACGAGGTCGTCCCAGTCCGCGATGGGCAGGGGGAGCGTCCTCAGCCGGGAGGCGAGTTCGTGGATGAGCGCCGTTTCCGGGTGGGCCTTGAGCAGCAGCGTCTCGAAGGACTCGGCGGGCGGGTCGGTGTACTGGTTCACCGTCACCAACTCCTGTGGAGGTGGATGCGTATGCGAGGGGAAGACCCTCGGTCACGAGCGCGCCGTCGGCGCCAAAGGGCTCGGGTCGCCTCGAAGTGCCGGATGGAGTCACCGGGAGGCTCGCGGGACGGGACACGGCCGAGGACCGTGTCGGGCGCGTCCGCCATCAGTCTCAGTTCTGCGGTTTTGGCCCGCAACTCTGTTCTCCCGGCTCGCCCTACTCGGCTCCGGTGCTGTTCCGTCGCGGTGCCCAAAGGACTGCCCCCGCTTGCTCACCGGCACTGCACGGGGCGCTGACGACGCGATGACGCGGGCGTGACGCAGGCACCGCACCGCGTCGCCACCCGGTGGCTGCGTCAGGGACGTGACCGTGCCGCCGACACCGCCGCGGGCGTTTCGCGATGACGGTGGGATGACGCTCCCCTCCTAACGTGCGAGGCATCCGTGGCGCGCGGTGCGCGTCCGTCGCGCCGTGTCCTCGCGATCTTCTGAGGGGAACGGACATGACCTTGCATGAAGACCCTGATCTGCCTCCGCCGGAGACGGACCCCGGCGTGGGCCTCGTCGCGTCCGGGTTCGAGACGCTCGAACAGTTCGACGAGGCCGCTCGTGCGGCCGACATGGACATGGACGGCTTCGTCGTCACGCTGCTGCGCCGCGAGGACATGCTCCTCATCGAGTTCAGGTTCCGGGGCCTGCTGCGCACCGGTTCGGGCGCCCAGCAGCGGCTGGTGACGAAGACCGCCACCGAACCGGGTTTCCTCTTCGTCCGCATGCCGCCCCAGGCGATGCTTGAGGAGGCCACCCCGCTGGGGAGCCCGTCGACCGCGGTGAAGAGGGCTTGGTTCGCCGGACCGAGCGACCTGACGTTGCGAGTGGCGCCCGGAACGACGATCCCGCTCACCGCCGCGGGCCTGCTGGACTGGGCGGGACTGCAGACGGACTCAGCGCGGCTGGAATGCGTGTGGGGGCTCGGGCTCGCTCCCGCGACGCCGTCGCAGGCGGTGTGGCTGCACGCTGCGGAGCCGGTCGCCGGCGCGTCCGGCGCGGTCGGGATCTGGCACACGCGCCTCGGCGTCCGGCCCGACGGGTCCGGTCCGGCCGGGACCCCCTCCCGGCTGCCGGTGCCGGTCAAGCCGACGGAGGTCGTCAACGACACCGAGGGGTTCATGAGTTCCCTCTCCCCGACGGATCGCCGCGACATCGGAGCGTCGATGGCACGCAGGCCCGCACTGGCCAAGAACCTGACCTTCACCCCGCTCGGGGCGAACGTCGACCTCACGGGTAACTGGCTGGGGCTGGCGAGCGTCAGCGTGCTCATGTACCACCACGAGTCCGCCGGCGGCCGGGACACCACCGTGAACGTGCTCAAGCGCGGCTACCTGCTGCCCTTCGGATTCCCCGCGCTGATCACCACCCAGACCGAGCGGCGGCTCGATCACGGTCTCGTCCGGTCGAGCGTCCTGACCGTGCTGCTGCCCGAGCTCACCTACCAGGACGTCGCCGCCCTCCCCAACGGGGGCCGCGGCTTCCCGTTCACGCGCGTACGGCTCAACGGGCCGCTCACGGCCGACGTCATCGACACCACGGACCCGCTGACGGACGTCGGGTTCTGGGTACGAGGACCTGGGGCGTCCGACGGGCGGCTGCGGTTCAGTCTGACGGCCGAGGACCGGCGCGGACACCCGATCGCCTTCACGGCGCCGCTGGTCTTCGTGAAGGGGGACAGGGCCCACGGTGATCTCACCGCGGCGCTGGACGCCTTCAACCGTCAGGCGGAGAACATCGACCTGCCCGCCTCCGGGAGCCTTGAACTGGCGCCCGCGACCGGACCCGACCCGGAATCGACCACGGTGGACGTCGCGACCCTCCGCATCAAAGCGGTGAGGTCGAGCGCCTCCCAGGCAGCCCTGGAGGAGGCCGGCCGGCTGGCGGCGCTCCCCGAGCTGGTCTCCGTGGACGCACGGATCCCCGCCCTGGACGCCCTGGTCCCGCGCGGCGTGGCGCAGGTGGAGGCGGAGGCGGAGGCGGACGACGAGATCAGGTCGGCCGTTCACACCCTGCTGCTCGACCAGAAGTACGTGCAGCAGGGTCTGGCGGCCACCCGCCAGGTCTACGCCCGGCTGAAGAACCAGGTCCCCCTGGCCCCGCCGGTCACCGCGTCCGGCGGCATCGCCAAGCTGGACCTGCCGGTCACGGGGCTGTCGAGCGCCACCGGTCTGATCGGCGGCGACCTGGAGAAACTCAAGAGCGGGACGTTCGCCCCCGCCAGCTTCTTCACACCGCCCCCGCCCCCGGCCCCACCCCACGCGCCGGTGTTCCCGACCAGGCTCCTCGGTTTCGTCGACCTGACCAAGCTGGTGCCGCCCGTCTCCGTGCCGCCGGCCGGGGCGGGCGACGGCACGGACGTCCCCCGCATGCTCACCAAGGTGCTGCGGCAGCCCGAGAGACCACCCCACGCGGTGGAGACCACCCTCACCTGGCACCCCAAGCTCCGTCCCACCCAGGAGGGACCGCTCAGGACGACGGACAAAACGCAGTTGGACCTGCGCTGTGTCACGCTGATGAACCTCGGCCAGAGCGGGCCACCGGTCACGGAGGTCCGCGGGGAGCTCAGCCACTTCACGCTGTCGTTCGCGGACGTGCTCGACGTCGAGTTCCAGCGCATGGCGTTCACCAGCAAGCCCGGCACCACGACCGCGCTGGACGTCAAGGTCGGCAGGGTGGGGTTCTCCGGCCAGCTGAAGTTCCTCGACCGGCTGCGCGAGTACCTGCCGTCGGTGGCCAACGGTCCGCGGATCAACGTCGACACCGCTGGGATCGACGTCGGATACACCCTTGCGGTGCCCAGCGTGGGCCTCGGCGTGTTCCTCCTGCAGAACCTGGCCCTGTCGGCGTCGGTGCACCTGCCTTTCGACGGAACCCCCGTCGAGGCGACGTTCGCGGTTTCCTCGCGCGAGCACCCCTTCCTCGTCACCGCTTCTGTGTTCGGCGGTGGCGGCTTCCTGGCCGTGACCGTCAGCACCGGCGAGGTCGTCAGGCTGGAGGGCCAAGTGGACTTCGGTGCAGCCGTGGCGCTGAACCTCGGTGTCGCGAGCGGCTCCGTCAGCGTGACCGCCAGCGTGTACGTCAAGCTGGACAGGGGTGTCTCGTCCGTCGGCGGCTTCCTGCGGGCCTACGGCGAACTCGACGTCCTCGGCATCATCAACATCTCGGTCGAGTTCTACCTCGGCCTCGTGTTCCGCGCGCCCAAGACGCTGTACGGGGTGGCCTTCGTGACCGTCCGGGTCCGTGTCGCCTTCTTCTCGGAGTCGGTGACGATGAAGCTGGAACGCACCTTCTCCGGCGGCGACGATCCGTCGTTCGGCCAGGCGTTCCCCACCTCCCAGCCGTGGCGGGACCGCTGTGCCGCTTTCGCCCCGATGGAGGAGTCATGACCTTGGAGACCGTGGTGTGGACCCTGCTGCCGGACCCCACGGCTCCGGCCACCGCCGACGGGCTGGCCCACCTTACGCTCGTGTTCGGCCTGCAGCTCTTCGATGCACCGGCCGTGGCAGCCGGGGAGCTCGTTCCGCTGACGGCATTTCCCAACGCCAGGTCCTGGCCCGACTTCTCCTTCAAGTTGAGTGTCAGGTTCCGGTCCGAGAGCGGGGCTTCGACGACCAGGCAGGCCACCGTCGAGCCGGTCGCCCAGCCCGCACTGTGGGGAACCCTCTTCGCCGCGTCCAAGGTCAGGCCCTTCGTCTTCGACCGCACCGTGGCCACGCAGCCGTTGCAGTCCTACCCTGCCCAACGCGTGTCGCGTTCCCTCCGCGAGGAGTACGGCCGCATGTTCCCCCTCTCGGACAGCCCGTACCCCGAGGTCCTGCCCGCACGGACACAAGGTGGGGACCTGCCGGGTGGTACGGACGGATGGACCGCGGTCGACCGTCTCATACGTCTGGTCGGCGCGGACGATCCGGCGCGGACGGCCGACGCCCACGCGGCGTTGATCCGGCAGGGGGTGCTGCCCGACGACTTCCAGGACGACCCTCACGGCTGGATGCGTCTGGCCGGCTTCCACGAACCGTTCGCCCTCCAGGAGGGCGACGAGGACCAGGAGGCGGGCGGCCCGGCGCTCAAGACTCCCGAGCGGGACTTCCACGGTCTCCTCGCGGCACTGGCCGACCATCCCGGACTGATGGAGCGGCTCGGGCTGATACGGCGGGTGACGGTGCCGCTGCCGCCCAACCTGGTGGAGGGAAAACCGACCGACATCCAGGCGGTGCCGCTGGAGCATCCGTCCGTCAGAGTCGACCAGCCCTTCACCCGCTGCGTCCTGCGGCAGGGCCGCCTCCTCCTGGCACGGAGCAACGGAACCCAGGCCGCGCTGTACCTGCCGCTCGACGACACCGACACGTACGAGGTCCTCGACGTCGACGTCGACGCGGCGGCCCTCGGCCTTCAGACGTACGCCGCCATGCTCGCCGGCCTGCCGCGCGACCGTGAGGCTCCGCGCCTGCTGGCGCCTGCCCTGCGCTCCGACGGGATTGCCGTGGTCGAGAGCGACCGTCAGATCGGCTTCCGCGAACAGCTGAAGAAGGCCGTCGACATGGACAAGGACCTGGAGCAGGCGGCCAAACCCGGCGAAGCGATCACCCTGCACGCGGACAACGTGCTCCAGGGCTACCGGGTGGACGTCTTCGACCAGGCCTCCGGCCGCTGGTACCCCCTGTGCCGGCGCACCGGCCAGTACAGCGTGCGCGGGTACAGCGGAGCGCTGCCCATCGACGACGAGGGCACGGTCTGCGACGCCCTGACCGGGGGCGTCGACGCCCACGGAAATACGGTGTTGCGCCTGCACCAGTACCTGTTCCGCTGGAGCGGCTGGAGCATCGTGGCCGAGCTGACCGGCAAGATGATCGACACGTCGGACCAGCTCCAGGAGCCGGGCCCCGCACTCGATGCCACCCTCCCGTTCTCCTCGACGGTGCGGCCCACACCGGGCACCCTGCCGTCCCTGCGGTACGGCCGTACGTACCGCTTCCGAGCCCGTCTGGTCGACCTCGCGGGCCGCAGCGTGCCCTTCACGTCCCGGCCGACGGCCGGCGAACCGGCCAGCACCCCGCTGCGCTACTCGCGCTACGAACCCGTGCCCGCGCCCGTGCTCGTGCCCCGGCGTCCGGTCACCCCCGGAGAGTCCTTGACGGTGCTCGTCGTCCGTACCGACAACTCGAACGCCGCGGCCCCCGCGCCCGGCCCCACCTGCGACCGGCACCTGCTGGCTCCCAAGGCCAGCGTGCAACTGCTGGAACGCCACGGTGTCCTCGACGTGGCCCGCGAGCACCGCCTCGATCCTGCGGTGTACGCGCTGCTCAGCCGCCTCGACTCCGGGGCGGTCGGGGGCACGCCGGACCCGGGCGCCGGCGGAACGCCGTACAAGGACGCCGACACCGTGCAGCTGCCATGGCCGCCCGACCCCCTGTCGAGGGGAGCAGCCCTGCACGGCCTGCCCGGGATGCCGGAGCTCCTGGCCTCCTGGCCGCAGGGCAGTGGATGGCACGAGCGACTGCCGCTGCGGCTCGTCGTGGTGCCCGGCGCCATCGGAGCCGCACAGCAGGTGCCCGTCGTGGACTTGGCGGCCCGGGTGATCCGCGTGACGGTGCCACCGGCCGCCACCCATACCGCGATGCTGAGCAGCATGCTGAACCGGGGCGACGAGGACCTGCTGGCGCTGTGGCGCTGGTACGCCGAATCCGACGGCCGATCGGAGGACGAGCTCGACGAGCTGCGCGCCCGGATCGCCGCCGGACTGCTCGCCCAGCTCACGCCCACGACGGAGCTGCGCCTGATCCACGCCGTCCGCTGTCCGGTCGTCGGTCCCGAGTTCGTGCGGGCGAGCGTCAAGCGTGGCCCCGGCGAGACCGTCTACGTCCTCGACGACCCCGGGATGACCCTCCACGAGGCGTCCACCCTGTCCGTGCACACAGAGGCGGAGTGGACCGAGTACATCGACGACCCGACGCAGGAGAAGCCGGCCGAGACACCCGCGCGAGCGGTCCTGCACCAGGGCGACGAGGCGGTACGCGCTGACCGGGCCCACCGTCCCGTGACGTACGACGAGGACGACCCTGCCGAGCGGGCGGGCACCGTGACCGTGCCGTTCGAGGCGCGCCACGACCTGGGGGACACCCGCCACCGCGCGATCCGTTTCACCCCGGTGGGCGTGTCGAGGTTCGTCTCGTACTTCACCCAGTCGCGCAAGGTGCGGCTCGTGGGCACGCAGTCGGCGTCGGTTGCTGCCGCGTTCGTGCCGGGCACGGTCGTCGTACGGGCCTCCGTGGCCCCGGTCACGTCCTCCGGTACGCCCGCCGATCCCGGGCCGACGTACACCTTCGGCCGTGACTTCGTCGTGGACGACGCGCACGGTACCGTCGCGCGCCGCGACGCCAGTGGCATCCCGGACGGCGCGGAGGTCCTGATCGAGTTCACCGTTCCTCCGGTGACCCGGGCCGGGACCACCGTCACCCGCCACGTTCCGGCGAGCACGCGGCCGCCGGCGCCCGCGGTGCATTCGGTGGTGCCCGCCTTCCAGTGGGAGCGCGGGACGGTCGGTACGAAGCTGACCAGCACGCGGCTCGACGGTGTGGTCCGGGTTTATCTCCAACGGCCCTGGTACGCGTCGGGCGAGGGCGAGATGCTGGCCGTCCGCGTCCTCGGGCCGAGCGAGCAACCCGACGGCGCCTCGGCGAAGTGGGCCACCATGTGGGGCCGCGACCCCATCCGCCAGCCCGGCTCCGCACCGCTCATCGGCTACCCCCGGCCGGTCGACCTGCTCGGCGCCGTCGATGAGACCGTGCCCCAGGGCCACGCCATGGGCTACCCCGTGAAGTACGACGAGCGACGTCGCCTCTGGTACGCGGACGTGCGGTTCCAGGCCCAGAACGTCTACCAGCCCTTCGTACGGCTGCGGGTGGCCCGCCTGCAGCGGAACGCGCTGCTCTCGCCGCAGGACCTGCGGCTCTCCGCCGGAGTCGACGCGGGATTCGTCCAGCTTCCGGCCCGCCGCCAGGCGTCGGTGTCCGTCGTGGGCAAGGACGCGACCGTGACCGTCACCGGCCCGCTGCCTCCGGCGGGCGCGGCCGGCATGACCACGCGCATGACGGTAGGGGTCCAGATCCGGGGCCTCAGCTCGATCGACGACCCCGCGCAATGGTCCACGGTCGGCACCCCCGAGGCCACGGTGACGCTGGCCCTCACGTCGGTGACCGGTCCCATCGGGACGTGGGAGGGCACGCTGAGGCTGCTTGCCGCTCCGTCGGAGGGGCGTCCGCAGCGGCTGCTGGTCCAGGAGGTCGAGGAGATCCGCAGCGGCGCGCGAGGGGTGATCCAGCGGGTGTCCTACCTTGACACCTTTACTGTCTGACCCTCGCCTCGTTCACGCTTCTGCTGATGCGTGTGGGGTGCCGGGCGGAGGTTCTCCGCCCGGCACCCCACAACACGCATCAGCAGGGTTCGTCGATGGCCGCCCCTAGCAGTAGCCCGTGGCCACCCACTCCGAGGTCTCCATACCTCCGTAATAGCTGTACTTGCAGGACTCGCGTTCGAGCCTCTTGCCGTCGTCGCAGATCGCTGCCTTCGTGCAGCACGGCACGAAGAGGCACTCGTTCATGCACATCTTCTGGCACTGCTTCCTGCATTGCGCCGGGTTCCACTCGTCCTTGCAGTGCTGTGAGCACTCGACGTCGCATTCCCGCGGGCAGAACGCTTCCGCCATGCCGGTCGGCCAGTTCTCGCCGCACTTCGGCATCTCGTAACGGAACCCCGGGATCGTCTGTTTGACAGACACCGGAAACCTCCTCAGTCGTGGTCGTAGAAGCCGCTCAGCGGGCCGGTGCGGAACGGGAACAGGTAGCCCACCTCGACCGGGACGAAGTACTTCTCCACCTCGTCCGTCTTACGGCTGGCGTAGGTGAAGACGACGTCCATGATCCGCCTGGGTCCTCCCAGGTTGGAGCGCCGGACGTCGATCGACGTGAGGGAGTAGTCGTCCATGAACCGCTCGAACGTCTTCCGGTAGATGGCGGGATAGCGGACCATCAGGTAGTTGAGCGCCCGGTCCCCGTCCGACGCGCCCACGTTCCCCGACACGTTCATGACCGTGTGCAGCAGGTCCCCCGCCGCCTTCTCGAACTGCTCCACGTCCATGGACTCGGGTCGGTCGATGGCCTGTATGAGGTAGGGGATGGAGGCGGAGTAGAGCTGGTCCACGGTGACGACGGGCAGCTGGAGCCCGCCGCAGTGGCTCGGGGGCGCGACCCCGCCCCGTACCCCGATGACCACGTCGAGGGCGTCCGCCTGGTGCGAGGGCCGGATGGCTTCGGCCAGCAGGGCGAAGTCGGCCGGGTCCCGTGGGACCAGGACGTAGGTGTCCACGCCTTGTATGGAGAACACGTAGCACAGTTGCCGCGTCAGGTAGCGGTTTTCCGGTTGGTTGAGCACTTCACAGAGCGCCTCGCGGTCCGTCATCCATTCCGTATCCGTGCGCCTCATGCTCTGCGCCAGCTCGTTCTCCACGCCGGGGTCGCGAAATCGGAAGTCGAGCCTGCCGATCGCGTAGACGAAGGATGGCGGCGGGGGCGCGGGCCGTTCGGACTGCTCGTCACGCTCGGTTTCGCATGGGCACCGAGCCGGGGTTGCCGGTCCTGCTGTGGGGGTCTTGATGTCTTCGGCATCCATGGAGAAGCTCCTGAACTCCGGCGGGCGGCCGCGGGCGGAGCGCGCACGCGCTCCACCGGCTCAGTCTGTGTCGCCGCCTCGCCGGCCCGTGAAAGTCATCCATTGGTTCAGCCTTCTGGCCCGTTCCTCGCAGCTGCGACACGGCCTGACACCCATCGCCAGGGTCGCGTGCTTCAGCACGTCGCCGAGGCCGATCTCGCCGTCGACGAAACCGGGAAGCCTCATCCGGTGGGTGGGCCTGCGGACTTCATCCGGCCGCGGGGTCTGGTGTCGTGGCTCTTTACTCATCACGACCCACCATCCCTTCCGGGCGTCAGGAGGAGTGCTCCAGCGTCAGGAGGAGTGCTCCAAACGGGCGTCCCCTCCCAGCACACCCTTCTGCTCCCCACTGACCATCGTGCTCTCCCGTGCCACCACCCGCACCTCGACTTCTCCGTAGGCCGGTTGGGCGCAGACCCGGTCGCGATGGCGGGCTCGCGGCAGCCCCCCACCCTATGATGTGGCTGTGGAAACCGAGACCGGTGTCTCGCGACCTGAGCGCAGGGACGGCACATGAATCCCTCTCCCTCACCTCCACGACAGTCCACCTTGCTGCTGCTCGACCGGTTCCGTCTGGAGTCCGGCGGCGAGCCCGTGCCCTTGTGCGGCAACGCGCAGCGGCTCTTGGCCTTCGTCGGACTCCGGCGGCGGGTCCCCCGCTGCGTCGCCGCACGGACGCTGTGGCCGGCATCGACCGAGGCACACGCCCGGGGAAGCCTGCGGACCGCGCTGTGGAAACTCCCGTGTCGCGCTCAAGGACTCGTCCGCTGCACGCAGGAGTCCCTCGCCCTCGCCGACGGTGTCGCCGTGGACGCGCGCGACCTCGCCCGGACGGCGCTCGACGTGGTCGGGGGCTGCGGGCCGCCGCGTGTCGAGCCTGTGCTGATGGGCCTCCTGGAGCAGGGCGATCTGCTGCCCGACTGGGACGAGGACTGGGTCGTCCTCGAACGGGAATGGTTGCGCGGGCTGCGCCTGCACGCGCTCGACACGCTCTCCGAGAGGCTCGCGCGACAAGGGCTGCCGGCCCTCGCCCTGGAGGCCGCGCTGGCGAGCATCCGCATCGAACCGCTTCGCGAGGACCCGCACCGTTCGATCGTCTCGACGCACCTGGCCGAGGGCAATCTGGTCGAAGCCCTCCGGCACTACGAGGCCTTCCGCCACTTGCTCCGGGCGGAACTCGGGACCGAGCCCTCCCCCCAGTTCGCGCGCATGATCCCACTCGAATGGCGGTGCGCGGCGCGGCGCCGATGACGGCGCGATAACGGTGCGGTGACGGCGTCGGACGACGATCGATGACGGGGGGCTCGTCTCGTCCGGAAGGAGCGTGGCGGTGAACGCCGTTCAGTACGCCCAGAGCAACCGAATCGTCGAATTGATGCGGCAGCCCGCGGAACAGCGTGACGCCGAGTGGGTGAGGAAGGCACTGCAGCAGGCGGTCCTTCTGGAACTCGCCACCCTCCCGCCGTACCTGTGCGGCCTGTGGTCGATCAACGGCACGAGCGGGGACGCCGGCCAGGTCTCCCGCACCCTGCGTGAAATCGTCTTCGACGAGATGTCGCACCTCGGTATCGCCTGCAACCTGCTCACCACCGTCGGCGGTACTCCTCGTCTCGCCGACGAGACGCTGGTTCCGCGTTACCCGGGCCCGCTGCCCGGCGGAGTACGGCCCGGACTGAAGGTGTTCCTGAGCGGCCTTACCAAGAAGTCGGTCGCGATGTACGCAAACATTGAGGAACCCGACCATCCGGACACGCAGGCGGCCGATCCCCCCTACACCTCGATCGGAGCCTTCTACACCGCGATCCTGAACGCCCTGTGCGCCGACCCGGGCCTGATCACCGGCCACCGGCAGGTGACCCGGGACATGACGCACCACGGCTCGGGGAACAGCCTGGAGAAGCTCAAGACGCTCGACGCCGTCAAGGCGGCCATCAGGGTCATCAAGGAACAGGGCGAGGGAACGTCCGCGCCGCCCCCGGACCCGTACCCGAACCAGGCGGCGGCGGCTTCGGGCGAGCTCCCCCATTACTACGCCTTCCGAGAGATCCTTGCGAAGTACTTCCCGGACCCGCCGGCACCGCAGCTGCCCGTTCTCCCGATGGGAGAGGTGCCCGCAGGGGGTTGGCCACGGACCGGGGCCGCTGCCGACGTGATCGACCTCCTCGACAAGTCCAACCGCGCCTACAGCGAGGTACTGAGGCTCCTGGAGCAGGCGTGGCAGCAGGAGGACGAGGACGAAGCCACGGCGCTTCTGGACAAGGCCGTGCAGAAGATGTTCGCGCTGCGGTCACCGGCTCGGGAGCTGATGAATCGCGTGGTGCCCGGCGGCGGCAAGAACTACGGACCGGAGTTTCGCTACACGGCGCCGTAAAGCGCCCCTATCCACCTTGTGAGAGGAACGATGGACCGCTCGACATCACCCTCCTCTCCCCACCTGCGGCTGCTGGGTCAGTTCCGGCTGACGTACGGCGCGGAGGCGGTGAACCTGTCCGGGAACGCGCAACGCCTGCTGGCCCTCGTGGGACTGCGCTCGTGCGTCAGCCGGACGGTCCTCGCGGGAACGCTGTGGCCGGAGGCCACCGAGGCGCGTGCCAGGGGCAGCCTGCGCAGCGCACTGTGCAAGCTTCCGCATGGCGACCGGAGACTGGTCATCTGCTGCAGGAACACGGTCTCGCTCGTCGACTCCGTGACCGTGGACGCCCGCGTGCTCGCCGATACGGCGCTGCGCGTGGTGCGGTCGCCGGGGGCACCGGGGGTGACCGGCGTGGAGGCGGTGCCGGCGGTCCTGTTCGGCGACGGGGAACTTTTGCCCGGCTGGGACGAGGACTGGGTGCTGCTGGAGCGGGAACGGCTGCGGCAGTTGCGCCTGCACGCCCTCGACGCGCTGGCCAACGGCCTGGCCCGGGAAGGTCAGCACGCACTCGCCCTTGAGACCGCCCTGACGAGCGTGCGCACGGAACCGTTGCGGGAAAGCGCGCACCGAGCGGTCGTCGCCGCGCATCTGGCGGAAGGGAACGTGCACGAGGCGGTGCGTCATTACGTCGCCTTCCAGCGCCTGTTGCACGAGGAGTTGGGCGTACCGCCTTCGGCCCTGTTCGCCCGCCTGCTCCAGTCGGGCGGCGAACGCCGGCACACGCCTTCCCCGCTTCGTGATGAGCGCGGCCGTACGCTTCAGACCCGCCGTGCCGCCTCCGTCGTCGGAGCGGACGGGCCGCGACCTCCGTGAAGAGGGCCGGCGTGGAGTGGTCACCGGCGGCCCTCCACGTGCCCTGATATGGGGACGCCGGCCTCGCAGGACCCGGCGGGTCAAGGGTGGAGTGCGTAACAGCGGACGACGTCGAGATCGGCGGTGCGGACGACCGACCAGCCCGCGGTGAGCAGCTCGGCTTCGGCGGTGCTGATCCCCAGGTACGCGTGAGGGTCGGAGTCTGCGCGGCGGCCGCCGAGTTCGGTGACGACCCAGAGGGTTCCGCCGGGCGCCAGGATCTGCCGGACGCGGTCGAGGAAGGCGGCCTTGTCGTCCATCCACCGGTAGAGCAGGCGGCAGGTGACGACCGCGTACGCCGGATCCGGCAGGGTGGCGAGGTCGTCGGTGGTGATGTCCATGCACCGCCAGAGCGGGCCGGGAGCGGATTCGGTGCCGTCTGCGGCCGCGAGGGCGAGGGAGCTGGGGGCGCAGTCGATGCCGGTGGTGCGGTAGCCGAGACGGTGGTGCAGGTGGCGGGCAAGGGCGCCGTCCCCGCTGCCGATGTCGAGAGCCGGGCGTCCGCGGCCGGGGCCGAGGTGTTCGGCCAGGAGCGCAGCCTCTGCACCGTTGATCTGCCGGTATCGGCGCCCGTCGGCCCAAAGGGGTTCCCAGTAGGCGGCTGTCGCGGTCGTCATGAGCGGCTCCTCTGAGGACGGCAGTGCCTATGAGGGTTCCAGATGCCGAAGGCGGCAGAACGGCCGAAAAAGCAGCCACCCCGTGCGAGGGGTTCGGCGGTCCGGAAAGGGTTCCTGCGGCGCGCGTCAGGGGCCTGAGCCGGCCGGGCGGCTCAGGCCCCTGACATGTGGGGGCGGCGTGGGCGGCGGTCAGCCGGCTTCCGCGAGGGTGGGGGTGCTGGTCTGGGTGTAGGCCGCGGCGGCCAGGCAGGCCTTGAGCCGTGAGCACAGGCCCAGCTTGGCCTGGATGCTCACGATGTGGGCGCGGACCGTGCGTTCGGTGATGAAGAGACTGTCGGCGATCTCGCCGTTGGTGGGTCCGTCGGCGAGGAGGAGGAAGACCTCCTGCTCGCGGGTGGTGAGGCGTCCGACCTTGGCAAGGGCGGCCATCCAGCTGGGTGTGGGGCGGTCTTCGGTGTGCATGTTCCCCCTGTCGTGCGCCAGGGGCGGGGATCTGGCGGTGCTGCCCCTGGGGACTGGTGAGCCGAGGGCTCGGTTCGGTGCGGTGTGCCGGACGAGGGACGCCTGGTCAGTGGCGTGCGGGTCCGGGGCCGGTGTCCGGTGCGCCGGTCAGGATGTGTCCTCGCGGGACCGGGACTTGGCGACCCAGTAGGCGCCCTGGACGACCAGGGCGATGCCGGCCAGCTGCGGCCCGTGCCTCAGGAGCGTGTTGTCGCCCGCGATGGGGAGCAGGCCCCAGGTGGTGATGACCACGAGGACGATTCCGAGGACACCGGCTGCGATGCCTGCCGCGAGGTAGAACGCGGGCGACCGGCGCGACTGGTCAGGTTCTGGTGCATTCATGATCATATTTTTACCTCCGCAACTCACCCACCTCGTAACTTTTCGGCCATCCCGCCGTGGGGCGGGGCGGGGTCATGGGGTGCCGTCGGGCACCTCCTCCGGGTCGAGGTATCCGGAGGCCTGCAGGGTGAAGAGGCGTGCGTAGGTCCCGTCCGCCTCCATCAGCTCGCGGTGGCTGCCGTGTTCGATGAGGCGCCCTCCCTCGAGGACGAGGATGTCGTCGGCCATGCGGACGGTCGAGAACCGGTGGGCGATGAGGATGGCGGTGGCGCCGGAGGCGATCTCCCCCAGTCGGCCGAAAACTTCGGCCTCGGCCTCCGCGTCGATCGACGCCGTCGGTTCGTCCAGTACCACCAGCGGGGCCTTGCGCATGAACGCGCGGGCCAGGGCCACCTTCTGCCACTGCCCGATCGACAGCTGGTGGCCGCCCTCGAACATGCGCCCCAGCGGGGTGTCGTACCCCTGGGGCAGCTTGGCAAGGAACGGGTCCGCCCCGCTCTCCTCGGCGGCCCGGCGGATGCGCTGCCCGTCCGCCAGCCGCGCGATCTTGCCGAAGCCGATGTTCTCCGCGGCCGGCATCTCGTACTGCATGAAGTCCTGGAAGATCACCCCGATGTTGTCCCGGAGGTCGGCCAGGTCGTAGTCGCGCAAGGGGACGCCGTCGAGGTAGATCTCGCCGGACGTGGGTTCGTACAGCCGGGCCAGGAGCTTGACGAGTGTGGTCTTGCCCGCACCGTTGTGGCCGACCACGGCAGCGCAGCGGCCGGCCGGGATGAAGCAGGAGAGCCCGTCGAGTACGACCTTCTCGGTGCCGGGATAGACGAAGGTGACGTCCCGGAACTCGATGCCCTCGCGGATCGGGGAGGGGAAGGGCCGGCTGCCGCCCTTGATCCGGGATTCGGGCAGGTCCAGGTACTCGAAGATGTTCCCCACGAACAGGATGTTCCGGTAGAGCTCGCCGATGCCGAACAGCACGCTGTGCGCGGAGGACTGCACGACGTTGATCGCCTGGGTGTACGCGGCCAGCCGGCCCACGGTCGCCGCCGAGGTGGTGCTCAGCAGGGCGAACAGCAGGGCTCCGGAGGAGACGAGCACGCTCAGCAGGCCCAGGGGGAACGCGGCGAAGGCCTGCTTCCTGGCCAGGGTGCGGTCGGTGTCGTAGAACTCGCGGGTGAGCGCCTGGTACCGGCTGACGAACTCCCCGCCCAGGTTGAACAGCCGCACCTCCTTGAAGGCGCGGTCGGTCGTGGTCAGCTGCTGGAGGTAGTGCATCATCCGGCGCTTCGCCGTGCGGTCCCGCTCGACCTGGTACCCGCGCCGGCCGTAGACCACCGAGGCGAGGATCGACGGGATCGGGGAGGCGAGGATCAACAGCCCGACCCAGACGTTCCACGAGAACAGCAGGCCGGCGACGGAGACCAGCTGCACGACGTTCTGTCCGACGTCCAGAAGGCCTTGGAAGATCTGGTAGGGACGGGTCGAGCCTTCCTGGTTGGCGCGTTGGAGCACGTCGTAGTTGTCGGCGTTCTCGTAGTGCTCCAGGTCCAGCCGGGTGGCCTTCGCCATGATGCGCTCGTTGATCTTGTACATGAACTGCAACTGCAAGATCATCCGCGCGTACTGCTCCCACGTCCCCAGGAAGTGCATCAGGGCCGCCAGCACGGCGAGGACGGAGCCGAGGACGACCACGTAGCGGGTCGCGGGGCCGTCCCAGTCGTGGCCGATCGCGTCCACGACCGCCTGTACGGACGCCTGGGTCAGCTTGATCTGGAGGGCGGGCAGCAGGCCCGTGAGCAGCGTTAGGCCGAGGATGGCGCAGACGCTCTTCGGGCTCAGTTCCCAGAAGAGTGCGATGACCCGGCTCGCGTAGCGCAGCCTCAGCCACCGGCTTCCGGTCGACTCCGCGGGTGTGTCCGCGCCCGCGCCCGCGGCGTCTGCGGCAGTGCCGTTCCGTTCACTCACGTTCCCACCTCACCTGGCCGGCCAGCCTTTCGTACTCCACCGCTCGCCTCGCCGTCACCGGCGCGGCCTGGTCCGGATCGCGTCCAGTGCCAGCTGCCACAGGCCGTAGCAGTGCTCTTCCCTCTCGCGGTCCACCCCGAGGAACCGGTTGCTCTGCATATGGGCGAGGCTCGCCAGCAACCCGCTCTCCACGGCGTCCGCCCCCGCCCCGTGCCGCTCGCGCAGCGCGGCACGGGCGGCCGCCGCCGCCCGCTTCTGCTCCTCGAACAGCGGCAGCAGCACCTCACGGTGGGCCAGCGCGGCCGGGTCGGGGTGCTCCTCCCACGGGGCCAGGAGGTTCGTCACGTGGCGGCGACCGGAGCGGAACTCCTTGCGCACCGGGTCGGTGATCGGCGCGAGGGACGGCGCGTGCGCCGGCGCCGAGCCCAGCCATCCCTCGTACAGGGCGTGGTGGGCGAAGACCATGACGTGCTCCGCCGACAGAGCCGGGTCCCCGCCGGTCAGGCCGAGCAGGCGCACCACGGCGTCGCTGTTGGCGGAGAAGACCTCCTCGACGTGCTCGATGACACCGAGGCCGCCGTACCGTTCGATCTCCCGCTCGTAGACGTCGGTCTGGATGCCGTCCACCCCACCCGATTCGAGCAGTGAGCTGCCCCAGCGGGCCGCCTCCACCAGCAGGGCCTCGCGGGCCTGGGCGCCGTTCGCGTGCAGTCGGATGCGCAGGTGAGCGTCCGGGTCCACGTAGCGGATGAAGAACCACCGGTCCAGTACGCCGACGCGCCGGGCGTGCCGAACGAACTCCGCCAGCGGGCCGGTGATCAGATCGTCCTGGGCGTCGTGCGGCAGGTACAGCTTGAGATACGTCCAGTCGGTGGCGGGACCGAACCGGCGCAAAGGGCTGCGCAGTGGCGCGGCGGCACTCCCGCGCGCGGCGGCCTTGTGGGCGACCTCGGCGGTGCGCGCGCGCAGCGCCTCGTCACGGCCGGACGCTGCCGTCACCAGCGGTACGACGATCTCGCTGACGTGGGGGCGGCCCTCGGAGTCGGTCAGCCACAGGCCGTCGGCTGCGGGAAGCATCTCGTGGAGTTCGAGGTAGCGCGGTGAGCCGTCGCGGAGCGCGGTCAGCGCCTCGCGTCGGAGCTGTCCTCGGCCGAGGGGGCTGTCGAGGTCGAGGAGCAGCCGGTTGTCCATCTGGACGACGTACACGTAGCGGTCGATGCCCCATCGTTCGCGGGCCGCCGCCAGCGCTTCGTCGAACGCGGCCGGGCCGGCGGCGCCGTCCGCTCCCACCAGGTCCTCGGGCGGTACGTTCCACTGCGCCGGGCGCAGCACCACCCGTCCATGGCGTACCCGCGGCAGGAACGGGAGGGTGTCCATGTCGTCCCAGCCGAAGCCGTTCGGAAGGGCGTAGCCGTCGTGGGAGGCCTCCAGCAGGAAGCGGCCGACGTTCGGGACGGTCGTCGCGACGAGCATGTGCGTCTGGTTGACGACCACTTCCTTGCCCAGGCGCCGGGAGCGCACGTAGAAGCGGTTCCCGGTCGCGCCGATGACGAGGTCGTCCAGGCGCAGCTGTCGCTCCTTGTCCATGGTGGGGAAGGTGCTCAGCGGGATCTCGTAGGAGCGCAGCCCGGGGTGCACGGCGACGTTGGACCCCAGGGCGAAGGTGGGCTGGTAGCTGAGTTCGGCGTGGACGGTGTCCGGACGCCGTTCCTCCTCGGCCTGCAGGTAGGTGCGCAGACGCTCCCGGGCCTCGTCGCCCAGTACTTCTGCGAAGCGCCCCATGGACCGGCCGCCGAAGATCATGCAGTCGGCGGTGGTGACGAGCTGCCATTCACCCGCGTCGAGGGCCTGCGGGGAGGAGGCGTGGACCTGGCAGAACAGGTCCACCGCGGGCAGAGGCGGGGCGCCGTCGGCCGGGTCCCAGACCGCGAGCCGGTCGACGTCGGCATCGGTGAGGGTCAGCGTCCGCTCCCCCGCGCTGAGGCAGTCGGCGAGGAGGCGGCCCAGGTGTCGCTTCTGGGCGTCGGGGACGGGCGGCGGCGGTGAGGCGTACCGGCCGAACGGCGGGGCGGGCTGCGTGTACGTCGTGGGAGCGCCCAGTCCGGTCCGCGGGTCGAGCAGTTCCAGGACCGGGACCTCGGTCTCGGTGCCGTACTTCTCGACGAACCGGCCGTGGTAGTCGACGATGTGCTGCTGTCGTACCGGATGGCAGCCGAGCCGCATCAGCGTCTCGGCCGCCGCCGCTGCCGCCAGGCCGACGGAATGGTGGAGCGACGGGCGGGTGACGGCCATCCCGGTGTCCACGTGCAGGGTGGGCGCGTGGCCGGAGGGGCGGTGGATCCGGTGCTGGAGGGACACCGCCTCGGCGAACAGCCCGTCCTTTCCGCCGGGAGCGGTCGCGTCGGCCTTGTCGAGGACCCGGCGCAGCTCCGCCCAGTTCCCGGCGGCGGCTTCGTCCCCGCGCTCCTTCGCGAGCCGGGCCATGTGCTCCTCGGGCCGGAAGTCGGTGCGTGCGGGGCGCAGGCCGGTCAGGAGGAAGCGCTTCCGGTTCAGCGACAGCAGGTACTGGCGTGCCGCCTCGCGGCGTTCCTCGCCGGCTTCCGCTGCCAGCCGGTTAAGCAGCGCGGGGAACGGCACCGGGTCTGAGCACAGTTCGCGGATGCGGCGCAGCATGGGGGTGGCGGTGATCGTGATGGCGCGGTTGTCGCTGTCCCCGTACACGTCGGCGTACGGCAGGACGAACTGGTGGCCGGCGTCCAGGATGAGGGGGTTCCACAGCAGCTCGCAGGCGGCCACGACGTCGTCGTCCGCTTCGAGTTCGCTGATGTGTTCCAGCAGCCAGCGCATGTCGGAGCGGGTACGGGTCGTCGAGGCGGCCGGGTCGGCCCTGGTGTGCGTGGCCTCGGCCAGGGGCAGGACGGCCACACCGGCGAACGCCCCGAAGGGGGTGGGGCGGCTGCTCATCCGGGTGATGTAGCGGGCCAGGCTGGAGACGAGCCGCTCGCCGCGCTTGCCGTCGGCGAGCCGCTCCCCGCCGGGGGCGTGCTTGTCCAGTGCGTCCGCGAGGTCGGGGCTGGCGATACGGACGGCCTCGCCGACCTCGGGGCGGCGGGCGGCGGCCAGGATCCGGTCGGCCTGTTCCTGCGGGCCGGTCATGGTGTCGGGGTCGCGGTGGAGTTCCTTGAAGGTGCCGATGTCCAGCATCGGGGCCCGGAGCATCACGAAGCCGACGGGTTCGTAGAGGCCGCTCACTGTGGCGTGTTCGCCTTTCTTCACGTGTCCGTCACCATCCGAGCATCAGGCTGCTCGACCACAGCGGTCGTTCCCCGCCGGCCACCATGGCCAGGGCGGCGCCCACTCCGGCCGCCCCGGTGAGGAACCCGGGGTCGTCCACGAAATTGGCGGGAGACTCCTCGTCCCGTACGACGAGCAGGTGTCCGGTGTCGCACGCGGCGAGGACGTGCCGGGTCAGCTCGCCGGTGGCGTGGACGGCGCGCGGGTCGCCGCTTCGGTGGGAGAAGTAGTGGGCTACGCAGAGCAGTCCGGTCAGTCCGTGGCACAGGGTGGGTGATTCCACGTCCGCCCCGTGGCCGCACCGCTTCATGGCGCTGTCGAAGGCGTCCAGTGCCAGGCGGCGCAGACCTGGGTCGTCGAGCACGTCGGCGGCCTGGTGCAGGGAGACGGCCACGCCGGGTGCGCCGTAGCACCAGGCGGTGCGGGTCGGTTCCGGGTGGCGGGTGTCGGGCCGGCCTTCGGGGGTCAGGGGGACGCCCGCGGGCCAGTCGACGCCGTGGGTGTCGGTCATGGACCACTGCACCAGGTCGTCGGTGAGCCGCCGGAGGGCGTCGGCGGTGCCGGGCTCCGAGGTCCCGCTGAGGCGGGCGGCGGCGAGGGCGGAGACGACGCCCGGTATCCCGTGCGAGAGCCCGGTGTTGTAGTAGCCGTGGGGGTACTGCGCCCGGTACTCCTCCAGCGGGTAGAGCTCCGGTGTCACGAAGCACTGGGAGTGGCCGTTCTCGGCCGGGCGGGCGCTGTGCACCAGGTAGCGGACCAGGAGGTCGCGGGCATCGGCGACGGCAGCCGACAGCGGGCCCGGGAGCGCGCACAGGGCACCGAGGACGCCCGCGGCGCCGCCGATGACGTCGTAGTCGGTGGCGGCGAACCCGTTGTCGCGTTCGGGCCAGGCGTGTTCCAGCACCTGTGCGGCGACCTGTTCGCGCAGGGTGCGGGCGCTGCCCCCGTACCGGGAGTCGCTTTCGTTGAACTCCTCGACGGCGAGGAGGAGTCCGGAGCTCCCCAATAATGCGGAGGTCATGGTGAGCGGGTGGGAGTGCGTGGTGGCGACTGCCTGACGCAATTCCTCCTGGGCTGCCGTGAACCATTCCTGCTGCTGATGCCCTATGGAATTCCGGGACAACGCGAGATAAAGGAGTGCGGTTCCTGTGCGCCCTTTGGCGAGGGTGGCGCCACCCCATTCGAAGGGATTCTTCGCCGTACGTTCCGATTCTGCGACAGCCTGCTCCACGAGGGCGTCCTGGCGAAGCCGTGAACCGATGAGTCCGGCGGCGGAAAGAGGGGTGTCGACCCCTTGCTGTGCTGGCATCGTCAACCGTTTCCGAGCGAGTGTTTCGGCCTGCCGTACGCACGGGGGTGCCGGGCCGGCCCGGCACCCCCTCACGCGTTCGTCAGCAGCCGACCGGACACTGCGTGGCGCAGCTGAGCAGGGTGCAGGTCTGCTTCACCGTGGGGCACTTGGTGGTGCAGCCGAGGCAGGTCTTGGTGGGCCACGGCTCGGCGGTGGCCTCACCCTGGGACGTGACCTTGACATCCAGGACGAACGGGTCGGCAACAGAAACGGCAGACATCGCTGCTCCTTTCAATGAACGAAAATGACGGCTGGCCGGAAGAGGAATTCACGGACGATGCCCGTTTCACGAGCGGCGCGAGCGACGGACAGAATTTCCGTGGAACGCGCAGGCCGGTACCGAACCCTCCCCCGTCGAACATTTCGTGCGTATGTCCGGACAACCAACAACCTATCCACGGCCAGGCCCGTGATCAACGCGAAAATAGCCACCCGGAAGGATTGTGACTCTCCCCATATGCCAGTTCTGACAATGGACCGGCATTCAAGCGCTCTGTTAACGGGGGCGGGCCCAGCGCTTCACCATGCCTTCCGCGCGGGTCCTCGCCTCCTCGGGCAGACCGGCGAGGGCGGTCGTTCCGTGGGTGGCTCCCGCAACGGTGAGCACCTCCGAGTCCCGGGTGCGCCGGCCCGTGGAGAAGCGCTCGGATCCCCAAGGGTCCCACTGGCCGTAGACGAACAGGAGCCGACTGCCCTCGCGGTCGATCCAGTCCTGGATGTCGCGCATCGCCGTGCGGTCCGGGGCGGCGCCGCGCAGCTGCTGCGGCAGCCGGTTGCGGATGTCGTAGACGTCCGGGTAGCGGCGCAGGTCGTCGAGCCAGGAGAACGCGGGGGAAGGACTGCCGATCTGCGTGGCGGCCTGGTAGTAGTACGCGGCGTGCGCCCCGATCCGCTGGTCGGTGTAGCCGTCCAAACCGTCGAGGGAGAAGTGCAGCCAGCCCCACAGCGTGTCCAGGTTGGCGTCGGCCACGGGAATCTTGTCGCAGCCGTCCTCGCCCCACAGCATCCAGTAGGCGAAGACCGACTCCATCGCCATGAACTCCAGGGCGCGGTCGGCGGTGCCGAAGGTGGCGGTGTAGGTGTACCCCTGCTCCTTGGCCCAGGCCTCCAACCGTGCGCCCAAGGCCTCGCGGTGGGTGAGGAGCTGCCGGCTCACCCTCTGGACATCGGCGCGGCACTGCGCCGTGCCGACGGTCGCGAGGAAGCGGTCGTACGCGCGGTCGTCGCCGTCGTCCACGTCGTGGGGGGCGACGTAGGCGACGGTTCCGTCGACGTCCTGGGGATGGAACCTGCGGTGGTAGACGGAGGCCATGCCGCCCTTGCTCCAGCCGGTACCGATCCACTTCCGGCGGTAGACGCGCTTCAACGCGGTGACCACGGCGTGGTAGTCATCGGCCGACTGACGGACGGTGAGGGTGGACCAGTCGGGTCTCGCCGGCGTGGACGGACCGAAGAACCGGTGCTCGATCTTCAGCTCGTTGCCCCCGAGGAGCCGGGTGGGTTCGCTGGTGCCGTCGCTCTCGTCCAGTTCGTACCCGGTGGAGTACAGCACCGTGGGGGCGTCGAGCGAGTGGTGGATCAGGTTCAGGCGCTGCTCGAAGGTGCCGCGCGTATGGTCCCGGTGATCCGCCCACTGGCGGAACGTCAGGGTGTACTGGCGGTCGCCGCCGTCCAGTACGTGCTCCGCGTGCACGCTCAGCCCGGGCACCGCCGCCAGCAGGGCCCGTATGTCAGCGGCCGCCCCGTGCGGAGGGGCCGCCGGTGCAGCCGCCGCGACGGCCGGGGCGGTGGCGATCGCCGTCCCCGTGGCCGTGATCAGCAGGGCGGTGACCACCGCCGCGGCCCGCCGGCGGATCGTCCGGCGCCTCTGTTCGTTCCGGGCCAAGGTGCCCTCCCGTTTCAGTTGGAGTGTGCTTCCCGGCTGCGGCTCAGGGGTGACCGGCCGCAGCCGTCACCAGCTCACCGTGCGGAGCCCCGCGACGGTATTGGCGCTTGCGACAGGGTCGGACGCGGCAGTGGCGCACCGGCGGGGCGCCGAGCTGCGGCGTCGGCGGCGGTGGTGCCCCAGGCCGGCAGGCGGCGTCGGCACGTGAGGCTCGGTGCTGTACCGGCCTGGTGGTGCGGTCAATCGTTCAGGAGGCGCCGAGGACGACGGCCAGTGAGGCGGCGCATCCGAGGTGAGCGACGACCATGAGCACCCAATCCAGGCCACCCATGCGTCGGCGGCTGCGAGCCAGCAGCCTCCACTCGAACGCCATCAGCACCAGGGCGAGGAGGAACAGCGGGGCCCAGAGCAGAGCCCACCAGGACCATACGTCGACGACGCGGAGCAGGAGGGCGACCACACCCAGGACCACCACCGGCACACCCCAGCCCGGCTTCTGCTTCTCTTCGTCGGTGGGGTGCGGTGCGGGTGCGTTGGAGGACTTGTTCACGTTGTGGGAGACCTCTCGGGTAGGCGGGGCAATGCCAGAGGGACGCGCCGCAACCTCGGCTGCGGCGCGTCCCCTTCAGTCACCGCTCACAAGGCCGTCAGTGGAACAGCTCCCAGATGCTGTACAGGTCACTGCCGACGCCGGCCGCGGTCAGCGGAGCCTTGACGTACCAGGGCAGGTCTCCGTACCACTTCTTGAAGTCGGCGTACTTCCCGCCGACGGCCTTGGCGAAGCCGGGCACCTTCTTGAGGAGCTCCAGGGCCTTGTCCCACTTGCCGGCGGCAGCGCTCTCGCCGTTCGCGATGGCCTCGAGCTCGGCACGGTCCGCCGCGCTGTACTCGATGCCCGAGTTCAGGAGGGCTCCGGCCGCCTGACGGATCGCCTGGTCCTCGTCCTGCGTCGCCGCCACGGTGGCGCGGGGCGCGGGAACGGCGGTGCTCGCCTGTGCCGCGGTGCCGCCGAAGCCCAGAGCAAACGCCGCGAGCACGGCGACGCCCCCGATACGTACGGTGTTGCGATTCACGTATTCTTCCCTTGTGTCATGCACAAAGGGGTGCGGAGATCAGGCACCTGTTCGTGGAGCCGACGGCTTGGACACTTTCGGCCCCGAACCGTTCCTGGCTCCGCCCCCCGTGCGGATTACCTTGCACACGCACCGAGTTGGCCTGGTCAGGACCCCCGAGGTGCGTGTGCAATGAACGTAACGCACCCCGGCAACCACGCCCAAAGAGTTCTCATCGTGAGCCCGATCACAGGATGAATTCCGGCCATACCCCCTCACCGAGGGAATACCCACGCCCCTCCGGCGCCCGGCCTTTGTTCACCGCGGGCTGCGGCCAACAGCGCTTGTTGCCAAGTGCGAACGGTCCGAACGAAGCCGGTCAAAGCTTCGTCAAGGATGGCCTGAACCACTAACCCAGCCCTCCCGTCCTCCGCGGTACGACGGTCTGGGCGGACCTGACGACGCCTCGCCCCGCTGGCAAGCCGAAGCCGGGGCGGAGGGGGCACAGCCCGGCGTAAAGAGGCCCAGCGCTTCGCGGGGCATTAGGCACGCACCGACGCGCACACGACCCAGAGCTGGCTCCTCCCCAGCAGCCCGGCAGCGACTGCCCCTCTGCGAAGTTCATCCCCGCGGGTGCGGGGAGCAGGCCCGCGCACCTCGAAGTTTGTGCTCGGGGTCGGGTCCATCCCCGCCGGTGCGGGGGGGCAGCCGGGTCCCCTCCCCGTCGGCCGGACCGCGCTGGGGCCATCCCCGCGGGTGCGGGGGAGCAGACCCGAGTCTGCATCGACGACATGCTCGGCCCGGGATCATCCCCGCGGGTGCGGGGAGCAGAGCCCGTCCCCGATAAGTCGGTCGAGGATCCGAGGGTCATCCCCGCGGGTGCGGGGAGCAGCACTTGCGGCCCTGCCACGTCGGGTTCTCGATGGGGTCATCCCCGCGAGTGCGGGGAGCAGGCCATGGTGTGCGGGACCCCCCAGATATCAATGGGGTCATCCCCACGGGTGCGGGGAACAGGCTTCTTGAGCTGGCACTTTAGGTCAGGCGAAGGCGGTATGCGCGCACTTTCATTGATTCCGGCAATCGCGACATCGTCCGCGGCCTCTGGAGTGTCCGCTCAGGGAAGCCGGCCGGCTCCGGCGCGGTCTGCAGGGGTTGCTGGAAGCGGTGCAGGCGCCTGAGGTGCCGGCAGGAGTTCTGTGGGGAGGTCCGGGACGGGGATTCGGCGTTTGAGTGCGCGGTGGCCGGCACCCGCCACGAGCACGACCAAAGCCCACGTCAGCGGTTCCGGCAGGCTCAGCAGGGACAGCAGTTTCCCGACCGCGACGAGGCCTGCGATGAAGAGGCCGAAACCGAGGACCTTCGCGCCGAGCGACGCGTTGCGCAGCGGCGGACCCTCCCAGTCCGGGTCCGCGGTCAGCAGTTCGGCGGAGACAAGAGGTCGGGCGCTGGAGGACAGGTGGGTCGGGGTCACCGTGCCGGCGAGGAGCGATCCGATGATGCCGAACAGGGTGGCGAGCGCAGCGGAATCTCCCTCGGCGATACGGACCTTGGCCGCGTGCAGGTTCCGTACGACCTCGAGCGCCTCCGCGCGCAGCCGGGCCCGGTGCACGGCGTCGGTGCGCCTGGGCTCCAGCTCCACCTGCCGGTCGAGCGCCGCGCAGAGCTCGTCGACGGACGCGCAGACCGCTGAACTGCGCGAGTGTCCGCGTGCCTCCTCCTGCCTCGTCGCCGGCTCCCGGCAGGCTTCGACGACGCGGACGGCCATGAGGGTGGTGTGCTCGAGGGGAACGGAGCGGGCCAGCATGCGGCGATCCACCTCGGCGATGACGAGGACCCCGCCGAACATCCCCCACACCAGCGGCACCATCCAGGGGGAGCCGTCGTCGAAGTGCCCGTTCAGCACGAGGAACAGTGCCGCGACGACACCCAGGTAGGGAAACAGCCACAGCAGCAGGATGGAGAAGATCGAGAAGCGGCGGTCGTCCAGCCGCCGCTGCAACCGCTCGGGCCCCGGCAGGTCGGCCCCGGCCGGCACCTGCTCCCGCAGTGCCTGCAGCACCTCGGCCGCACGGACGTCCGACGGCTTCCCCCAGCCCATCCGTCGGGCGAGGCGGAAGACCCTCCCCCGAGGCATGCGCGTCCTGGTCGTCCACTGGGGAGCGACCAGACACAGGGTGACCCCGACGTACAGGCCGATCCCCCACACGAACTCCATGAAAAGGCTCTTCAGCATGAAGGGAATCATCCGGCCCCGCACTGACAACGCGGCGCCGTACCGCCCGGCTGCAGACACGGAAAGGGGGCCGAAGCCTTCCGGTGGCCGCGCCCGGCCCGCAGCGAATATAGTGGGGGCCACCAAGTTACTCAGGCACGAAGGGCCCCCGCCTCGGTGGGGGCCCTTCGCCGTGTCCGCGGGAGCGGCACCCCTCAGGCGACCTGCAGCTTCGGCCGGCCGGTCGGGGCGGGCGGCGCCTGGTGGTACGTCGGGAGCTTCAGGTTGGGCAGGTCCCCCTCCTGGATGCGGACGAGGGCCGCGCGGAACGCCGCCTCCATCATCTCCGGGCTCTCGTACTTCGCTGCGAGCGGGTGCAGCCGGTACGAGTTGCCGTTGCGCTCTTCACTGCGCGGCCTGAGCACGATGTTCAGGTCGCACAGGGGCGCCATGAGCCCGCTGACGGCCTGGGGCGTGACCCCGTACTCGGCGGCCATGTCCTTCTGCCGTACCGGCAGCGCTCCCCCGAAGTCGCTGCGCGAGACGAGGTACTGGAGGAACTTGACGGCGGACCCTGACAGCGGCAGGGCCCAGATGCGCTCCGCGACGATCGGAGACATGACGTTAGCCATGGGACAGCCTTCCTCGAGAGCGGTCGCCCGTGCAGGGGCCTGGCAGCACTATCACCCGGTACGTCTCCTTCCGCGAACCTCGATCTCGCTCCCGAAGTCGAGGTCCAGCTCCTCCTGATGGGCGCCCTCGGGGCCCACCGCGTACGGGAACGCTTCGACGTCGTTGTCATGCCGGTCGGCGATCTCCGCGAGCACCTCGTGCTGGGCCGTGCTGTTTCCGTGGAACCACAGACGCACGTTGATCTGGATCCGGCCGTTGCCGGCCTTCTCCACCCAGTTGTAGCCGCACAGCGCCTGGACGGCACGGTTGACCGTGGAACGCGTGATCATCTTGCCGCCCTTCTGGGCGGCGATCTTGTTGAGTCCGTCGGTGATCTCCTGCTGCGTGTACTGGGTGATGCCGGTCCCCGGCACCTGCCCTCCGGCCACAAAGAGGAAGACGCACAGCTGGGACTTGGTGATGCTGTTGGCGACGGCGAGCTGCGCCAGCAGCTGGGTGAACCAGTTGCTGGCCAGGCTGTACCCGGCGCCTCCGGCCATGTCATGGACGGCTCGGGGGTCTGCCGCGTACTCGAAGTGAACCCCCTTGAGTCGACGCCGGCCGCTGGGGTCGGCGACGCCGGCCACCTTCTCGCCGAGCTGCTGGCCGAGTACGGCCAGGATGTCGCCGTACTCGGCTTCGTTCCCTGCGGCGACCGGTGTGGGTACAGGACGGGGCCCGCGCTGTCGGCGACGTGCGGGCTGATCAGATGTCACAGGACCTCCTTGTTACTCAGGCGGTCCGAGACTATCCAAAAAATCAACGTGTGCTTGTCTTTTGACGCGTCGACGCGCCGCCGATGTGCCAGATCCGGGGCACTGTTCGAAGGAGGCGCCGAAAGTACACGGTACGTGAAGTTATTTTGCGGTCAAGCTCCGAAAGTACACGACTGCTTGACTTCGGTTGTCGCTATGGCAGCACATTCCGGAGGGGTCTGCGGGTGTGCACGGGCTCTGCGCGCGTGTGAGCCCGACGCTCTGACCTGCGGTGATCCACAGCCTGTGGGCCGCCCGGAAAACTCAAGCGCTGCTTGAGTTTTCGGCGAAATGTGCTCGCCAGGTACACACTTCGGGAGTCCAAATGTGTCCTGGGCGACACACCCCCTCTAGCAAACCCGCAGGTCAGAGCCCTGAAAACGCCGCGCCCTCTTATTAAAGAGCAACGGGACCGCCCGCATCAGTCGACTCCGGCCTGCTGTGACCTCAGCATGTCCGCGGTGCCGGTGCGAGCCCGTCCGACCCACGCACGAACGGGTTGCTCCCCCCTGTCTCCCCCACTGATGCACTAGCCAAAGCACGCGCACTTCACGAGTGCTGTACTTTCTGTGCGACCTGGCAACCCCCACCCCTGCCACAGCTCACAGCAACCACTCTTCGCTGTGGCCCTCATGCCCAGTGAGGGCGCCCAGCGCCCGAGGGGTGCACCGGCGACCGTCAGGGAGCCGGGGCAGGGCGTGAGGGGGAGCGGGTCCAGGGCGCCCAAGCGCCTGGCGAGGGGGTCTGGGGGGCGAGTAGCCCCCCATGCCAAGGCCGGTCCAGCGCGGCCTAGGCGCTGGCGGGGTCCAGGGGCTGGCCCCTGGGATGTACGGTCCGCAGCTTGCCGTGGACAAGAGCTCCGATTCGGCAGACCGGGTTTCTACTCGGCCTTTGACGGCCTGCTTGCCTTGCTGCACCGCACCGCTGAACTCGCCCGATAAGGTCGCCGTCATGTGGGCGGGACTGGATCTGGTCGAGTGGGCAGCACTGGAGCACAACTACGGGAGCGCCGACGACGTACCCGGCCTGCTGCTCAGGTGCGCGGGTCCGGATCCGCACGATGCCGACGATGCCGCGTCGGAGCTGCTCAACCTGCTGTGCCACCAAGGCGGCTGGGTCTGCTCCGCGGCCCCAGCCGCCTTGCCCTTCATCCTGCGCCTGGCCTCGACAGCCCAGGTGCCGAGCCGCCTCGCGGTGCTGGAGCTGACGGCAATGTTGGCAGCGGAAGCCACGCAGGTCGCAGCCGAAGCCTCAATCCAGCCTGGGCACCGGCATGGGAACGGGCGCTCCCCGAGGTACTCAAGCTGTTGGATGACCCCGAGCCGGGGATACGGAGGGCCGCGGCCGACGTGGTCGGTGTGTGCGCCAGCCCCGGTGAGCTCTTCTGCCCGCGCTGCTGCGCTCCTGGCGGAGTGAGAACGATCCGGCAACCCGCCTTGAGCTGGTGCTCGCCCTTGGCCAGGCTTCGCAGCGCGCGCCCCTCGGCGTCCCCGGGGGCGAGGTCCAGGCCCTGCTCCGTGGTCTGCTCGACGCTCCGCAGCCACAGATACGTCTGGCAGCCGTACATGCGCTCGCTCAGAGCGATCCGGAGCTGCCTGCCCAGCGGCTGAATCTTCTGGTGGAAGCGGTCCGGGACCCGAGCGTTGAGCTGTGGCGCCACACCAGCTCAGTGCAAACGGGAGTACGGGGCGTCCAGCAGTGGACGGGGGACCTGATGGCCGGGCAGTCTCCCCTCTTCACCCTTGGCCTGCTGGCGGACCACAGCGACGAGGAGCAAAGGGTTGGAGCCTTGGCTCAGGCCGGCGGCCTGCTGTCCCGGTGGCACTCACCTACCGCCGCGCTGGTCCCTCGCATCGCCGTACGGTTGGACGATCCTGCCGCCGAGGTGCGATTTTTGGCGGCTGAGTTGTTGGCTTGCCTGGGTCCGCAGCAAAGGCGTACGTTGACGACATCGCGGAGCTCCTTGCCGATGACTCCGCCCGGACGTCATGTGGAGGGGAGACTGTCGCCGAGGCTGCCATGTGGGCGCTGGCGCGGATGAACGACCCTCGTTGCGTGCCGGGACTGGTCGAGTTGCTGGCCGGCGAGCCCTCTGGTTTCACGTCCGCTCACCTCCACCACCCTGCCGTCGACTGGCATACCGCCGTTCTGCCCGCGCTCGACGAAGTACTGCACAACCTCGTGGAACACGCGGAAGCCCTCATGCCGGCGATCTGCATCCGACTCACTACCGCCAGGGACCACCTGCTCACCCGGCTCTGCAAGCTTCTTGCGGATTGGGGCCCCTTCGCCGCAGCGGCAGTTCCGCAGCTGCTCCACCTCCTGGAGGACGACCAGACCTGGCAGGCTGCCGCAACCGCCTTGGCTGGGATCGGAGAGGCCGGGAGCGAGGCCCGGGAGCTGCTGATGGCACGGGCTCGCACCGGCGGATCACGCCAGGATCTTGCGGCCTGGGCCTCCTGGAAGGTCGGCGGCGACCCCGAGCCGGCTCTGGAGGTACTCGGACCTGCTGTCACCGAGGGGTTCTGCCGGCCCGCCATGGCGATGCTCGCCGACTTCGGACCGTATGCCGCGCCCCATGCGGACCGGCTTCTCACCTTGATCGCCGACGAGGACCCCTGGACGAGCATCACGGCGGCGCATGCCCTGTGGGCCGCCACCGGGGACACGACGAACACGGTTCCGGCCCTCACCACCGTCGTCCGGGACCTGGCCCAAGGCGTCTATCGGCCGGTCATGCTCCCCGCCGTGCGCCATCTGGTACGGATCGGCGGAACGGCATCCCAGCCGACGGCGAGCATCCTGCGAGGGGTACCAGCCCTCGACCAACGGCTGCGTACCAACGGCGGTTGGCGTGGTTTCACCCAAGACGAGGAGATTCGCGCCGCCGTCAACAAACTGCTGACTGCGCTCGACAGGCCTGTCTGAGCCGAGGACTCAGAGGTCGAAGCGGCCCAGCGAAACACCGCTCGGCCATGAGGGCATGGCAGCGGTGCTGCGTTGCGACTCGGCGAGGGCAGTCACTGCACCGAGTGATCGACTGTCACAGCGATGTTCTGTCGCCGAAGGTGGATAGCCAGGAACTCTATCTCGACCAACGTGCCGAAGAGGCCGGTGTCCACGAGCTCGGCGGCGCATCTGCGTGCCTCTCCCAGGGACAGTTGCTGCGCTTCGCGCAGACCCTTCAATACAGGGACCAGGGTCGCGAGTGTTTCGACGAGGCGAAGCCGCGCCAACCCGTGAGCTTCGAGCAGAGCCTGCCGGATGTGCTCAGGAGTAGCCGAGCCGCCGTCATGCTCGCACCACCCGTCGGGACACCCTTCACACCAGCCTTCGCTGCCCCAGCGCACCATGCCCCGCTCGATGAACTGACCGATGTCGCATCTCAGCACCCCGCCACATCGCCCACACCGCTCTTCGGTCTGGACCCCCTGCGTGATCATCACCCTGCTTCGGCCCGCCGTTCCTTTGCCGGTCGACTAGAAGAGGCCGGCGCGCATGTGCTGCGTGAGGTCCTCCAGGACATCGCGGAGCCATGGGCTGCGGACGGCCGGCAACCGGACCAGAGTGTGCCGGAACACTCCCGGGTCCGCCCGGAACAAGTATCCAGGGCGCGGCATGGGCGGGTCGTCGCGGAGGACGCCGTCGGGCATGCCGCCCGACGCGGGGACGGGCAGGTGCTGTTCGGGGAAGGCGAACCACATCCACACGCCGAACGGCAGCGGCACCAGGTAGGCCAAGGGGACCAGGCCGCCCGGGGTCCACACCTCCCCCGTTTGCGGATGAGTCGGGACGAGGAGGATGTCAGCGTCCGGGTCGGGAGTGGGCTGTCCCGGTCCGGTCAGGACGGCGCGCAGCGCCGGTGGACCGGCGGGCAGCAGGGCGTCGAGGGCGCGTTGGAACACTTCCTTGAGCAGGCCGTCCGGGACGGTCACCGGTCCGCCTCGCGAGGCCGCCAGCAGGTGGGCGAGCGCCCGGCCGGCTGCCGCCTTCCACTGCGGGCTCCATGACCAGTAGTGGTTCGTCCCCCCTCGCGGTCCCCAGGTGGTGACCGGTTCGAACGGCGGAGTGCCCTGCCATTGCTCCATCAGCTCTCCCCAGGAGAGCGGTGCGGGGTCGGCGCCTTCGACGGGGAGGCGGCAGACGGTGTTCGGGTCGAGCCATACGGCTTGCCAGAGAGAGCAGTCGTCGATCCGGCTCGCCACGGGCAGACCGCACGCCTCGCAAGCCATGTTGGGGCCTTCTGCTCCGTCAAGGCCGCAGCAAGAGCCTCCGCCCTTCTCCGGGATCAGCCGAGTGCCGCGGGCGTCGCCAGGTGCGATGACGATCGCGCCGGGTGCACCGTCGGAGAGGGCGTAGACGGGTGCGTAGATGCCGCGGGCCGTTGCCTCGTCCGGATCGATCTCCTCCCACCTGCGCCATGGCGGCCCCCAGGGTTCCGGGTCCACGGCGAAGGTGCCCGACTCCATGAGCACCGGAAGCTGAAGCCCGTTCCCGTACTTCTGACGCGCGTGGACCGGCAGGTCGACCTGGGAGAGCGGGGCGGTCAGCTCGGCGCCGCACCCGGCGCACACGAAAACGAACAAATGTCCTCCGCTAGTGAAACAGCAGGGCATCGTCGCAGCTCTCCGAAGGACCGGCCAACGCATTTTTCATCCGCTGCCGGCCCGGGCACGGCCACGTGCCTCCCTGAGTGGTGAACACCTGCTGTCGTTCTGACGGACAGAGCCAGTCGTGACATGCGCGGGCAGCCAGACCGGTCCGGTCCTGATGCTGCGGGGCTGTGCGCGAGAGCCCACCGAAACGGCGCCAGCCCGGGTCAAATCCAACATACGGAGGCAACTTGTGTCGGTGTGCCTCTTCGCCTTCCGCCCTGGAGGTTAGTAAGGTACCCGCATGACCGCTCCATACGATCCGGAAGTCAGGGAAAAGGTAGTCGCCAAGCTGCCCGCGTCCCTGCGGCAGGAACTCAAGGTCCGCGCCGCCCAGTTGGGCGTGGACATCCAGGACGCCGTCACCGAGGGCATCCACGCCTGGCGTGCCGATGCCTCCGCGGCGACTCCCGTGGACACCTCCGGCGCCTCTTCGTTCTCCACGTACCTGCCCACAGGCCTGTACGGGGACTTCAAGGAGGACTGCCAGGCACGGGAGGTGCCGTACAACCAGGGCGTCGCCCAGTCGATCCGGCTGTGGCTCGACACCCATCCCTCGCCGACGGGGCGGCGGCGCCCGGCACACGAGGGCGCCCGCCGGATCGTGGTCTGCAACCAGAAGGGCGGTGTGGGCAAGAGCGCGATCAGCAACGGGCTTTCCCAGGCCCTCGCCGAGACCGGCGCCCGCGTCTGCGTCATCGACTTCGACCCACAGGGCCACCTGACCCGCCACCTGGGCGCGGAGATGCTCGGCATCAAGGAGCCCAGCCTCGCCAAGCACATGCTCGGCGAGATCGAGGGCCGGGTGCGGGAGCTCCTCGTACCCATCGAGCACGGGGTCTTCGCCGGCCGCCTCTTCCTGCTGCCCTCCTGCAAGGACGCCTTCCTCCTCGACGCCCGGCTGGCCACCACCCGCCACGTCCGGACCAAGGAAACCGCCCTGGAAAAGGCCCTGGAGGAACTGGAGAAGGAGTTCGACTACATCGTCGTCGACTGCCCTCCCAGCCTCGGCTACACCATGGACACCGCGCTCTACTACGCCCGGACCCGCGAGGGCGAGGCGCCGAAGACGTCCGGCATCATCGTCCCCGTCCAGGCCGAGGACACCTCCGCCGACGCGTACGACATGCTCAGCGAGCAGCTCGAAGACCTGATCGACGACCTCGACATCGAGATCGCCCAGCTCGGCTTCGTTGTGAACCTCTACGACAGCCGGAAGGGGTACGTCGTCACCTCCTCCCTCAACAGCTGGAAGGAGTTCGGGGACCCGCCGGTCATCACGGTCATCTCCGACCTCAAGGAGCAGCGCGAAGCCGTGCGCGTCAAGCTGCCCCTGCTGCACTACGCGCCTGACTGCGAGCAGTCCGAGGCGATGCGTGAGATCGCCCGGAGGATCGCGGCATGAGCAAGAGCGACCTCCTCGGCACCGGCGCAGCCTTCAGCAACGCCCGCCGCACCAGCGGCGGGCGCAGCGAGCGCGGGCGGGCGAAGGCCATCGCCCAGGGCGACCTGCCGGCGTACGAACTGATCCGCGTACCCCTGGACCAGGTCTCCCCGACCCCCCTCAACCCGCGCCGCAACTTCGGCACGGACGAGGACCTGACCCGCTTCGGCGAGGAGCTGCGGCAGGCCCAGCTCTCGGCCTGTGTGGTGGTCAGCCGCAGCGCATACCTCGGGCTGTGGCCCGACCACGAGTCCCGGATCGGGGCGGCCTCGTACGTCCTGATCAACGGCGAGCGCCGCTTCCGCAGCGCGCTGCACGTGGGGCTGGAGGCGCTCGACTTCGTCGTACGCGACGACCTCGCCGGCTCCCGTACGGACTTCATCGACCACCTCCTCGCCGAGAACCTCGAACGCGAGGACTTCGACGTGATCGAGCGGGCCCGCGGTGTGCAGCAGCTCGTCGACACGTGCGCGGAGCAGGGCCGCGAGCACGGGGCGAAGTCGCGCGCGGCGGAGCGGCTGGGGAAGTCGCCGTCGTGGGTGACCAACCAGCTGGTGCTGCTGGAACTGCCCGAGGAGATCCAGCGGATGCTCAGCTCGGGGGAGCTGCCCGAGCGGGACGGGCGGGCCCTGGCCCGTGCGGCCAAGGACCGGCCTGGCGTGGGCGCGGCCGAGCTGCTGGACCTCCTCAAGGAGACCAAGGCACAGGAAGCCCAGGTCAAGGAGGCCCAGCGCGAAATCCTGCGCAGCGCTGCCCAGGAGCCGGCGCCGGTACGCGCGGAACCCGCGGTGCCCGACGCCGGGGGAGTGGTGGACAACCCGGAGCACACCCAGGCACCCGCCCGACTTTTGTCCGCGGACAAAAGTCGGGAGAGCCCGAGCCCTGCCTCACCGCGCACGGAAGCACCGATTCCGGCTGATGAGCCGGCTGCCGCACCCGTGGCCGAGGCGACGGCGGTGGCACCGGTCCTCGCTGAACCCGTACGTGCGGAGCCGGTGGGGGAGCGCGAGCCCGAAGGAGTCATCCCTGCGCAGGGCAGGGGAGTGGAGGCCACCTCCGTTCCGTGGCAGGACCCGAAGGCGGTGTGCGAGGTGATCTGGGCGAACATGTCGGCCAAGCACCGGGCCGAGCTCACCATGCTCCTGATCGAGAGCAACAGCCAGCGAAGCTAGACCCGCTGAACCGAATCGAGGGCTCCACCGCACGCGGTGGAGCCCTCGACTTTTGTGCGCGGCCAAATGTCGTCCACGACGGTGAGCGTGAGGTGGCCGCCCTCCACCCCGGCCGTCACCGTCACCCCCGTGGCTCCGGCGTGGCGGCG